>NZ_JBVHTO010000016.1:0-263972 GCF_055565855.1 Streptomyces sp. NPDC028308
GTCCAACCCGTCCACGAGGTCGGGGCCCTGCTGGCCGGGCACCGCTGCCTCTACGCGGTCGACGCCTCCCACGCGGTTGGACAACTACCCCTGGACGTGGCCGCCTTCGGCTGTGACCTGCTCACCGGGGACGGCTGGCGTTTCCTGCGCGGCCCCCACGGCGCCGGCTTCGCCTACACCGCACCGCGCCTGCACGAGGTCCTGGCCCCGCACGGCGGCCTGCCTCCCCTGTCGGCGCCCGCTCCGGCCCTCGCCGCCCTCAACACCGCCCTCACCCACCACCCCACCACCGGCGCAAACTCCGCCGCTGGCCCTGGCCTCAGCACCGACAGCGGCACCGGCAGCAACCCTGGTAACAGCAATGGCGTTAGCGACGGTACGAACCCCAGCACCGACCTGGGCGCCGCCGGCTGTGACACCGGTGCCGACGTCGGCACCGGCGCTCAGATCGGCCGGTTGACGTCTTTGCTGCGCGTGGCCGTCTGCAGCAGTGCCGGTAGCGAACTGATCGCCGCTGGTGGCCGGCAGAGTGGCATCGTCACCTTCCGCCACGCCCGGGTACCCGCTGCCGTGCTGCGCCGCCGTCTCGCGGACCGCGGCATTCTGGTGGACAAGATCGTCGCCGATGAGAGCCCGCTGTATCTGCCCCGGCGTGGTATCACCACAGCCGTTCGTGCCAGTGTCAGCCACGACATCACCCCCGGCGACATCACCCGGTTCGCCAACGCCCTGCATGACGCCATCGCCCAAGGACACTCCCAGCCCACCCCCCACACCCCCTCCATCCCGTTCGCGGCCTCCGCGCCGGGCACTGCGCCTACCCCGCCCAGCCTGCATACCCCTTCCTCCCGGCGTACCGCGTCCGCGCTGCGGGCCCCCGTCACGTTGCGCGCTGTGCCGGCTCTGCCTACCGACGCGGAGTGTGAGTCGGTCCCGCTGCCTGCTTCGGTTCCGGCTCCGGTCGGGGCCTTCGTGCCGCTTCCGGACGCCGTACCGGTCTTGGAGCCGACTGCGTCTTCTGCCGAGTTTCTGCGTCTGGTTTCGTCGCTGCCATCGAGTTCGCGTCGGCTTGCCGGCGCTGCAGTTGGTGCGGACCTACGGCCGCTGCACGGTGCTTGACAAGGGCTGCTCGCGCTGCGACGACGCGGGTCTCGCCTGTGGACTGCCTGCCGTCATGCCAGCCGGGCTGCTAGTACATGCGCGTGTCGCTACGCCGTTCAGTTCCACCATGCCTGCCAACGCGGCATGACGGCACCGGCCGGTCCGGTGACTGTTGCCTGTGCCAGGTCGTGGGACGAGCTCGTCAGCGAGGGCGGGAAGGTCCGAGTCGTTGCGCCGCACGTCGCCGAGGCCCCCGTAGCCGAGGGTTGCTCGCGCACGGTGCAGTCCGATGCAGGGTCGGTGACCGCACCGGCAGCGCGCACGTCGGCTAGGGCGGGTTTCACTCGCGTGTGACGTGTGCTCGACGACCGGGATCACCGTGGCATAGCGGGCCCGGTTCGGCTACACCGCACCAGCCGGCACGACCGACGACGGACGCTTCCGCAGGCTTACGGTGCAACCTTCGTCGGAGCATGCGCAGCGCCTGTTCGACGCCGGCAACGCGGGGGCCAGTGCCCAGAGATGCGCCAAGTCATCGCCGAACGATGCAGGGAAGGGAATTTCCAAGGCGGCGCTCGCGCACGCTCGTGGTCACGAGCCCGTCGGTGTCAGGTCCTGCAAGCCCACCACCCGCAGCAGTTGCAAGCGCTCGTAGGACTCCGTGCCCGGGCGGGCCGTGTGGATGACGAGCTGCTGGTTGTGGTCGGAGTTGACGAGGATCTCGCATTCGAGTTCGAGGATGCCGATCGCAGGGTGCCGGAAGCGTTTCGTGGAGGCGCGGCGTACGGCGACCTCGTGTTCGTCCCAGAGGCGTGCGAACTCCCCGCTCGTGGCGCGTAGTTCGGCGACGAGGGCGGCGGGTTCGGAGTCCGTGGGGCGAGCCGAGGCCACCGCTCGCAGGCCGGCCACCTGCTCGCGGGCGCGCTCGGGGCGGTCCTCGGGCGGGAACAGCTCCTGGGCCGCCGGGTCCAGGAAGAAGCGGCGGATCATGTTGCGTCCTCGGGGCGGTCGGGCCAGGACGTCTCCGCTCAGCGCCCGCGACAGCGCGTTCTGGGCCAGGACCTCGCCGCAGTCGGTCACGACCATGGCCGGGGTGTCGTGCAGCCGGTCCAGCACCAGGAGCAGGCCCGGGCGCACATGCGTGCTGGTCTCCTCTCGGCGCGGAGGCTGCTCGTCCGTGAGGTGGAAGAGATGGTCGCGTTCGTCCTCCGTCAGGCGCAGGGCGCGGGCCAGCGCGGTGAGCAGCTGGCGAGACGGGCGCGGGCCCCGGGATTGCTCCAGCCGTGTGTAGTAGTCCACGGACATGCCGGCCAGCTGGGCCACCTCCTCGCGGCGCAGCCCCGGCGTACGGCGGCGCGCGCTGGCCGTGAGGCCCACGTCGGAGGGGGTCAGGCGGGCGCGAGCGCGGCGCAGGAAGTCGGCGAGTTCGGCTCGGTTCACTTCTCCAGGGTGCGTGAGGCCGGCCGACTTATCCAGGGACTCCCGATCCCCTGATCCAGAGGTCTCTCCCCCTCGTACCCGCATCCGCCGAGGCTGGTCATCGACGACAGGCGACACAATGCGTGAGGAGCACATCGTGCTGACTTTGGTGACCGGTACGACGGGACAGGTCGGACGCCGCTTCGTGCCGAGGCTGCTGGCCCAGCTGCAGCCGGGCGAGCAGGTGCGCGTCCTGGTACGGGACGCCGCCCGCGGCGAGCGCTTCGCGGAGCTGGGCGCCCAGGTCGCCGTAGGAGACATGCGCGAGGAGGAGACCCTCGGCAAGGCGCTCGCTGGCGTGGACGCCGTCGTGAACGTCGCCGCCTCCTTCCGCGGGGTGCCGGACGAGGAGGCATGGGCCGTCAACCGGGACGCGGCGGTGGCCCTGGGCCGCGCCGCCCAGGCCTCGGGCGTGGAGCGGTTCGTGCAGGTCAGCACGAACAACGTGTACGGCGTGGGACGGGGCCGCCCGCTGACCGAGGAGGACGAGAGCCGGCCGGGAGGCCAGATGTGGGGCGCCTACCCCGAGTCCAAGGCCGAGGCCGAGCGCGAACTGCTCGCGCTCAAGGGCCTGGACGTACGCATCGGACGGCTCCCCTTCGTCTACGGCGAGGGTGACCCGCACCTCGCCGACGTCCTGCACTGGGCCGACCGTTGGGCGCCGCACCAGCGCCTGCAGATGGCCCACCACGCGGACGTCGCCCAGGGCCTGATGCGGCTGCTGTACGCGCCGGGCATCGCCGGCCGGATCTACAACATCGCCGATGACGCCCCCGTCACGACGGTCGAGCTCTACCAGCTCAACGGCGTCGAGGTGCCCGCCGGGCTCCAGGAGCTCACAGACCCCGACCCGTGGTACGGGATCACGTCCAACCAGCGGATCCGCCGGGAACTCGGCTTCCGGCCGATCTACCCGAGCGTCTGGACGGCCCGGGACGCCGGGGCTCTGTGACGGTCACGGCCCCTGGCCAGCCCACCACCGGCAACGCAATCATGGTCACCACCAGGTACAGCACCCGGTAGCACCAGGTAGGACCGCACGATCGACGCGGCAACGGAGGGCACCGGCGTGCCGCGGCTGCGCGTTCGCCACGTTGATCACACCGAGGTCTGCTGGTGACACGTAGCGCGCCGTACCGGTGACAACCACCGTGAGCGGGAGCCAGGGGCGTGACCTGCTCACCAGCGCCACCCGCCCGCTCTGGCACGACCGAAGCCGCAGTTCAGCGGATGCTGGTGGTGACGCTTATCGTGCTTCGGCTCAACGGATGAGCCGAGGCACGATAAACGGTGACCATGTTGTTCTGGCGATCAGCGTCGGTGCCGTGGTTGGCTCGGGTACGTACTGGACGCAGTTCACGCTTGACCCTGGCCCAGCGATGAAGGGGACACAGGGGGCAGGTTTCGGGCCCGAGCACCCCGCTCGACTCAGCGCCGTGTCTCGTCCACTTCCGCGAAGCCCTCGTCACGGTTCCAGCGCAGCAGCGTTGTCCATTCCGAGGACATCCTCTCGAAACGCAGGCCCTGAGAGCCGCGTACCACCGACACCTTCTCCCACCCGTCGAAGTCCTCGGTGACCTTCGTGTCCCACCGGGACGGGCCATCGGTACCGACGGCTGCCACCGACTCCGTGGGAGGCTCGCCGTCCGCGCAGTAGGGCCCCCAGTTCGCGATGACCGCGACTGTGGTGCCGAACGGCGTCACCGTCATGCTCCCGCACGGATCGGACGTGGTCCGGTGCACGAGGTGCGGCGCGCTCCACGCCCGTGCTCCCGGCCTACGGTGCTGCTCCACGAGTCCGCGCCCGGCCGCGTAGGACAGGCCCACCCGGCTGCCGTCATCGAGCGTGACCTCCTCCTCGAAGCGGGCGTGCGCCGGTGGCGCGGTCGTCGCGGCCCCGGCCCCCGAATCCGACTCCCCGCATGCCACCGCGAACCCCAGCAGCACCACCGCCGCGGCCGCAGCAGCCTGCCGAACACCGCGCATCTTCACAGCCCTCCCTCGCCCACCCCGTACCGCAAACGTCCCGGCAGTAGACGCTACGTGATGGCGGCACGGGCTGGGGGCACCTCGGGGACGGCTACTGCGCGGACGGGCGGACGCGCCGTCCGCTGGGCCTGGTCCGGGGGCGGCAGGGAACGGGTCGCCCCACAGCGGCCACGGAGAAGCGGCCCTGCCGGGCACTCGAGCCTTCCTCACCACCGCCATCCATACCCACCGATGCCCAGCGCCGTCGGCCGCGGCTGCCCGCTGCGCCGCGCCGAGGCAGTCACGCCGCATCATGGCGAGTACGACGTCGGCCCGGGCAGGGCGGCACAGGACGCGCACGAGGTGAGGCCGACCTGGGCAGCCAGGGGTTTCCTCGGTGGTTGACCGTTTCCTGTCGAGGTGGGCAACGCGGCGGTTGTCGACAGTCGGGCACGGCGCACGTCAGTCTCGAAGCTCCGTCAGCTCGAGATCGTTACCGAGGAGCCCTCATGATCATTCGCCAGCAGCTCTCCGTCGCCCTGGCCACCGCCGCTCTGGCGACGGGTCTGGTCACCGCTGCCGCGCCGGCGTCGGCGAAGCCCGCCCGTGTGGCCGCCGCGGAGTGCGGAGTGCGCGCGGACGGCAAGCTGTGGTGTGGCAACCGCGTCGGCGCCAAGGGGTACGCGCACCGCTCGTTCAGCTCGGCGGTGCGCGGTCCGCTGAACTCGTCCTTCAGCTGGTTCGCCTGTTGGGGTCCGGGTGACTCGCACGGCGGCGGCAACAACGTCTGGTACTGGACGCAGCTCGACAACGGACAGTGGGGCAACGTGCCGGCCTCGGACGTGCACACGTCCGTCGACCCGGCCCCGGGCCTGCGCCAGTGCTGAGTCGCCCGCCGGGCGTATGAGCGGGCCTGTTTCTCCTCTCCGGGGAAGCGGGTCCGCTCCTGCTGTCCGTCGCCCCTCACGTGCTGGTGACGCATGTTGGCGCGCGCCTCAGAGCGATCCTCCTCACCCGCCGTGCCTTCCATGACAAAAGCTTAGATTTGTGTTTTTTGCTGCATTTTATGGTTAGCCGGACGATGAGGCTAATGGAAGAAAAGCGCGATCACGCAGGGAAGCGGGAGGAGGTCCGGGAATGATCACGCGAGAGCAGATCTCTACAGTGCTGGATCATCCGGTCCACGACGCGGAGGGCAACAAGATCGGCGACGCCAAGCACGTCTTCCTCGACGATGTCACCGGTCGTCCCGAGTGGGTGAGCGTCAAAACGGGCCTGTTCGGCACCAGCGAGTCTTTCGTGCCCATCCAGGACGCCGCCGTGGTTGAGGACCACCTGGAAGTGCCCTACTCCAAAGACAAGGTCAAAGACGCGCCCAACGTCGACGTCGACGCAGGCGGCCACCTGTCCGTACAGGAGGAGCACCAGCTGTACGAGTACTACGGCCTCGCCTGGGACGCGGCCTGGCAGCAAGCCAATCAGCCAGATGAAGGTGGCTGGGCTCACGCCGGCGCCACGACTTCTCCCGACACCTCTCCTGTCGGCGCGCCGGAGAGCCGCTACGAGGACACCACCGCCTCGGGCATCGCGCGCAGCGGCGAAGAGCACCCCGACACCGCCACCCCGCAGAGCGGCTACGACGACACCACCGCCTCGGGCATCGCCCGCAGCGGCAAGGAGCAGGAGGAGGAGGGCACCGTCGCCGCTGGTTCCGAACGCCCCAGAGACCGCGAGGCGTCGACGGGCGTCGACGAGCGGATGCGCGGCACTGAACGCGGAGAGACCGAACGGGCCCGGTTGCGCCAGTACTACATCACCGACGAACAACAAGGCCGCTCCGATATGCCGTGAAGGATCCCCGCGGAGGGGGCGGGGCGGATCGGATCAAGCTCGCATTGGTGCGCACCGCAAGGCGATGCGCAAGAAAGCTAACCCCCCGGGACCGCGGGCCAGGGATCAGTCACAACCTCCCAGGGCCCGACTCCGGGGGCGCATCGTCCAACGACGCCGGGTACCCGCCGTCACGCGGGTGCCGGCGCGATGAAGAGAGCCGGCATTCCGTCCTGACCGGACCCGGTCGGAACAGCGAGATGTCTGCGACAACGTTCTGCCGCGACCGGCGAGTTCCCGCAGCTCTGGCAGTTCGGCGAGGGCGCCGCGGATGTCCCGGGCCCAGATATGCGGGAAGCTCTTGGCGAAGTCCCCGACCACCTGCGGCGGGATGCCGAGAGCGAGGCCGGTATCGCGCAGGGCGTGCCGGGCCCGGTAGGTCTCCGGCATCCCGGTGACCGCAGTCCGCTCCCCCCGAACCGGGCGATGACCGCGTCATACACCTGAAGGCGCCGCTCGGATTCCACATCGAGGTCGAAGTGCGCATCGCCGCGCGTCGGCGTCCGTTAACGGCTGACAGCAGGACTCGGTGCGGTGAGTGGGGCAACGGCCACGTTGACGCCGAAGGTCGGGCGGGTTCCGGCGGCCGTGGCGGCTTTGGCGAAGCGGACAGTGCCCGCGACGGTGTCCCCGTCGGTCAGCGCCAGCGTCGCCATCCCACGCTCAGCGGCACGCTGAACGAGGGCGTCGGGCAGGGATGCGCCGTAGCGGGCCGAGTAGGTGATCGGTGGCTGCTGCCAGGCGAGCTGTCGGCTCCCTGTGCCCGGACACGAAGTTGACGCTGGAGAGGCCCGACCCGGACGTCGTCATCGCGGTGACCCGGTCGGTGGACCTGCTGCGTGAGGGGCGCGGGCTCCTGCTCGACCTCGTCGACCGTGCGGAGGCCCGCGACGCCTCGGCCGCGTGGACCGGACGGGTCAACACCGTCACCGCCCGCACGGACCGGGTGGACGTCGACGCGTTGCTCATTCGGCACGACGACTGTGTCGCCCGGGCTTTGCCCACCGGGCAGGACCTCGACGCCACCACGCTGGTGCGTGCGCTGGGCGCATGGTTCCGCCAACCGGTCTGAGCAGCGCATTAACAGTCGTCTCAGGTTCGCTCCGTAGGAAGTCGGCATCCAGACAAGCGATGCAACTCTTACGTAGGAGGCTAGTGATGGCAGTCAACGCAGCGCCGTCCGGGGAAGCACCGGCCGGTCGGTTGGCGGGCCGGTGGGTGCCGTGGTTGGTGATTGGCTTGTGGCTGGTGCTGGCGGCGGCCATGGTGCCGCTGAGCGGAAAGTTGAGCTCGGTCACCACCGACAGCGCCGTGGACACCCTGCCGGCCGGTGCCGAGTCCACCAAGGTGGCTGCGCTGGACGACCGTCTCCCCGGTGGTGACAGCAACACGTTCGTCTTCGTGTACCACCGTGCCGGCGGCATGACCGACGACGACCGCGCGACGGTCAAGCGCCAGTACAACACCCTTGCCAAGCGGTACCCGCCGAAGGCGACGGCGGCGGCCGGCGAGGATGACGAGGGCGCACCGCTGAGGCCCTCCAGCGATCGCAAGGCGATGATGTTCACCCTCGAGGTGAGCACGGCCTACGGCGCACCGGAGGACATCGTCGGCCCATTGCGTGACGCCGCGAAGGACCGCCCCTCCGGCCTGGAACTCGACGTGACCGGCCCGGGCGCTATCGACGGCGACATGGATGCCGTCTTCGACGGCATCGACGTGCAGGTCCTCCTCACCACCATCGTCGTCGTCACGCTCCTGCTCATCATCACCTACCGCAGCCCGGTGTTGTGGATCATCCCGCTGGTGGCCGTGGGCGCGGCCGCACTGACCGCGATGGGGACCGTCTACCTGCTTGTCAAGGGCTTCGGCATCGTGGTCAACGACCAGAACTCGGCGCTGCTGACGATCCTGGTATTCGGCGTCGGCACGGACTACGCGCTGTTGCTCATCGCTCGATATCGGGAGGCGCTGCACCACCATGAGAACGTCCGGGTCGCGATGGTCCACGCGCTACGCGGCGCGGCGCCGGCCATCGTCGCGTCCGCGGCCACCGTGGCCGCAGGCCTGCTCTGCCTCCTCGTCGCGGACCTGAACAGCACCAGCGGGTTGGGACCGATCGGTGCGGCCGGCATCCTGTGCGCGCTGGTGGCCATGCTGACGCTGTTCCCGGCGGTGCTCGTGGTGCTCGGCAGGCGGATCTTCTGGCCGGCCGTCCCGCGGTTCAGCACAGCCGTGGGGGAGAGGCCGGGGCTGTGGGGACGGCTCGGTACCGCAATTAGCCGCCGTCGGTGGTTGGCGACGCTCGGCTCGCTCGGCGTCCTCGGCGTGCTCGCCCTCGGGCTGGCGGGCAACACCGGCGCTCTGCGGGAGCAGGACCAGTTCCTGTCCGCGCCGGAGTCGGTCACCGGCTTCACCGTTCTCCGCCAGCACTTCCCGGAGCTCGGCGGCCAGCCGATGACGATCTTCACGCGGCCGGCGCACCAGGAGCGGGTGCTCGACATCGTCAAGGACACTCGCGGGGTGGCCCGGGCCATCCCGGAGCAGACCAGCGGGGGCTGGGTCAACATCTCCGTGTTCCCGAAGGACGCGCCGGACACCGTCGCCGAGTACGACACGATCAAGCGGGTGCGCACCGCCGTGCACGCGGTGCGCGGGGCGGAGGCGATCGTCGGCGGGCCAAGTGCGGAGAACCTCGACACCGAGGTGACCACCAAGCGCGACGAGAAGCTGGTGATCCCACTGGTGCTGGCCGTCGTCCTGATCGTCCTCGGGCTGCTGCTGCGCGCGATCCTGGCCCCGCTGGTCCTGATGGCCACCGTGATCGTCTCATTCGCCGCGGCCTTCGGCGGCAGCGTGTTCGTCTTCGACACGATCCTCGGGTTCAAGGGGATCGACTATTCGGTGCCGCTGTTGGCTTTCCTGTTCCTGGTGGCGCTGGGCGTGGACTACAACATCTTCCTGGCCAGCCGGGCCCGGGAGGAGACCGTGCGTCTCGGCACCAGGGAGGGCATGCTCAAAGCTCTCTCGGCCACCGGTGGCGTCATCACCTCGGCAGGCATGGTCCTGGCGGCCACGTTCGCGGTACTCGCCACGCTTCCGCTGGTGATGTTGATCGAGGTCGGGTTCCTGGTCGCCTTCGGAGTGCTGCTCGACGCTTTGCTGGTGCGGTCGGTTCTGGTGCCCGCCCTCACCTTGCTGATCGACCGCCGGATCTGGTGGCCGAGCCGGCTGTCCCGTCCAGCGGCGGAGCTGGCGGACGGTCAGCCGCTCGTCGACGACGAGGAGCCCGCGCTGCAACGGTGAGCGCGGCGGCACGGACGAGATCCGGGACAGGGCCCCAGGCCCCGTCCCGGATTTTCTTTCAAGGGCCCGACGGTCGCCGCCCTTTGGTCCTGCGCCGCGCCGTCGGGGCGGGTCAGTACGCCGCGGTGTCATCCCCGGCGGTGAGCCGCGCGATCGGGGCGGGCGGGGCCGCGGCCGGAAGGTCGACCCGGAGCAGCGCGCCACCGCGTGCGGAGCGGGCGACGGTGGCCCGGCCGCCGTGGGCGTCGACGACCCGCTGCACGATCGACAGCCCCAGACCGGATCCCGGAAACGCCCGGGCGCTGTCGGCACGGTAGAACCGGTCGAACACCCGCGGTACATCGGCGGCGTCGATGCCCGGCCCGGCGTCGTCGACCTCGAGCACCGCCGAGGTGTCTTCGGCACGGAGCCGGACCTGGACCGGCTGGTCCCCGGGGGACCACTTGCCGGCGTTGTCGATGAGGTTGAGCACCGCCCGCTCGAGCGCAGCGGGACGCCCGCTCACCCAGACAGAGGTCACGTCGAGCGCGACCTCCACGTCGGGCACGCGGGAACGCGCCCGGGTCGCGGCGGCCACCACCACGTCGGCGAGGTCGAGCACCTCGGGGCTCTCGTCGCTGACGTCACCGCGCGCCAGGTCGGTCAGCTCGGCGACAAGGGTGCTCAACTCGGCCACCTGGGCGCCGAGATCGTTGAGAAGCCGGGTCCGGCTCTCCGCCGGCAGTGCGCTGTCCAGGGTGCCGCGCCGGTCGAGCCGGATCAGCAGCTCAGCGTTGAGGCGCAGGCTGGTGAGCGGGGTCTTGAGCTCGTGGGCGGCGTCCTCGGCGAGCAGCCGCTGGGCCCGCCGGGAGTCCCGGAGTGCGGCGAGCATGTCGTTGATCGACTGGATCAGCCGCCGGATCTCCCCACCGCCCTCATCCGGGATGTCGGCGTCGAGATCCCGGGTGTGCGCGACACGTACCGCGGCGGCGGTCAGCCGGTCGATCGGTGCCAGCCCGGCCCGTGCCACGGTCCGCCCGACAAGGGTGCCGCCGGCCACGCAGAGCAGCCCGATCAGCAGCATGCCGAACCCGAACTGGTTGATCGGGCTGTCGTCGGCGACCTGGGCCACCTGGACCGCGCCGTCGCCTGCCCGCAGCGTGTAGATGAGGTAGCCGTCCTCGTCGCCGTCGTCGGACTCCATCAGGTCGGCCGACGCGCCCTGCGCCACGCGCCCGGCGTGCTCGCTGACGGGGGGCAGCGCGGGTTGGCCGGCCGGCGTCCGGGTCGAGCCGTCGGGCAGGATGACCCGCACCAGACGACCGGAGCCGGGATACGGCGGTAGCTGGACCCGCGCCAGACCGGCGCGCTCCGCGTTCGTCGCCAGGACGCGGGAGTCGGCGCGCAGTTGACTCTCGGCGGTGTCCCGCAGCTCCCAGCCCAGGAGCTCGCTGGCCACCTGGAAGGCCACGAACACGCTGACCGCGATGGCCGTCGCCGCGATCACCGTCAGCCTGCTCCGCAGGGACCGCCGGCGCCACCATCGGGTCAGGCGGCGCGGTTCCCGGCCGGCGGGCCCGCTCACGGAGGAGTCTCCCGCAGCACGTAACCCAGGCCGCGCAGCGTGTAGATCAATCGCGGCTCACCCTCGGCCTCCATCTTGCGGCGCAAGTAACTCACGTATACCTGGAGGTTGTTGGCGGTGGCGCTCATGTCGAAGCCCCAGATCGCCTCGAACAGCACGTCGCGGGTCAAGACCCGGGTCGCGTTGCTCATGAGGACCTGCAGGAGGGAGAACTCGGTCCGGGTCAGGCGCAGCGGCCGCCCGCCCCGCCACGCCTCGAACCTGTCGGGGTCGAGCCGGACGTCGGCGAACGACAGGATCTGCGACTCCCCGTCGGCCGGCGTGCGCCGGCGCAGCAGGGCCCGCACCCGGGCCAGCAACTCCTCCGTCGCGAACGGCTTGGGCAGGTAGTCGTCGGCGCCCGCGTCCAGCCCCGTGACCCGGTCGGACACCTGGTCACGGGCGGTCAGCATCAGCACCGGCAGATCCCGACCCGCGGCCCGCAACCGCCGACAGGTCTCCAACCCGCCGAGGCGGGGCATCATCACGTCGAGGATCAGCAGATCCAGCGTGTCGCCCTCGGCCCCACCGACCCCGTCAAGAACGGCGAGTCCGTTGGCGACGGTGCTGGTGTCGTAACCCTCCACCTGGAGCACCCGCTCCAGCGACTCACGGATGGCCGCTTCATCATCCGCGATCATGATCCGCACGCCTGCCCGCCCCCTTCAATCCATGTTTTTGCCGCTCATTGTCCCCGATCAACCTGAGGCCAGCATTAGAGCGTCGCTGGGGACCGCGCTCTTACGGACACCTGGGACAAGCGCGCCACCGCCTACGGCTACGACAAGCTGGACCAGCTCACCGAGGTCACCGCCCCCGGCGGCGCGGTCACCGCTTATGGCCACGACAAGCTCGGCTACGTCCCCTCACGCACCGACGCGGGCGGCCCCGTTACCACCTACGGCTACGATGCGGCCCGCCGCCTCACCTTGGTCACCGACCCGCTGACGCCGGAGCCTGCCTGAGCAGGGCATGGGAGGAATCCGGCGCCGGGGCCGCCATCGGCCGGACAACCACGATCGCCGACGGCGGCTACCCCGGAACCGGCCTCGTCATCGCGCACCGCCGGCCCCGGGGCGGCGAACTGACCGACTGGCAGGCCGAACACAACCACGGCCACAAACGGGTCCGAGCCCGAGTCAACGAGCACGCCTTCGTGAGGATGAAGACCTGGAAGATCCTGCGCGACTGCCGCCTGAGAGGGGACGTTGTGCGCCACGCGACGCACGGCGTCGCACGCCTACACAACCTCGCTCTTGTGGGTCGACTCCCGCCGCATGCGGGACCTGAGAGGTCCATGGGCGACGGCTCCCCAACTCGCAGTCTCGGAGGAGAATCAGTCGAGGCAGAACTCGTTGCCCTCGATGTCCTGCATCGTGATGCACGACTCGTTGACACCATCGGCGCGCTGCGTCAGTACGTGTTTCGCGCCGAGCGCCATCAGCCGCGCGCATTCGGCCTCGAGTGTGGCCAGGCGCTCGTCACCCCCGAGCCCGGCGCCGGCCCGCACACAGAGATGCACCCGGTTCTTGACGACCTTGCCTTCGGGAACTCGCTGGAAGAGCAGGCGCGGGGCCACACCCGAGGGATCAGTACACGCGAAGTAGATCTCGTCCTCGGGCGGCAGCGAGCGGTGGTACTCCCCCCACGTGGCAAAGCCCTCCGGGACCGTCGGTACGACGTACCCCAGCACCTCGCACCAGAAGGCTGCGAGGCGCGCAGGTTCCGCGCAGTCGAAGGTCACTTGGAACTGTTTGATCGTTGACATCGGCGCACAATAACAGGGGCTTTCCTCATCTCCCCGGGTCGGCAGGTCCGCTCGTTGTCGGTCGGAAGGAGGCACCAGCTGTGTCGTGCAGTTGCAGGGGGTGAACCTGCGGCCCGGCCGCCTAGCCTCCGCCCGGGGCTCGGCAGCCCCGCAGCACCCCACGCAGCGCCTGGTCAAGACACCACAGCCGCGCGTCAAGCATCCGTGGCTGTCAGGTGGTAGGTGGTGTCCACCCAGAACCCGTCACCCGTGTCCGCTTTGATCTCCAGCACGTAATGTCCGGGGAGCAGCGGTGCGAGCGCACCCCACAGCCCCCACGCGTAGCGCCGCGTGAAGCCCGTTCGGAACTGTCCGGTGAACTCGCTGAGTTGCAGTGGCGTACCGTTGAGGCGGGCCAAAGCCTCGGCAACCGGAAGGCTCACAGGCGTCTTCGAGTAGCTGCGCGAGTGCTCTATGTTGAGCACCGGGAAGAAGACCGGCCGACCGGCCGGCAGTGGGCAGGTTCGGGTTGTCCGGCCTCCGTAGGTGCCGGCGAGGAACCACACATCGTCCGGCTGGTTCCAGGCCGCGTGCTCCCCCGTCGTGTCCGTGACGGGGCTGCGGTCGTCCGGCGCCGACAGCGCCCACTTCCACCAGCGGACCGACAGTTCACCCCCTGTGTTCGCGTCGATCTCCCACGATGCCCCACCCGTGGCCGCCTCGGTCATTGCTGCTCCCACTCCATGCGCGGGCCTGTCAGCCGGACCCGATCAGGCACGGACTTTATCCGGCAGCTTCGCGAGTGGTTACGGCGGATGTCGGATGGCACATGATGCCTGAGGGCGCCTGGCAGACGTGACCCCTTCCTCCGGGCGAGGTGCCCGCCTGACACGCTGCTGATCGCCTCAGGCGCCCCCTCCGCCCGGGCGCGGCAGGGCCGCAGCCTGCATGCTCTGTATCTCCTCACCTCAGGCGTACCCGGCAGGCGGGTGGGTGTTTCTTCAGGCACTGCCTCCCTGCACCGGGGCAGGGAGAAGAGGGACGGACAGGAAGGAAGGATGGGGCGACGACGGCCACTGGACCGAACAGAACTTGCGACTTTTCGAGGCCGTCGACTACCGGTGAGCGCAGACCTGGTTCCGTACCGCACATGACCGCCGCGCTGGGCCGTGAACTGCTGGACGGGAACCGATAGCGCCGCACGGCGCTGCCACAGTCCTTTAAGCCACGGCTTAAGGGCGTGGCCACACCACACGACACCCCGGAGCATTCATGGCATTCGGCGTGTCCGGGGAAGCCCGATGCCGGCCCACTGGGTACACCGCCTTCGACAAAAGGGGAGTGCGCATGACCACTTCACCGACTTCGCCCCGGTGGCGCACACATCGTGCGCGGCTCAGGTGTCTTTGAGCGGTGACACCGCTCGGCCGACCCGGGCCTGCTCCTACATACGTGTTCCGCACCCAGAACCGACGACACAAGGGGAATCGATTTCATGACCGTCACAGCAGCACGCCGCACCATGTCACCGCGTCGGTCCGCCGCCCGCACGGTGGCCGTGGCGGCCCTGTCCGCCGCCGCGCTCCTCGGCGGCGGTCTCACGGCCCAAGCCGCCGCGCCCGCTCGGACGACGGGCGGGGCCGTGGAGCTCGCGCCGGCCGGTGCGCTCGCCACCCAGTGCTACTACAGGGTCAACGCCAGCGGCGGTCTGCTGATCCGCAGCGGTCCCGGTACCAGCTACTCGGCGGTCGGGTCCTACGCCAACGGCTCCACGATCCTCGCATCGGCGTCCACCACCAACGGCTTCCGCAATGTGGGCACCAACCGCTGGGTCTCCTCGGCGTACACCGTCCGCATCACCAGCTATCCCTGCGAGTAACGGGGACCCGCGCCGAGGACACCGTTCCCCAGCCTCTCAACGGGCCGCCGGCCGCCGGGAATTTCTCCGGCGGCCGGTGACCCGAGTCGAAATGCGCATGCGGCGGCTGAGGGGCTCAGGGCAGGATCTCGGGCATGTCGACCGATGTCAGCGGAGTGATCGAGTGCCGGCCGGGGGCGCGCCTGTGAGGGCCGGAGGACGAGGACTCTGTATGGGAAGCCGGTATCGATCTCTTTCTGCTCAACGTCGGCAACGCCTACGACGGCTTGGCCTGCCTCTTCGGAATCCGTAACTCCTTCGGCTTCCGCCCTCTGGCCGAGGGGCGCGGCTTCCCGAATGACGCCTCGGATGGGCTGCGCAGGGACTTCATGGCCTACGGCGGCCCGGACGACGTGCACGGGACCACCTGGCTGACTTGGGCCGAGCTTGAGGTCACCGACTGGCAGGAGACAGACGCCTCCGGTACACGGAGCCGCGCCGCAGTCGCTGGGACCAGCACCGACTGGGGCCGGGTGTGGCGCGTGATGGCCATCCTCAGCGAGATCCACGGCGCGGAGAATGTACGCCTCGTGGTGTGGTTTCACTGATGCGCATCGAGCGCTCCCGTTGGCCAGCAGTGTCAACCGGAGCGCTCAGTCCCACCCGGCCAGGCCCCGGCTGTCGATGCCTTCCTCGCGGCCGGGTGCGACGACTCCGACGGCATCGACTTGGACCAGGTCCTCGGAGCCCGTCCGTGAGCGACGCACAGCCACCCTGTCTTGCCCGCTTGTCGCCCCAACCAGCAGGCACCGTAGAGGACTTGCCTGACCACGTACGCGAGATGCTGCGGGACGTCCTGGACATCGCGGGACGCGACCCGTGGTCGTTCCCGCCCTTCAACTCCCGCGACCCCGAAGGCGAAGACGTTCGCTCCGCCTCGGTCGGCGCTAACCCACTACGCCGGCCCCGACATGGTCGTCGGCCTCGAGGCTGTCACCCGCCACCTACTCACCCTGTGCACGACCGCTCCCGAAGGACAGGGCCCGCTGGGCAACATCCGGGCCGACCACTTCGAGGAAACCGTGCAGAAGCTCATCAACGGCTCGCCGTGGAAACCCCCGCCCCACGCCCCCGCCGAGGCCTCGAACCGAGCCCGCACGGACGCAACCATCTCACCGACTCGCCGCGCTCCTCCTGCTGTCGCAGCTGGTAGGCCGGGGCGCCCGGCGCACTATCGCCTACCGGGCGGCCGCTTATGACGACGAGTCGGGGAACGGCGAGTCCGGCAACACAGGGCTCGCGTGTCGACGTACGGCGCCCCCGACGTTCTCGAAGGGCTGCGTCGTTCCGCAGCCCTTCGACACATTGGTGCCCTCGAACAGACAGGTGCCGGGTAGAGGTGGCGACCGCGGGCGTCGGGATGCTCGGCGAGGGTACGACCCACGGCAGACCGGTGGCGTCGGCGTCCATGGCCCGCCGCGACGCCGTGACGGCGGTGGCATTGTCGGACCCGTCTGCAAGGGTGGTCGGTGTGCGGCAGGGTGCCGTCGGGCGGGGTGCGGGAGGCGACATGGGGACGGGACCGGGAGACGGCTGGGAGGGCGGCGTCGGCTGGGAGGGCTGGCGGGACCACCGGGACATCCGGCGACGGCTCGACCAAGGCGCCGATCCGGAGGCGCTCCCGTGCGGAGAACGCCCCCTGCACCGGGCCGTGGCGTTCGGCTCGCCCGAGGTCGTCGCGGAGCTGGCCGGGCGCGTCGCCGACGTCGACGCCCTGGAGGACGGTACGACCGCCCTGTGGGAGGCGGTGGTCGGGCACCGGCCGGAGATCGCACGCGTCCTCGTCGCCGCGGGAGCCTACCCATGGCGGCCGGTCTTGGCCGGCTGGTCACCGGGGCGACTGAGCCTGGCCGGGCCCACACCGCACCTGTTCCGGCTGCCCGAGGGCGAACCGGGGCTCAGCGAGGCGGAGTCCGCAGCGGCGCAGGAAGGTCGGCGGCGCACCGCAGCCCTGGCCGAGATCGGTTACTGCGACGGCACGGGACTGGCCTGCGTTGCCGGCATCGACGCGCAGGAGGCCGTACGGCGCCTGGCAGCGCTGCCGCCGGACGCCGCGCTGCTCGCCGAGCTCCTGGACGACCCTTACGGCGTCGACACGGACGACAGCCTGCGCATCGTCGGAGTGACGACCGTACCGGGCGGTTGCGTCGTCACCCAGCCCTGGGGGTACGGGCCACAGATGCCGGGCGTACAGGCCATGCTCTCCGCCGGTACCGTCTGCTACGGCATGTACGCCAACCCCAAGAGCGGCAACCAGGGCAGCCTCGTGCGCGACGGTGTCGTCGAGGGCTGGGACCTGCACCCCGGCGGGGGCCCGTGCACCGGTATGGCTCCCGAGGAGGTCCTTACCGCGTATATCTACGGTTCCCACGAGATCGCCGAGTGCTGCGCCCACGCGGGCCTTTTCCCCGCCGACCCGCGGCCCTTTACCGGGCCCCCCGACCTGTGGGTGGAACTCCCCGAGCGCGACTACTGGCAGCACTGACCGGTACCACTTCGAGGGCGCCCCCGCGTCGGGCCGGCAGGTGCGCGTAATCCGCTGCCTGCGCGATGTCGTCCTGGCTGACCGCGCGTATTCATCCCGCGCGATCCGCAATCACCTCCGGCGACGCGCAACCCGCGCTGTCATCCCCCAGTCGTCCAACCAGGTCGGCCACCGGTTGCGGCGAGGCCGCGACGGAGGCCGACCACCAGCCCGCAACGCCGGTCGGCGGCCCGTTCGCCTGCCGTACGTCTGGCGCAGTTCCACCTGCGCACCCCGTGTCCCGTTCTCCTTGACCGACCCGGCTCAGGCCGCGACGGTGCGGGCGGGGTCAGCGGCGCAGGGTGAGGGGCAGCGCCTCCAAGCCGCGCAGCATCATCGTGTTGCGCCAGCGCAGGTCGCGCTCCTGGCAGGCCAGGGTCGTTCCGGGGAAGCGGGCGAGGAGCGCGGTGAGCGCGATCTCGGTCTCCAGCTTGCCGAGCAGGGCTCCGAGGCAGCGGTGGATGCCACCGCCGAAGGCGAGATGGCCGCCGTCCCGGCGGTCGAGGATGAGGCGGTCGGGGTCCTGGAAGCGCGCCGGGTCGCGGTTGGCCGCGCCGAGGGACAGCAGCACGAACTCGTCCTGCGGGATCTGCACCCCGCCGACGTCCACCGGCTCGGTGGTGAAGCGGGTGGTGGCCATACAGATGGGGGAGTCGTAGCGCAGGAACTCCTCGACGGCCCTGGGCATCCGGGTGAGATCGGCTCGCAGCCAGGCGGCCTGGCCGGGATCGCGCAGCAGCGCGAGGCAGGAGGTGCCCAGCAGGTTCACGGTGGTCTCATGCCCGCCGATCAGCAGCAGGGCGACCATGCCCACGATCTCGTCGTCCGTCAGCTCCCCGCGCTCGCGGGCCGCCAGCAGCTCGGTGAGCAGATCGGCGGGACGGTCATTGCGGCGGATACGCCGGTCGGCGATGGCCAGGACGTACGAGCCCATCTCCTGGACGGCTCGCAGGAACGCCGCGTGGTCGCCCTCCTGGGTGACGATGGCGGTCGACCACTTCCGGTAGAGGTCGCGGTCCTCGCGCGGGAAGCCGAGCAGTTCGCAGACGACGAGGATCGGCAGCGGGAAGGCGAAGTCACGTATCAGGTCCACCGTGGCGGTGGTGGTGCGGGTGGTGTGGCGCGCGGCTGCCGCGTCCAGTCCGTCGAGGAGTTCGAGGGTGATGCGCTCGACCATCGGCCGCATCGCCTCGACCCGCTTGCGGCTGAACGCCGCCTGGACCACACGGCGGAGGCGGGTGTGGTCGGGCGGATCGCTGCTGAGCATATGGGTGACCTCGGTGCCCAGCTTCACGCCCTCGACCCGGCTGTCGGCCAGGGCCTGGGCGCGCCGCACATCCTGCGCGAAGCGGCGGTCGAAGAGCGCGGCCCGGACATCGACGTAGCGCGGGATGATCCACAGCCGCAGGCCGCCGTCGCTGTGCAGCACGGAGACCGGGGCCGATCGCCGCATCCTGGCCAGGGTCGGGTACGGGTCGCTGAGGAACGTCGGCGGGTTCTGGCGCGGTTCCGTCGTCTCGCGCTTGTCCGGCCGGTGCCTCTCCGGCCCGGGACTGTTCGTCCGGGGTGCTGCCGTAGCTGCGGTCATGATGTCTTCCTGTCCTCACCGGTACGGCCGGCGCCGCGGCGGGGTGCCGGGCCTGGCCCCCCGCTACGGCGCTGCTTGGACTCACTGCAGAGGCGACTTCTTCTCCGTGTTCTTCTTCGCGCGGGTGGTGCAGGTCCGCGCCGGGGCCTTCGGCTGGACCGGGACCGCCTTGTCCAGGGCGGCATGGGTGTCCGGCGGAATGATGAGCCCGCGCTCCCGCTCGGTGGCGCCGATGGGGTCGATGCGCAGTCCGTGACGCTTCATGGGGTTGACCTTTCTTCGGTGTGGTGGACGGGGGGGTGCGAGCCGGTCCGCCCGCTGTTGCGGCGGTCGGCGGTTCTGGGGGAGGCGCGCAGCGTGTCGTCGGCGTAGCGCACCATGGCGGCCCAGGCGGCGGCGTGTCCGGCTGGGTCACGGCCCACGTCGTGTCCGCCACCGAGCCACCGGACGCGATGCGGGACGTCGCGGTGCCGCAGCGCGGCGAGATAGCGCTCGATCTGTTCCGGAGGGCACTTCTCGTCGTCCGCCGAGGCGGCGAGGAAGAGCGGGCCGCGTACGCGGCCCACATAGGTCATCGGGCAGGCCGCGCGATAGCGGTGTGGCACTTGCTCGGGGGTGCCGCCGAAGAGTCGGTCGTCGACCTCCCGCAGCGCCGGCGTCGTCGCCCGGTACGCCGCCGTGTAGTCGGCCACCGGGGCGACGGCCAGCCCGACGTCCCACAGCCGGGGCTGGACGCCCATCGCCAGCAGCGTCAGATAGCCGCCCCAGGAGTAACCGCACAGACCGGTACGGCCCGGCTCCGAGACTCCCGCGTCGATGAGGTGGCCGCGCACCGCGGCGAGGTCTTCGAGCTGGGCGAGGCCGACCCGGTGGCCGAAGTCGTCCCGCCAGCGGGGGCCGTAGCCCGTCGAGCCGCGGTAGTTGGTGCGCACCACGGCGAATCCGGCCCGGACCAGGGCCTCGGTCCGGGCGTCATAGGCGTCCCGGTCGTGGGTGTGGGGCCCGCCGTGGACGAGGAAGACCGTCGGCCAGGGGCGGTGGCCCGTCCTGCGGCCGGGCGGGGTGGCCACAAAGCTGTGGATCTGCCCGTAGGGCCGACGTGTCCACAGCTCGCGGCGCCTGGATCCGGTCGTTCCGCCGGGCGCCGTGCCGCGTGACGCCGTCGTCGAGCGGCCGGAGCAGTCGGGACGTTCCGGGGGTTCCGAGTGCTCCGCAGGTCCCGAGCTGTGCGGGCTTTCCGGGTGACAGACCAGTGGCCGGGACGGTTCGCCGTCGCGGCTCCACAGGCAGTGGACCGTGCGGTCGGGTGCGCAGGAGAAGTCGATGATCGTGCCCTCGGGCGTGGGAAGCACCGTCGTCGTACCGCGGTCGAGGTCGGCGCGGAGCAGGCGGCTGCGTCCCGCCCGGTCCTGCTGGACCAGCGCCGTGCGGCCGGGCCCGTACCAGCAGGCGGTGATCTCCGTATCGAAGTCGAGGGCGGAGCCGGGACCGTGCGTACGGATCCCCTCGCCCTGCCGCCAGAAGGCCAGGGTGTAGCGGCCCGCGCGTTCGAGGACGAGCAGCAGTTCCGGCCGTGCGGTGGTGAGGTCCGGGCGGAAGCCCAGCGCCCACACCGCGCCGCCGTCGCCGTCCCCCGCTGCGCCGGGGATGGCGTCCACGAGGACGCCGGAGGCCGGTGACCACAGCCGGACCGCGGCCGGTCCGGACGCGCATCCCGCGGTGGCCAGCAGTCGGCCGCCGGGGGCCAGGCCCACCACTGCCGCATAGCCGGGCTGCTCGGCCACCAGGCGGGCACGCTCGCCCGGTCGGCCGAGGTAGTACCGCGAGCGGTCCGCGACCCCGACGCCGACGGCGGCGAGGCCGCTGCGGGGGTCGAAGGCCAGACCGTGCATCCGCCCGGCGGGTACGCCGTCGAGCGCCGGGCGCGGGTGCCCGCCCTCGAACGGCCCGCGCAGCCAGCGGCCTTGACCGCCGGGAGCGGCGTCGAACCACCACAGGCCGTGGCCGTCCGGCTCGATGGCGGCGGTCTCCACACCCAGCGGTGCGGTGGTCGCCCGGCGGCGCTGACCCGTCGACAGATCCCAGGCCACGATCTGCGGGAGACCGTCCACATACCGGGTCTCGACCGCTCGCCGTCCGTCGCGGGCGGCGAAGGACGGGACGTGCACCGCTGTTCCGATACCGCCGCTCATCGCCGTCCCTCCCTTCGTTGGTGTCCGCTTCCGCCGCCGGTGGCCTTGGCTGTGGTGGGCTCCGACGGCCATCACACTGCCGGACGGGCGGGCTGCGTGGCAGGGAAGAAAGCGCAGCGGCACCGGCAGTGAGCCACTGCCGGACCTTCCCTGGCACCGGACGGTGTGCGGGCGACAGGGTGCGGGGGCGACCACATGGCCCGGACCCACCGAGGAGAAAGGGGCGACCCGATGACGATCGCGGCGACCCGGCCCGGCGCAGCCCCCGTCCCACCCGGCGGAGCGCCGAACGGCACACCGGGTGGCAGGCCGAACCGTGCGCTGACGGCGGTCTATGTCGCGGGCGCGGTGACGGCGTTGGGCACCCAGATGACCATGCTCGCGCTGCCCTGGCTGGTGCTGGAGACCACCGGCTCGGCCACCCGGGCGGGCCTGGTCTTCGCGGCCCAGGTGCTGCCCATGGCGCTGCTCGGCTTCGCTGGCGGAGAGGTCATCCAGCGCCTGGGCGCCCGCCGGACCATGGCCGTCTCCGATTTCGCCCGTGCTCCGGTGGTGGCGCTGATCCCGCTGCTGCAGACACTGGGCGCGCTCAATCTGGCCGTCCTCATGGCGATCGTCGTGGCGCTCGGGACGCTGGCCGTTCCGTACCACGCGGCACAGCGGGTGCTGGCGATGGAACTGCTGAGCCCGCACGCCCGCTCTCTGGCCCGCGCCAACAGCGCGCTGGCAGGCGTGCAGAACGGCTCGGCGTTCGCCGGACCGGCGCTCGCGGGCGCGCTGATCCCGCTGGTGGGGACCACATCGGTGGTATGGCTGGACGCGGCCACGTTCGCCTTCTCCGGGTTGCTGCTGCTGCACCGCGTCCCGGCAGGGGGTGGCGGGGGAGGGTCCGCGGCCGGCCCCCGCGGTCTGTGGGCGGGGGCGCGGTATCTGTGCGGCGACTGGTTCCTGAGCCGGGCGATGCTGTCCACCGTGGTGTTCGGGCTGATGCTGCGGACCCTGATGATCACCATGCCGGTGCTGGCGTTCGCCCGGTTCGAAGGGGACGCCAGGGTCGGCGGCCTGCTGATCGCCGCCCATGGCGCCGGTGGCCTGGTGGGCTCGGTGGCCGCCTATGTGCTGGCGGCACGGGTCGCCCCCGTACGACTCGCCTGCACGGCCCTGGTCTGCGTCGCTCTGCCCCTGTGGACGCTCCTGGTGCCCGTACCAGCCAGTGTGCTCGTCATCGCCGTCGGCCTGTCATCGGCCGCCGCACCCCTGGCGAACGCGCCGCTGATGGGCCTGCTCTCCGCCCGGCTGCCGGACGGCTTCGGGCCCAAGGTGTTGCAGGCCGTGGTCACGATCAGCGCCCTGGCCGGGCCGTTGGGCTTCCTGGCCGCGGGCGCCGTGCTGGACCGGGCCGGTGTCACGGCGACCCTGTGGGGCGTCGCCGCCCTCGCGACGCTCGGCAGCGGCAATCTGATCCTGGCCCTGCGCCGCCTTCAGGCCACCGGGGACCCGGACTGACCTGGCCTTCCGAGAAGACCCCGGTGGACGCGGGGCACACAACGGCGGAGTGCACCGGAAGTCCTCCTCGCGGTACTCCGCGTCCGAGCCCGCCGCGGTGGCCTCGCGCAGCTCGATGCGGCGGATCCGGAGGCCGCTGGTGATGACCAGCGACACGCTCGCCTCCGCCGACGCGCTCGAACGCCGGTCCCCTTACCTCGCCCGCGACCTGATCGAGTTCTCCTTGATCATGAAGGCGCGTTCGTCAGAGGACAGCAGGTCTGTCGCGGGATAGTTCACGCGCAGAGTGTCGCAGCTCGGAAGAGCGGTTCCGCAGATGTCTTCGATGACCACCAGCCCCCGGACCTGATCGCGCGCGGGTACGCTGCCAGCAGTGCGCATCGGCCCAAGCCCGCTCCCTGGCCCATGACCGGGGCGCATCACGGCGAAGGTGCCCGCGAACCCAGCAAGGGTCCGGCCTGTGAGCATCGGTGTGGAACGAAAGTTCGACTTCCAGCGGACGCACGGCGTGAGCTGTGTGCATCAGACCGGCATGCCGAGCAGGACGGGCCCGAGCACCAGGAGCGTGCCAGCCCCAGTCTGCTCCCGGCCCTGGTCGTCGGTGACAGCTGCCGCGCACGTACCGCACTGCGATAGGTACGCCGTGCGACGGACTGGCCCTGGTCACTACTACTGCGCGGGCCTCCCACGTCCCGCACGATGCAGCACGCGGTGGGATCCGTGTGTACGGGTCACGGCGGCAGTTGTGAGCGACACCGCCGTTCTCTCAGGACAGCACGCGATAGGTCACGTGTGTGACCGAGTTCGCTGCTCGAGACTCCACCTGTTCAAGATTCAGAGACGGCACTCCGTCGAACAGCCGTGTGCCGGCGCCGAGCGTGAACGGCACGATGTGGAGCCGCAGCTCGTCGATCAAGCCTGCGGCGAGGTACTGGTTGATGGTGGTCGCGCCCCCGTGGATCGATACGTTGCGGTCTCCTGCCGCGTCGCGGGCCTGCTGCAGTGCGGATTCGATGCCGTCGGTGACGAAGCGGAACGTGGTGCCGCCGTCCATCGGCTGCGGGTCGCGCGGGTGGTGGGTGAGCACGAAGACCGGTGCGTGGTACGGCGGATTGTCGCCCCACCAGCCCTTCCACTGCCGATCCCACCTGCCGCGCACGGGGCCGAACATGTTGCGCCCCATGATGAAGGCGCCGACCGCCGCCAGCCGGTCGAGTTCGGCCTGCCGCTGCTCCGGGGTTTCGAACATCCACGCGTGCAGCCTCTCGCCCCAGCCATCACCAGCGTCGTCGCCGAACGGGCGCTGCTCGGTCTGGTTGAGCCCGGCCGAGTACCCGTCGACAGAGATCGAGAGATCGCAGGTCACCCTGCCCAAACGTTTGGTCACTGTGCCGTCCCCTTGGTGGCGACCTTCCGTCGCCTTCGCGGTGAGCAGTCTGATCCGTTCATCACTGGAGGTAGACCGTCCTGGTTCCGAGAACTCATCGCACGGCCGTACCGCCGTTCCCGGCGCCACCCAGCCCGCCCGCGACTCCTGACGCTGTGCTCCTTCGACCGCTTGCACAGGGCGCGGGTACCCGTGTAGAAGCGGCACCGGGCAGCCGCAGCGTTCGGCGCGCCAGCGATCGGGCCAGTCTCGTCGTTTCCTAAGCGTCTGGCAGCCTGGCTACGCGATGCTCACCTGTGCCGCCGCAGGCCTGCCCATGCCGTCGGCGTCGGCATGGAGCCCGCGCACTATGTCTTCTACGTCGAGGCCCGCAAACGCGACGACAGCCCAGGTTGTCTGGGGTCACGTCACGGAGGCGTTCCCGCAGCTTGAGTCCATGATCGCCATGCAGGCACATGAGGACGCACAGCCGGGGCCGGCACAACGAGTGCGACCGCGGTCTCTGCGGAGATGCGCTCCACCGGTTCACGGCACGGAATGCGGCTCAGTCAGGACATTCGCGAGGAATCGGTGACGGGGCGTCGTCTGATTGCTCAGCCGAAGGTCCAGACGCCGTGGCCGAGCAGTTGGTCCAAGTCATTGGCGACCTGCTCGATGAGGTCGTCTCCGAAGACGACGAGGGCTTGTTCGGCGTAGTGGGCGAACGTGCCGAGGCGGGCGTCCGCGGTGAGGAGGAACTGGAACTCATCGTCGGCGATGGCGCTGCCCGGCCAGGGCGGCTGTCCCGGGCCGCCGACGCGGTGCGGATCGAACTCCCAGCCGTTGAGATATGGACGGCACTTGTAGACCCATTCACCGGGCCGGACGCAGGCACGCAGGCCGCGCTCGATGACGCCTTCGGCGGCTGAGATCGCCGGAGCGCCGGGGTCAAGCATGCCGTAGAACCAACGGCGCGAGTCGAGCGGCGCGGTATACCGTCCGCTCCCGCTGGCGTAGTCGAAGCCGATGCGAGCCTCGCCGCGACGCGCTATCCGTCCGGACTCGGCGTCGTGGAGAGAATGCCTCGCGGGCGGGGCCGCAGCGGGCTCGCCTGGCGGGGTCCAATGGTGGGACCGGACCATCGTGACGTCCCGAAACCCGACGTCCACAAGGGCGCTGCGCAGCTGCCCGTCGGCCTCGGCGACCAGGAACCCCTTCGCCGGCTGCTGGAACCGCCACAACGGCAGCTTGGCGAGCAGTTCGGCACGTGAAGCGGTCAGGCCCCCGACAGCAGCGAACCCAGTGCCCCGAACGGTCTCCAGCCAGCACGCCGCGGCAACCCTTCCACGGTGAGTCAGCACGCGGACATCGACGTCCCAGTACGGGATCGAGCCCATCCCATGCCAGACCGACAGGGGGACCCGGTGGGGCCCGGAGCCGGCCGAGAGGTCGAGCGCCTGCTGCGCCTGCGCCTCGTCCCACCGGACCGATTCAATTCCCCACCCGGGCGGCGGCTGGGCGAAGTCGAGCTCGGCGACTTCGCCGACCAGGACACTGCGCTCCCATCCTGCGGTGAAGCCCGCTGCTTCCAGCGAGGCCGTCAGCCGTGACGCTTCTGTGTCGTGGGCGAACACGCGCCACTCCACAGGTTCCACACGCGCAGCCGCGCACTGCTGCACTTGCGAAGCAAGCCGCGCGGTCGACATCGAAGCGTCCAGGGCGGGGTGATCGACGATGCAGTGGGTGCCGTAGTGCGTGAGGGTCAGCGGTCCGATCCCCTCGACCACGGTGCCGAATCGCGGATGCGCCGAATCGGGGATACGCAGGCTGCGCTCGTACGCTGCCAGCAGTTCCCCCACGTTCATGACCACCGCGGCATTCAAGCACCGCGGTTCCCGCGACGCCATCGAAAATGTCAGGGACGCCGAGCGCGGTGCGCCTCTCGTCCAGCCGTTGGTCGGCAGCAGCCCCCGCCAGCGGACCACCTCGACCGAGGACCGCTCACGCCCTCGCACCGCGCCCGGCTGTGCGGGCGAGTGCTGGGCTGGGGGCCGTTCTTGGCGTTGCGGTCGCCTCTCAGGTGTCCCGTGAACGCCGGGCGTTGTCCAGCTATCCGGCGAACCTCGACCGCCGTTTGTCGGCGTCGGGGGTGGGCGGCGGGATCGGTGGCACGGCGACCGGGGGACGTGGCGGGGGAGCGGTCGCTGAGGCCGGCTCGGTGGGCGGTGCCGGTGGCTGCGGAACGCTCTTGGGGTGTGGGTGGGGGAGCGGGCGCCGGTTCTGTGGACGGCTGCCCGTCGAGGCCCGGCAGGGTCTCTGTTGGTCCGAGGCGGGCTCAGGTACATCGTGGGCGTCGGGCGCTGTCAAGCCACCTTGCGAACCTCGTTCGCCGTTCACCGGCGTCCGGGACGGGCGGCGGGAAGGGCGGGAAGGGCGGGAGCGGCGGCACGACGACCGCGGGGCGCGATGGGGCCGCAGGGGCCGGCTCAGTGGACGGAGCCGGTGGCTGCGGAGCGTTTTCGTGGGGCTCGAACGGCGCATCCGATTCAGCTGCTGCGTCGTCCTCGGGAAGCGGCGTGGCCTTCGAGGTCGGGGCGGTGCTGGAGGTGCTGTCGCTGGCGGGGGAGAAGTGCGGCGTTCCGCCAGTGGCGCGGGCTTGGGTGTGGTCCGGGGTTCAGGGAGGGCGACGGTGATGCCGTCAGTGTCCCACCGGGTGGCCTGCCAGGGCTGCTTCAGCCACAGCTGCAGCTCGATCCAGCCTTGCCCGAGAGCCTTGCCCGGATCGGTAGGGAAGAGCTGCCAGTACCCGTAACCGAGGACCTGCCCCGAGCGGGCCGTTGCTCCGATCCACTCGGGCTGGATACTGCGCACGGCGACGCGCAGCCGTACCGGCTTGCCGTCGATGTGAACGGGATTCCGGGCGACGTACTGGGCGACGTACGTGTCGTGGTTGCGGCCGGCGGCGCCAGCGGTGTGGACGGGTCCCCGCACGGGTTGGAGAATAGGGGCGGCGGTCCGGTGGAGGAGCGCCTGGGCGAGCTGCTCGACGTCCGCGCGGCCGCGGCAGAACTCAGACCGAGGGATGTTACGCCGGCCGTTGGGCGCGACGGCGGCGAACTCGGCGGCGACGTCGGGGTCCTGGTCGAAGTCGTTGAGAATTCGCACGATGCGCCGGGCCGAGGCGATGGCCGCACCGGCCTGCTTGCTCGTCACGCGCGGCCCCGCCCCGCCGGCGCATCCCGGCCGGGCAGACCCGCCGGGGACCGGCTGTTGTCCGCGGTGCCGCCGTGGGGCAGTGGTGGGCAGATCAGCCGCCACTGGCCAGCCTTGCGCACTACCGTGCCCGGCGCCTGGTCGGTGACCTGCTTGCCGCGCTGGTCGAGGTCGTACCGGCAGGCCGCGGTGTGCGGGTCGATCCGGAAGTAGTGGCTGCTGCAGCTGTCGGGATTGTCGGCGTTGCCGTGCCTGGCGCTCACCCGCGTCCCGCAGCCGCCGCACCTCAAGGGCAGCACGTACCGCGGGGCGGGCTGGCGGTCGATCTCGGACCGGTCGTAGCGATCCCCGCGTGCGTCGGTGACCCACGGGATCCGCACCCCGCGCTTCTTCGCCGGGCACCCTCCCCCCCCTGCAGTACGCCCAACCCGTGAGGCGTCCTCCCCTGATCCTGCCCGCTCCATCGGCGGCGCGTGCTGGGTCACCGGCGAAATTCAGGATCTTGTGGCGGAGGCCACGGCCCGAAACACGTCCGTGTCTGCTGCCCCCAACCACGTACAGCGGGCACCGCGCACCGCGCGGGGCATTCGATCCAGGCCGGCCGTGTCTGGACGAACTGCTACCACGCGTATCCCGCGCATGCGGCGTTTGGCAGCTACAAGCAGTCCGGTATCGGCCGCGAGAACCACAAGATGATGCTGGAGCACTACCAGCAGACGAAGAACCTCCTGGTCTCGTACAGCCCGAAGAAGCTCGGGTTCTTCCAGAGCGCGGAAGCGGTTGCCCGGCTGTCACCTACTGGCGCAGACCGCCGTCGTCTACGTTGCACGCCGGGCAACCCGACGGATCAACCGATTCAACGTGACCGGTGGCACGAGGCCGGTCCCACCGAGGGTGCCCGCCTGCATCTACCCACTGCCCTCGCCAGGCTCGGCATCGAGGGCGCGCGGCATCTTCGAACGGAGAGTAGTCGACGGAGTGGAGCCAGGATCATCCTGGCTCCACTCCGTGGTGCGCGCGTGTCATTGAAACGACATGGCCGTCGCCGCCGCGGCGGGCGCCGGATGCACCACGCCGAGCATGCCGATCGCGAGGGCCGCCGCCACCACGGCGGCGATCCGGGTCCATATGAGAACTCGTGGGGGGCGGGGGAAGCCGCACCGCAGGTCTTCATCGACCTCCCCCTGTCGCATGTGGCAGGTCCCGTCAGGTGCGGGTCCAGCGTTGGTTGCTGCCGTTCGAGCAGGTGTAGAGCTGGATCAGCGTGCCGTTGGCGGTGCCGCCCGCGACGGCGTCGAGGCAGAGGCCGGACTGGACGCCGGCGATGGATCCGTCCGAGTTGAGGCGCCACTTCTGGTTGTCGCCGCCCCAGCAGCTGTAGATCTGGACCTTGGCGCCGTTGCCCGTGCCGGCGGCGTCCAGGCACTTGTTGCCGTAGACCCGCAGCTCGCCGGCGGAGGTGTACGTCCACTGCTGGTTGGTGCCGGAGTGGCAGTCCCACAGCTGGAGCTGGGTGCCGTCGGTGGTGCTGCTGCCGGGCACGTCCAGGCAGCGGCCGGAGGCGACGCCCTTGATCTGTCCGCCGCCCGGGGGAGGCGGGGTCGTGGTGCCGCCGTTGAGGGCGTTGAGGACGGCGGTGTACGCGGGCTTCTTGCTGCCGTCGTTGTTGAATAGCAGCGGCGTGTCCCCCGACCGCCAGGAGTCCATGTCACGCACGCCCCAGACGGTGATGCCGAGGCAGCGCGGGACGGCCAGGCAGTCGTTGGTGACGTTGGCGTAGGTCGTGGCCGCGGCGCCCTGGATGTCGAGTTCGGTGATAGCCACGTCGACGCCGAGGGCCGCGAAGTTCTGCAAAGTGGTGCGGAAGTTGCTGTTGTACGGGCTGCCGCTGTTGAAGTGCGACTGGAAGCCGACGCAGTCGATGGGTACGCCGCGCTGCTTGAAGTCGCGGACCATGGCGTACATGGCCTGGGTCTTGGCCCAGGTCCAGTCCTCGACGTTGTAGTCGTTGTAGCAGAGCTTGGCGGCCGGGTCGGCTGCGCGCGCGGTGCGGAAGGCGACCTCGATCCAGTCGTTGCCGGTGCGCTGCAGATTGGAGTCGCGCCGGGCTCCCGAACCGCCGTCGGCGAAAGCCTCGTTCACGACGTCCCACTGGGCGATCTTGCCTTTGTAGTGGGTCATCACGCCGTTGATGTGGTCGATCATCGCCTGGCGCAGTGCGCTGCCGCTGAGGTTCTGCATCCATCCTGGCTGCTGCGAGTGCCAGGCCAGCGTGTGGCCGCGCACCTGCTTGCCGTTCTGCACCGCCCAGTTGTAGACGCGGTCACCGGCAGTGAAGCTGAACTGGCCGCGCTGCGGTTCGGTGGCGTCGATCTTCATCTCGTTCTCAGCCGTCACCATGTTGAACTCACGGCCGGCGATCGTCGTGTACGCCGAGTCGCCCAGCTTGCCCGAGGCGATGGCGGTGCCGAAGTAGCGGCCGCTCTGCGCCGCCGCGGCGCCGAGCGTGTTCTCGGCAGCGTGTGCGGGCGGCGGCGCGACCAGTACGGTCACCGCGCCGAGGACGCCGACGACCAGCGCCAGCAGCAGGCCGCGGATCTTCCGGCGTATGTGGGGTCCGGGAAGGGCGTAGGAGCCCATGACTGTGCCTCCAAGGTGGACATCACGGAAGGACGGAAGCGAAGAGGAACGTGTCGTCCGCTCTCGGTCCGGAGACGGACGGGTCTGGCCTGAACGCGGCAGCACGGGATCACCGGACACCGCGGACGTGGGATCGGACGATCTCCACTGGCCTATCGCTGCTACGCACTTCACTGGAACAACATGGGTGACGCGTGTGCCGTTGACGCGGATCTGTCGCGCAGGTGGCACAGGTGCTGTGGTGCGCGGATCTGTCACGCCTGCGCTGGACTGTCTTGCGGCTGTACGTGGTCTGCCGTGCCACACACGGTTCTTAGGGCATTGCTCGCCGCCAGAGTTGTTCGATATACCGAACTGCGGCCGGTTTCCCAGACAGGGATGATTGAGTGTTGACGGGGCGTCGTCAATACTCATCGCAAAATAAGTTTCGACTTCTCGCTCGAAACTTTCTGGACCGCACGAGAGAGTGTGATCCCTTACATCCACTCCGGCGTCGCTGTCGACACCCGACGCAGGGCGAGGTCGGGGCCGGGCCGGGAATGCGGGCGGCGCCACTGACTCGACCACCCTTCCCTGCGCTGGCGCCGCGGATGGGCGAGTGACCTTCCCGAACTGCGGACGGGTCCGGTCGGCTCGACGGCTTGTCAGGCGTAAGGGGCAGACGCTGTTTGTGGACAGATCAGCCCTAGGCCTTGACCGACAGGCCCCGCATTCCTAGCTTGTGCCGTCGAAGCATTCGAGAATCTCTCGAAACTTTCGAGATCGCCTTCCCCTGTCCCGGCACGTCCGCTCCGCGGTCCATCCGGATCACCGCTCCCCCGCCCACCGCTTCCCGCCCCCGATGGAGGCCCCCTTGATGTGGTTTCGCCATCCCGCCCTGGTCCGTCTACGACACTTACTCGCCCTCCTTGCGCCCCTGCTGCTCGTGGCCACCTTCCTCGGCGCTCAGCCCGCCGCCGCGGCGACCGTGGACCCCAACGCCTCGTACGTGCTGGTCAACCGCAACAGCGGCAAGGCCCTGGACGTCTACAACATGGCGACGAACGACGGCGCCCGCATCACCCAGTGGACCAGGAACGATCAGAGCCAGCAGCAGTGGCAGTTCGTGGATTCCGGGGGCGGCTACTACCGCATCAAGTCCCGCCTTTCGGGCAAGGTGCTGGACGTCTACAACTGGTCCAGCGCGAACGGCGGATCGATCGTCCAGTGGTCCGACCTGAACGCCACCAACCAGCAGTGGCGGCTGGCCGACAGCTCGGACGGCTACGTGCGGCTCGTTTCGCGCCACAGCAACAAGGCTCTCGAAGTGCAGGGCGCCTCCACCGCCGACAACGCGAACATCGTCCAGTACGACGACTGGGGCGGCACCAACCAGCAGTGGCAGCTCGTCAAGGTCGGCGGCGACAACCCCGGCCCGTGCGATCTTCCGTCGACATACCGCTGGACATCGACGGGCGCGCTGGCGCAGCCCAAAGCGGGGTGGGTCTCGCTCAAGGACTTCACCGTCGTCCCCTACAACGGCAGGCAACTCGTCTACGCGACGACGCACGACACGGGGACGAGTTGGGGTTCGATGAACTTCAGCCTGTTCACCGACTGGTCGGAGATGGCCTCGGCCGGCCAGAACACGATGTCGGCTTCCACCGTGGCGCCCACGCTCTTCTACTTCGCGCCGAAGAACATCTGGGTGCTCACCTACCAGTGGGGCGCGACCGCCTTCTCCTACCGGACGTCGAGCGACCCCACCAACCCGAACGGCTGGTCGTCCCCGCAAACCCTCTTCTCCGGAAGCATCTCCGGCTCCGGAACAGGACCCATCGACCAGACGCTCATCGGTGACGGGACGAACATGTACCTGTTCTTCGCCGGTGACAACGGCAAGATCTACCGGGCCAGCATGCCGATCGGGAACTTCCCGGGCAGCTTCGGCACGACGTCGACCGTGGTCATGAGCGACACGACGAACAACCTGTTCGAAGCCCCGCAGGTCTACAAGCTGCAGGGCCAGAACCGCTACCTCATGATCGTCGAGGCGATCGGTTCGCAGGGCCGCTACTTCCGCTCGTTCACGGCCACCAGTCTGAACGGCTCGTGGACGCCCCAGGCCGCGACCGAGAGCAATCCCTTCGCCGGCAAGGCCAACAGCGGCGCCACCTGGACCAACGACATCAGTCATGGCGAACTGATCCGTACCGGCGCCGATCAGACCATGACCGTCGATCCCTGCAATCTGCAGTTGCTCTACCAGGGGCGCAGCCCCAACTCCGGTGGCGACTACGGCCTCCTGCCCTACCGTCCGGGTCTGCTGACACTGCAGCGCTGACGGCGTGACACGAGTCCGGCTCCGGTACGGAGTCGGCGGGGCGGGCTCGGCGGAATGCCGAGCCCGCCCCAACTTGCTCCAGGATCCGCGCCCGTGAACGCCGGTCCGGCGGGCCCGAGGACGACCGGATACAGTGCGCGAGACGCCAGCCCGGTCAGGGAGGGGAAGCATGACCGACACCAGCGACACCCGACCCGCCGACAGCGAAGCGCACGTGCCGCGACAGAGCCGACTGCACCGCCTGATGCGCTACATCCCCCTGATCGCCCCCGTCCTGCTGTGGACCGTGCCTTGCTGGGTGCTCCTGCACACCGGCCAGCACTGGCCGTTGCCCCTCACTCTGGTCGGCACCGCCCTGTTCGCCCTCGGCCTCGTTGCCATGCCGCTCGCGATGACGCGCGGCCACGGCCGGCGCCAGCAGGACCGGGCGGCGATCGTCGGTGACACCCTGCTGGGCGCCGGCTGGGTTCTGTTCACCTGGTCCGTTCTGCTCGGTGTCCTGCTGCGGCTCGCCCTGACCGTGGCCGGCGTCGGCGAGAGCCAGGACCGGGCCCGCATCGTCACGTGGGCCGTCCTGGGCGTGACCGCCGTACTCCTCGCCTGGGGGTACGCCGAAGCCCGCCGCGTGCCACGCGTGCGCCGGCTCGACGTGCAACTCCCCCGGCTGGGTGCCGGGTTGGACGGCCTCCGCGTCGTCCTCATCACCGACACCCACTATGGTCCCCTCGATCGCACGCGCTGGTCGGCACGGGTGTGCGAGACGGTGAACACCCTGGAAGCCGATCTGGTCTGTCACACCGGCGACATCGCGGACGGCACGGCCGAACGCCGCCGGGCCCAGGCCGCCCCACTCGCCACCGTGCGGGCCACCCGGGGCCGGGTGTACGTCACCGGCAACCACGAGTACTACAGCGAGGCCCAGGGCTGGGTCGACCTGATGGACGAGCTGGGTTGGGAGCCGCTGCGCAACCGCCATGTGCTGCTCGAACGCGGAGGCGACACCCTCGTGGTCGCCGGCGTGGACGACGTCACGGCCGAGTCCTCGGGCCTGGCCGGGCACCGCGCCCACCTCGCCGGAGCCCTGAACGGCGCCGACCCCGACCTGCCCGTCCTGCTCCTGGCACACCAGCCCAAGTTCGTCGACCGGGCGGCAGCCGACGGCATCGACCTCCAGCTCTCCGGCCACACCCACGGCGGCCAGATCTGGCCCTTCCACCACCTGGTCCGCATCGACCAGCCCGCCCTCGCCGGCCTAAGCCGGCACGGCACCCGCACCCTCCTGTACACCAGCCGCGGCACCGGCTTCTGGGGACCGCCGTTCCGCGTCTTCGCCCCCAGCGAGATCACCCTCCTCGTGCTCCGCTCCCCGCACCTTCCCACCTCTCCGTAGCACTCCGACGGGCCGGCACAAGGGCGGGCGAAACGGGCGACCGCGGCGCGTGGCACGAAGTGGGATGCCGAAGAGGTGTTCCGCGCCCAGGACGACAGCGGACGCGTGATGATCGGCGGCACTCCGCTGTCCCTGTCCCCGGCGGTGCCGGAATGGGGCTGGCTCACCCCCGACGACGTCGGCGGTTTGTTGATGGAGGCCGAGTTCACCGACCAGGAGGCCGTGGCCGAGCGGATGGTCGCCGGTGGCGGCACCGGGACACCCGCAGCCAAGGAGAGCCGATACTCGTGGACCTGGGCATCCTCGGGCAGGCAGCCGGCCTGTTCGCCGCCACCAACATCGACGACATCCTGGTCCTGGCGCTGTTCTTCGCCCGAGGCGCTGGCCACCCTGGATCCACCCGCCGGATCATGCTGGGCCAGTACCTCGGCTTCGTCGCGATCCTCGCCGTGGCGGTGGCAGCTGCTCTCGGCGCCACCTTCTTGCCCGAGTCCACGATCCCGTTCTGCGGTAGCAGATGAGGGTGCAGGCGATGCTGGTGAAGGCCAGGAAGTGGTCGCCGTCGGTGGAGCAGGTAGGCACGACAGCGGCGCGCCCGGGTTCCGGCCGCGCCGCTTCGAGCTGTGGTCAGCCCTCGGGGAGCCCCCGGGTCAGTGGAGCTTGTTGACGGCGGTCTTCGTCGTGGTGCGGAAGGCGCTCAGCGGGGCGTCCTCGAGGTCGCCCATCTGGCCCCAGCGGACGAGGGTGACGGTGCGGCCGTCGCGGCCGACGGAGAACAGGTGGATGTCGGAGATGCCGATCTGCGGGTCGGCGGTGTCCAGGCTGTAGACCCAGGCGCCCTCCTCGACGGCGAGCTTGCCATGGGAGGCGCTGACGGCGTGCAGGCCCGGGTTCTGCTGCTCCAGCAGGGCGCCGCAGCCGGCGAGGGCCCCGCGGAGGGTGTCGACCAGCTTCACGGCGTCGGCCTCGGTACGGGCGACGGTGGTGACCTGGACGCCGTTGGTGTCGAGCTCGGTGCTGAACTCGCGGTAGCGGGTGTTCTGCGCCGGGATCTTGTACGGGGCGCAGAGGACGCCGCCGTTCTCCGGGACGCCGGTGAAGACCTGGGTGGCGCTCCACGGCGTCGACGACGGCGGCATCTGGGAGGCGGCGAGGAAGGCGGGCTGGGCAGCGGCCTGCGCCGGGGCTGTGGCGAGGGCCGCGAGGCCCAGTGCGGCAGCGGCTGACGTGGCGAGTGCGGTGCGGAGCTTGTTCATGGTGGTGGATCCCCCGTCGGGTCGTTCGTTCGGTCAGTGCTCAACCAGCGTGGGGCCGGCGGCCGCCGACTGCAACGATCACGCGCCCACCAGCGTCCCGGAACCATTCCACCCCCGCTGACGTGCAAGGACGTGAAGGATGGGACGCAGGGTCGAGGGGGATGGAATGCCGAAGGACGCCGCCGTCGAGGAGTTGGCGGGGCTCGTGCGCACGCTGAAGGCGCGGGACGGGAGGAGTTACGAGGCGCTGGGCCGGCGACTGAGCGTCAGCGCGTCCACCCTCCACCGCTACTGCTCGGGCGCGACCGTCCCGGAGGAGTTCGCCGTGGTCGACCGCCTCGCCCTGCTGTGCGGGGCGGACGAGGAGGAAAGGCGGGCCCTGGAGGCGGCCTGGACGGAGGCGGACCGCGCCCGCCGCCGAGCGGCCGAGCCCGTGTCCACGCCTGTGCCGACCGTGTCGGCCGCGCCGGAATCGACCCCGGAACCGTCCGCGCCTGAGGCGCCCCGCGCTCGCCCCCGTCGTGGCGCCCCCGCTCCCCTCCTCGTCGCCGCCGCCGTCGCCCTCGTCGTGCTCGCCCTCGCCGCCGCCCTACTCGGCCACCCCACCCGTACGGCTCCCGCTCCCGCTTCCACCGCTCCGGGGCGGACCGCGGCCCCCCTCCCCTTCACATGGAGCATCGGTTCCCAGCTCTGGGAGGGCGGCTGCGGGCACACCTACCTCGTGGACCGGGCCCCCCGTGCGGTCGCCCCGCCGCCGGTCGCGGCCGACTCCGGGGCGTGGGCCGGGACGCACGGTGCCGTGCACGGCGGGGAGGCGCTGGTGCGGATCACGGTCCAGGGCCGGTCGCCGTCCGACGCCGTCGTCCTCCACGCCCTGTACGTGCGCGTGGTCGACCGCGCCGCGCCGCTGCCGTGGAACGCGTACCGGATGGACAACGGCTGTGGCGGCGCCGTCACCCCGCGCCACTTCGCCGTGGACCTCGACCGGCCGCGTCCGCTCGCGAGGCCCGTCGACGGCCTTGACGCCTCCGGCGCCGAGGTCCGGAAGATCCCGGCTATCTCCTTCCCGTACAAGGTCACCTCCTCCGACCCCGAGGAGCTGCTGGTCTCCGCGCGGGCGGCGGGCTGCGACTGCCGCTGGTACCTGGAGCTGGAGTGGAGCGCCGGCGACCGTACGGGGACGGTGCGGATCACGGACGGCGGGAAGCCGTTCCGCACGAGCGGGACCAGGGGGAGGCCGGCGTACGTGCACGACTCCGCCGAAGGGCGCTGGATCACAGACTCGGACTCTGGGCAGACCGGGTGACCGATGCTGCCGATGCGCGCTACGACTTGTTGCGCCGGTACATCACCACGGCCACGATCGTCATCGGCACGGCGAAGAGCAGCAGCTGCACCCACGCGGGCACGAAGTCCGGTGCCCGTCCTCCCACTGCCGTCACCATCCACTCCCTGCCGGCCATGGCCCGCCTTCCGTCGGTGTGAGTGACGCCGTCGCAGACCGCATGCCCACGTCCCCGTATCCAAGGCCTGCAGCTGTCCCGATGCAGGTTCATCTCTTCGATGATTTCGGCGTGCGGTCCCCCCCCGGCTGCGACATGGTCGTGTCGGCGCCCTGGGCCCGGCGGCGCGGCACGCGGCGGGAAGGAGCGGGGCTGTGGAGGACGGCGAGCGGGAGACCTGGACGACGGCACGGTCCCGCGCCCGGTCTACTTCGACGCGAGCTCTGGTGGCGGCGGGCCGGGCGGTGTCGCAGTGGACCGTTTACGACGGCCGCCCCCGGCAGGGCCCGCGCGCGGCCGCGCTGCGCGGGGTGTGCTCGTGTGGCTGGAACGGGCCCGAGCAGCGCCTGGACTGGGAGCAGATCGACGGCCAGGACCTCCAGACGACGGGGGCGAGCGCGGCGGACACGTGCATGCGGGACTGGGACGGGCACACCCATGAGGTGGAACGCTCGGCGGTGCCACTCCCGGAAGCCGTCACGGCCCTGCTGGCCCAGCTAGAGGTGGAGGTCGAGAAGCTCGCGAAGTCCTCGCCGCTGGCGGCGATCCGCGCGGCCCGGCGACTGGAGGTCCTCGCGGTGCAGAGCGCGTACTGGCCGGCCCACGACGCGCGCAGAGACGCAGACCTCGGTCAAGCCGCGGCGGCGCTCGGTCTGGGCGAGAGCGGGGCGCGGGCCCTGCTGGCCCGCTTCGGCCGCTGGAGCCCCTACAGCTGAGCCGGACGTCGCTTCGTGCGAGGCCGAGTTGTGCCGTCGTGGGCTGCGCGTCTGGTCCGTCGAGCAGCGACTACAGCGACGTCTAGGACGGTCCCACCGGGCGCCGGTCCGGGCGCCCGGCGGTGAAGCGCTCTGCCCCAAGAACGTCGGGATCAGCGTCCGCCACCGGTCGTGCTCGATCGCGTCGACCAGGACGCGCTCCGCCTTCGGGTCCGACAAGCGGCGGTCCGTTTCGTGCGGGAGGCACCGGCCCATCGCGGCCGCCACCACGGCGGCGAACAACTCAGGGAGCGGACTGCCGGGGCGTACCGGCACATACGGAACGGACGTGGCGTGCTCGACCACGTCCCAGCGGAACTTCCACGAGCTCCTGGCCGCACGCTACGTCCAGTCCTCAGCGATTCCTAATGCCGTTCGTCAAGCCGTGGCGCATGCTTGAGGTAGCGGGCATGAGGTGTCGGAGGTGCGGGGTACAGTCCGTTCATTCGACTGGGGAGGGCTCATGGCGACCAAGTGGAGCTTGACGATCGACTGTGCGTACCCGGGGAAACTGGCCGCGTTCTGGGCGCTGGCGTTGGGCTACGAGGAGAAGCCCGCGCCCGCAGGGTTCGGGAGCTGGGAGGAGTGGTTCTCGCATCATGAGGTTCCGGAGGACGAGTGGGATGACGGGGCGTACCTGTCAGATCCGGATGGCGTGGGCCCCACCTTGTCCTTCCTGAAGGTGCCGGAGCCGAAGGTGGCGAAGAACCGGCTGCATATCGACGTGCAGGTTGGTGGCGGCCGTGAAACCCCGTGGGAGGTGCGCTGGCCGCGCGTGGTCGAGGCGGTGCAGCGGTTGACCACTGCGGGCGCGACCGTGGTCCGTGAGGACGAGTTGCAGGGCAGGCCGGATCACGTGGTGATGGCAGACCCGGAAGGTAACGAGTTTTGCCTGGTCTGACGGGGTCGGTCAGGCCAATTGGCCGCGCGCAGCGTGTCGCGTCCCTTCCTATGCGGCAGCCCTTGTCGGCGGAGCTGGCTCGTAGCGCCGTCCGTCGCGGAGGAGGGCCCAGAGGACGTTGACGCGGCGGCGTGCGCGACCTCCTGGTGGTGGCAGGTGCTGACGGGTAGGCCCTATCCGTCAGCACCGGCGCGGAGCGGTAGGCCCGATCGGCGGCGGGGTGCGGTGGGGCTGGCTGGCACACCGTCGAGAACGCTACCGAGTGTTTTCATCGGGAAGGTTCGCCAGGATGGTGTCGAGCGTCGCGGGGTGTGTCGCTCGCGTTGTTCCGTAGGCTCGGGTGTCATGGAGACACTGGAGTCCTTTGTCCATCATCTCGGGGTGTTCGCTTCGGATTTTGACGCCAGCGAACGGTTCTACACCTCTGCGCTGGACGCGCTGGGGATCGGCGTCGGCTATCGGGCCGACGGTGTCGCCGAGTACTGGAGACGGGAACAGGACACGCCGTCGTTGTCCCTGGAACGCTCGGAGGACGAAGCTTCCGCAACGACGGGTGTGCACATCGCGTTCGTGGCGGTCAGCCGGGATGCGGTGGACGCGTTCCACGCGGCTGCGGTAGCGGCCGGAGGCGTCTCCCGGCACGTGCCCCGCTCGTGGAGCCAGTATCGCGCCTACTGTGCGTTCGTCAGCGACCCGGACGGCAACAACATCGAAGCCGTCCACAAGGAGACCTCCTAGACGATCCGGTGCTGGTCAGGCCACTGCAGCGACGGGCCGCCCTACCCAGCGGGTACCCCTCTGACTGCGTCGCTTCAGTTGGTTTTGCCCAGGGCGCGTTCTCGGCGCGAAGCTCAGCTCGACCTTGCTCCGGGCTGCCCAGCTGAAGATGCGCTCTTCTTGTTGTTCAGGATCACGTGGGCTGGCGACGGCTGAATCCTGACCGCCCGACCCGGCGCGAGTACGTCGATGCTCAGAACTTGCTGGCGCGCATCGGGACGGGCTCGGCGACCTCGAACTGGGTCGTCTGCGGGTGCAGTTCGAGGAAACGGTCGATGACGTGTGAACCGTGCGCCTGCGGGTGGTGGGGCGCGACGGGAGGCTCAGCGGGCGGGGGGCAGCCGCGGGGAACGTGCGTCAGGAACGGGAGGCGCCGGCGAGCACGGCCTGGTGTACGGCGCGTGCCAGGCGGGCGCCCCAGGTCGAACGGGGGCCGGCGAAGGCATGGACCTCGGCGGCGGGGCCCGGGGCCCGGGCCGCGACACAGACGGCGTCGGTGGGGGTGCCCGAGCAGTCGTGACCGGCGTCGAGCAGAGCCTGCACCTTGGCCTCGGTGGCGGTGGCCACGGCGTTGACGAGGGCCGCGTCGCTCAGTGCCACGGGCAGCGCGACCACGATGTTGATCGTGCCGGGCGCGGGGGGCGCCGTGCTGCCGTCGTCGGGGGATGCGGCCCACCCGCGCACCCCGAGTCCCACGGTGGCGAGCGCGTCCACCCCGCCGTCCCGAGCACGCCCGCACGAGCGGACGTCGGCTGCCGTCATCAGTCCCACGCCTGGCCCGTCCGCTCCGGCGTCCCGGGCCAGATCTGCGAGGTGCCGGTCCGGGTCGACGCGGCGGTAGCCGTGCGCGACCTGGGCGTTGAGGACCCAGGACCGTTCCCCGATGCCTCCGCCGAGCACGGAGCTGCCGATCATCCGCCAGTCGGCTCCGGCACGCCACAGCAGGGCGTGCAAGCGCTCGCCGTCCTCGACGCGCGTGAGGTGTTCCACCGCCAGCAGGCCGGTGGTGGTGCACGAGGACGGGACGACGGCGGTCACCGGGCAGTACTCCTTGCGGGGCGGGAACCGGTCGATACTACGCGGCGGACCCGGACCCGGAGCCGTAGGCCCCGGCCTCGGCAGGCCGACGGACCGGCGCGCAGCGATCCCCTCCTCGGGCTCGCCGCACGTACGTCCGGTACGAGGCTCTACGCCCGGCACTCCCCAGCGGCCGGGAGACCACCAGAGCACACACCTGACCCGCTCGACCTGCACGTCAAAGACGCGTAAACGATCCACCACTCCGACGACTACGACCAGGCCGTACCTCGACACCGCCATGACACGGAACACCAGCAATACATGGAATGGGACGGTCCGGCAGCCGTCCCGGAGGCGCTGTGCGGGCCCGTGTGAAGCGCGCCCGATCGGCGCGCCCCGAAGGCCGAATTGCCCTAGTCTGCGATATTCGTCGAGGAATTGACATGAGGGCTCCAGCCGAAGGAGAAACCGTGGTACGGGTCGGGCTGTTGGTCCGGGTGCAGGCGAAACCGGGTAAGGAATCAGAAGTGGCGCAGTTTCTGACGGACGCTCAAGCGATTGTCGACCAGGAGCCCGACACGCGCGCCTGGTTCGCCGTCCAGTTCGACGCGTCCACGTTCGGCATCTTCGACGTGTTCCCCGACGACGCGGGTCGGCAAGCGCACCTGGCCGGAGGAGTGGGCACGGCGCTCGGGCAGCGGGCAGCGGAGCTGTTCACCGTGTCGCCCGTGATCGAGACCGTCGACGTACTCGCCTCGAAGCTCCCGACATGATCCCGGACGGATCGGTGGGGCATTCTCAGGACTGAATGGTGCCGGTGTAACGGACACGCGGCTTCGGGACTTGCGGGTGCAAGGACGCAGCAGCTTCTGCAGGGCGTTGAGCGTCGCACACCTTCGGCCGATGGATCAGCCGCGAGGCTTCGCCGGTCTTGTAGCGGGCCGGGGCGGCCACCGATAGGCGGCGGCGGGAGCGGCCCCGCACGCGGACCGCAGGGGTGTGGCCGCGGCGGGACCGGTGCGTGTGGCCGGCGGCGTCATCGAGAAATCGGCCTCTCTCGAAACCGCGGTGCCGTAGCCCGTCAAATGCCGCGATACCCGCCCGCACGCCGGCAGGGCATCAGCTCGGCCCTAACAGGATGATCTTCCATATTCGCGTCGCCACCTGGAGGTTCAGCCGGTTTTCGACGTTCGCGAGATCGCTGCCGCTGATGTCCCGGATGCGCTGGAGCCGGTAGCGCAGCGTGCTGCGATGGATCGCGAGCGATTCGGCCGTCTCGTCGTAGTTGCCACCGCAGTCGAAGTACTGGGACAGGGTCTTCACCATGACCGTGTGGTGTCGGGAGTCGTAGTCGATGAGCGGCCCGAGCCACTCGTGGACGAACGTCTCCAGTTCCTGGTGATCGCTGCCGGGTCCCAGGATCCGGTAGAGGCCGAGCTCGTCGAAGAATGTCGTGCCGTAGCGCTCGTGGGAGTGACGACGTACTTCCATGGCGCGATGCGCTTCCTCGTAGTGGTGGGGGATGTCGTCCAGAGAGTCGGAGGGGGCGCTCACCCCGATCGTCCCGGACCGTGTCCCGGTCGCCCGGGCGAGGGCCTCGTACAGCGCACGGGCGTGCGGCCTGGCGTCGGCTACCAGCACCACGTGGTCGGAACGTCGGGTCAGCAGCGAGCGCATGCCCACGGCGGCGGCCGCGCGGCCCACGGTGCCCGCGAAGGAATCGTCCGCGGCCCGGCTCAACCACTGCACGACAACGACGTAGTGGCTGCGGTGCAGGTCGTATCCGGCGGCCTCGGACCGTGCGTAGGCGCTCGCCCGCCCGGTCCCTGCCAGGAGGTCGTCGACTAGCTCGCGGTGGAGCCTCAGCTCGACCTCGGCCAGATTGCGCAGGTGCGCCAGTTCCAGGGCGAGCGCGGCAGTGGCGTGTGCCAGTGCGAGCACGGTGTGCTCGTCGGCTTGCTGTCGGGGGTCGACCACGGCCAGCACACCCAGGATCTCGCCGCGCCGGCGGACCGGGCTGATCAGCCGGTCTTTGATCCGTACCGGGCCGGCCTGCCGGGCGACGGCGTGCAGCATCTCGTCCTGGCGTTCGGGATCTGGTTCCGGATAGGGATCGGGACGGTTCGGGCCGGTCCATGACCTCAGCCGGCCAAAGCGGTCCTCGACCAGTGCGGGCAGTCCCGTGAGCTCGTGAAGTGCACGGGTGATGGCTTCCTCGCCATCGCCCGATGCGGCCGCATGGGACATCAGCGCGTGCACGGCTCGCTGATAACCCAGCTCGGTCGCGACGCAGATCAGCAGCTGCTGGAGGACTGCGCGTTCCTCTCTCAGCCGCTGCAGCTCCAGCGCGTCCTCGCGTCGGCGACGGTATGCGATCGCCGCCGAGAGAGCGGCGGCGGTGTGCCGGACGAGCGTGGCGAGCAGGAATCGCTCGGCCTCGGTGGGCGAGGAGCGGGACGTCACCACGAGGTACCCGTGGAGTCCCTCAAGCCCGCGCAGTCCAAGGGCCCGGCCCCAGGGCCTGCCGGGTACGGTCACGGAGCCGTCCAGCCCGGCCAGCTCCCGCACCCGGCGGTCCACGGCCGCGCCGTGGATCAGCCCGTCCCGCGGTACGGCGGCCAGTTCACCGTCCACCTCGAGGTAGCCGGCCTCGGCGCTGTACGGCCCGACGGCGGCTAGGTGGTCCATGGCCAGGCGCAGGATCTCGCCTGGCTCCGGGGTGTCGCGCTGGGCCTGTGACAGCGCCGCGAGTTCGTGGACGTCATGCTGGGCCGGCGGCGCAGCCAGTGGACCGGTCGTTTTCCGCGCGGAGGTGGTGTGCCGCCTGACGCCGTCCCGCGGAAGACCGCCCTTCCGGTCGGAGTGGCGACGGGACAGGCGGTACAGGTGGTGTACTCGGCTGTCGGCCATGGGATCTCCGTTCTCCTCGAGCCTACAGGCGCGCGCTGGTGCTTGCTTCCGGGTCCGCCGGTCCGCCGGTGCGAGAGCTTCCGATTCCCCCCTCTCGTCCTCGTGGGGCGATCCGCCCCACGCATTTGTGACTCGCCAGGAGCAGGCCACGAGCTACGCGCCTTGCCACCCTGGCAGGTGGTCACAGGGCCCGCGCGTCGGCGGAAGTGCCGGGCGATGTCGGGGTTCCAGGACGTGCGGGGAAGCCGAACGCGCCGTTGACCACCTCTCTGACCACGGGTTTTCTGCGGGACGAGGAGGTCGCACCCGAGGCTGTACGGCTGATGGGCGGGCTGAACCCGCCGACGCAGGTGTGACCCGTACCTGAACGAACGTGATCCGGACAGTCAACGCAGCCGCCGTACCGGGAGGAGTTCCTCATGGCGAAAGCAGTGGGTATCGACCTGGGCACCACCAACTCGGTGATCGCCGTATGGGAAGGCGGTGAGGCGTCTGTCGTGCCCAACAGCGAGGGCAATCGCACGACACCGTCCGTGGTGGCCTTCACCGATACCGGCGAGCGCCTGGTGGGCCAGCTGGCCCGTCGCCAGGCGATCCTCAATCCCAAGGGCACCATCTACTCGGCCAAGCGGTTCATCGGCCGGCACTTCGACGAGATCTCCGACGAGGCCAGAGCGGTGGCGTACGACATCGTCGAGGGCGACGGCGGGGCGGCCCGGTTCAAGGTGCGCGACAAGCTGTACGCGCCTGAGGAGATCAGCGCCCAGGTGCTGCGCAAACTTGCCGACGACGCCTCCAAGCAACTGGGGGAGCGGGTCACGGAGGCGGTCATCACGGTGCCCGCCTACTTCAACGACGCCCAGCGCACCGCCACCAAGGACGCCGGACGCATCGCGGGACTGGAGGTGCTGCGGATTATCAACGAGCCGACCGCGGCGGCCCTCGCCTACGGCATGGACAGCAAGCAGCACGAGACCGTCCTTGTCTTCGACCTGGGCGGCGGCACCTTCGACGTCAGCATCCTCGACGTCGGCGACGGCGTGGTGGAGGTGCGCTCCACCGCCGGCGACAGCCACCTGGGCGGCGACGACTTCGACCGGCGTCTGGTGGACCACCTCGCGGACGACTTCCAGAAGGAGAACGGCATCGACCTGCGCAAGGACCCGCAGGCGCTGCAACGCCTCTTCGAGGCGGCGGAGAAGGCCAAGACCGAGCTCAGTTCGGTGACGCAGACGCAGGTGAGCCTGCCGTTCATCACCGCTGATGCCGACGGCCCCAAGCACCTCACCGACTCGATCATGCGGTCCACGTTCGAGCAGATCACCAGCGACCTGGTGGAGCGGTGCCTCGGACCGGTCCAGCAGGCCATGACCGACGCCAAGGTCGGCGAAAGCGACATCGACGAGGTCATCCTCGTCGGCGGTTCCACACGTATCCCGGCCGTTCAGGCCCTGGTCCGTCGGCTGACCGGCGGCAAGGAACCCAACATGAGCGTCAACCCCGACGAGGTCGTGGCCCTGGGCGCCGCGATCCAGGCCGGGGTGCTCAAAGGTGAGGTCAAGGACGTCCTGCTGCTCGACGTCACACCCCTGTCGCTGGGCGTCGAGACACGCGGCGGCGTGATGACGAAGATCATCGAGCGGAACACCACCATCCCCGTGCGCCGCAGCGAGACCTTCTCCACCGCCGAGGACAACCAGCCGGCCGTCGACATCGTCGTCCTCCAGGGCGAGCGCGAGCTGGCTGCCGACAACCGGGTCCTGGGCCGGTTCCAGCTCACCGACATCCGGCCGGCGCCCCGGGGCGAACCGCAGATCGAGGTCACCTTCGACATCGACGCCAACGGCATCCTTGAGGTCAAGGCCCGTGACCGGGACACCGGCAAGGAACAGGGCATCACCATCAGCGAGAGCTCCAACCTGGACCGCGGTGAGGTCGAGCGCATGGTTCAGGAGGCGGAGCGCAACCAGGGCCAGGACCAGGCACTCCGCGAGGCCGTCGACGCCCGCAACGAGCTCGATGCCGTCGCGTACCAGGTCGAGAAGCGTCTCGCCGAACTGGGCGACGCGGCGCCCGCGCACGAGAAGGCACGCGCGGAGATGCTCGTGTCCGACGCCCGGGCGGCCGTCAAGGAAGAAGCGGGCGTGGAGCGCGTGCGGCCCCTGACCTCCGAACTGCAGCAGGTGCTCGCCGGACTGGTGGCCCACCAGGGCGCCGCTACCGGCGGTCCCGACCAGGACACCGCCGGGGACGACGCGACCGGCGGCGGCCCGAGCGGCGGTGGCGGTGACGACGACGTCATCGACGCCGAGTTCGACAAGGACTGAGGCGCGCCATGTCCAGCCAGCCCCAGCAACCCGACCGGGCCGCGACGGAACCGGTCGAACCGATCCCGGAAGGCGCCATGCGTCCTCCTCACGGGGATCTGCCCCAACCGGGCCCGCCGCCCCGGCCGGTGCACGACGAACCGGGACCCGACGCCGGCGGCCCCGCGTCTGCCGAGGACGAGTACACGACCGCGATCCGCGAACTGGAGGACCGCTGGCGGCGCGCGCTCGCCGACCTTGACAACCTCCGCAAGCGCCACGCGAGGGAACTGGAGCGGGAGCGGACGGCGGAGCGCTCCCGTACGGCCACCGCCTTCCTGCCCGTCCTGGACAACCTCGAACTCGCACTGACCCACGCCGGCGCCGATCCGGGTGCGATCGTGGTGGGCGTCCAAGCGGTCCGTGACCAGGCGGTGAACGTCCTCGAACTGCTCGGCTACCCACGGCACGCGGAGACCGGCGTCGCCTTCGACCCGGCCCGGCACGAGGTGGTCGGTGTCGTCCAGGACCCCGACGCCCCGCCGGGCACCGTCGTCGAGGTGCTGCGCCCCGGTTACGGGGACGGCGAACGGCAGCTCAGGCCCGCCGCCGTCACGGTCGCGAAGCGGGAGTGACCGGTCATGGCAGGGGACTTCTACGAGGTGCTGGGCGTGCCGCGGGCCGCGAGCCAGGACGAGATCCAGCAGGCCTATCGCAAGCTCGCCCGCAAGTACCACCCCGACGTCAACAGGGGCCCGGACGCGGAGGAACGCTTCAAGGACCTCAACGAGGCGTACAGCGTCCTGTCGGACCCGAGGACCCGGGCCCGTTACGACCGCTTCGGCGAGGACTTCCGCAAGATCCCCGAGGACTTCGACGAGCGGGTCGTGGCCGGTGCCGGCGGCGGCTACCGCACCCGGAGGACCGCGGGTGCGGGCGGCCCCCGTGTCCGGTACGCCGGCGGCTTCGGCGACGACTTCGGAGCGGAAGGCATCGACATCGAGGACCTGTTCGGCTCCATGTTCGGAGGCAGTGCGGCCCCGGGCGGCGTCCCCGGAGCGGACCAAGAGGCCGAGCTCCCGCTCACCGTCGAGGAGGCGTACCGCGGCGGCCGTCGCACCGTGACGCTCGCCGGTCCCACAGGTCAGCCGCGGCGGTACGAGGTCGACGTCCCGCCGGGCGTCACCGACGGGCAGCGTATCCGGCTGGCGGGTGAGGGCGGCCGGGGCAGCGGTGACGCCGCCGCGGGCGACCTGTACCTGCGGGTGCGCGTCCAGCCCCACCCGACGTTCCGGCTGGACGGCCGCGACGTGCACGTCCAGGTCCCCGTCACCCCCTGGGAGGCGGCCCTGGGTGCGACCGTTCCGGTGCCCACCCCCGGCGGCGGCACGGCCAAGGTCACGGTGCCCGCGGGCTCCTCCAGCGGCCGGCGGCTGCGGCTGCGCGGCGAGGGCATGCCGAACCCGCGGGGCGCGAACGGTGACCTGTACGCCGAACTCCGCATCATGGTGCCGCCCACCCTCGGCGACCGGGAGCGCGAACTGTTCGAGGAGCTCGCCGCCACTTCCTCGTTCGACCCCAGGAGGACGCGATGAACGACCGACCCGTGGGAGCGGCAGGCGCCGGCCGGGCCGGCGTGGGCGACCGTCCGGTACGAACCGGCGCCGACGTCACCGCTACGACCACTGTCCGGTACGCGCTCGTACCGGTCCCGAAGCTCTCCCTGGCCACCGTGGCCCGTCGTTCGGGCCTCCATCCCGATCTCATCCGCCGGTTCGTCGCCCTCGGCCTGGTCGACGCCGAGCGCGACGCCGCCGGGCGCCTGGTCTTCGGCCCCGCGGCGCCGGCGGTCCTCGCCCGCGTTCAGCGGCTGCGCTCCGGACTCTGCCTCAACTACGCATCCATCGGCCTGGTGCTCGACCTGCTCGACCGCATCAGCCTGCTCGAAGCCGCCCTGCGCGGCCGCGGCACGAGGAGGGAAACACCCCCATGGACATGAACCGTCTCACCCAGAAGTCCCAGGAAGCCCTGCAGGAGGCCCAGACCGAGGCCGTCCGCATGGGGCAGACCGAGGTCGACGGGGAACACCTGCTGCTCGCACTTCTCGATCAGGAGGACGGCCTGATCCCGCGCTTGGTGCAACAGGCCGGCACCGAGCCGCAGCAACTGCGCGCGGCCGTACGCGAGGAACTCTCCCGCCGCCCGAAGGTCACCGGCCCCGGAGCGGCACCTGGCCAGGTCTTCGTCACTCAGCGTCTCACCCGCCTGCTCGACGCCGCCGAACGGGAGGCCAAACGCCTCAAGGACGAGTACGTGTCCGTGGAACACCTCCTGCTCGCCCTGTCCGAAGAGGGCTCCTCGACCGCCGCCGGACGACTGCTCAACCAGGCCGGGATCACCAGGGACTCCTTCCTGAACGCGCTTACCCAGGTCCGCGGCAACCAGCGTGTCACCTCCGCCAACCCCGAAGTGGCCTACGAGGCGCTGGAGAAGTACGGCCGCGATCTCGTCACCGAGGCCAGGGACGGCAGGCTCGACCCGGTCATCGGCCGAGATGCCGAGATCCGGCGGGTCACCCAGATCCTCAGCCGCAAGACCAAGAACAACCCCGTCCTCATCGGCGACCCCGGCGTCGGCAAGACCGCCATCGTCGAGGGTCTCGCCCAGCGCATCGTCCGCGGGGATGTGCCCGAAGGACTCCGCGACAAGATCGTGTTCGCCCTCGACATGGGCTCCCTGGTCGCCGGAGCCAAATACCGCGGTGAGTTCGAGGAACGCCTCAAGGCCGTGCTGTCCGAGGTGAAGGCCGCCCAGGGAGGCATCCTGCTCTTCGTCGACGAACTGCACACCGTCGTCGGCGCGGGCGCCGCCGAAGGGGCCATGGACGCGGGCAACATGCTCAAGCCGATGCTAGCGCGCGGCGAACTGCACATGATCGGCGCCACCACCCTCGAGGAGTACCGCAAGCACATCGAGAAGGACGCCGCCCTCGAACGCCGCTTCCAGCAGGTACTGGTCGACGAGCCGGACGTGGAGGACACCATCTCGATCCTGCGCGGACTGCGCGAACGCCTGGAGGTCTTCCACGGCGTGAAGATCCAGGACACGGCGCTGGTCTCCGCCGCCACCCTCAGCCACCGCTACATCACCGACCGGTTCCTGCCCGACAAAGCCATCGACCTCGTCGACGAGGCGTGTGCCCGCCTGCGCACCGAGATCGACTCGATGCCCGCCGAACTCGACGAGCTCACCCGCCGCGTCACGCGCCTGGAGATCGAGGAGGCTGCCCTGTCCATGGAGACCGACGCCGCCAGCAAGGCCCGCCTGGAGGAACTGCGCAGGGAACTGGCCGACCTGCGCGGCGAAGCCGACGCCAAACGCGCCCAGTGGGAAGCCGAACGGCAGGCCATCCGCCGCGTGCAGGAACTGCGCCAGGAACTGGAGCAGGTCCGCATCGAAGCCGAGGCGGCCGAACGCGCCTACGACCTCAACCGCGCTGCCGAACTCCGCTACGGCCGCCTCCAGGACCTGGAGCGCCGACTCGCCGCGGAGGAGGAGCAACTGGTGGCCAAACAAGGGAAGAACCGGCTGCTGCGCGAGGTCGTCACCGAGGAGGAGATCGCCGAGATCGTCGCCGCCTGGACCGGCATCCCCGTCGCCCGCCTCCAGGAAGGCGAACGCGAGAAACTTCTGCGCCTCGACGAGATCCTGCGCGAGCGCGTCATCGGCCAGGACGAGGCCGTCAAACTCGTCGCCGACGCCATCATCCGCGCCCGCTCCGGCATCCGCGACCCACGCCGCCCCATCGGCTCGTTCATCTTCCTCGGCCCCACCGGGGTCGGGAAGACGGAGCTGGCCAAGACCCTCGCGCGGGCCCTGTTCGACTCCGAGGAGAACATGATCCGCCTCGACATGAGCGAGTACCAGGAGCGGCACACCGTCAGCCGGCTCATGGGCGCACCGCCCGGGTACGTCGGCTACGAGGAGGGCGGCCAGCTCACCGAAGCCGTACGCCGCAAGCCGTACTCGGTCGTGCTGTTCGACGAGATCGAGAAGGCGCACACGGATGTCTTCAACACCCTGCTGCAGATGCTGGACGACGGCCGCATCACCGACGCTCAGGGCCGTACCGTCGACTTCCGCAACACCGTGATCATCATGACGTCCAACATCGGCTCCGAGCACCTCCTCGACGGCGCCACCGCCGAAGGCGAGATCAAGCCGGACGCCCGCGCCCGGGTGATGGGCGAGCTGCGCGGGCACTTCCGCCCGGAGTTCCTCAACCGCGTCGACGACATCGTGCTGTTCAAACCGCTGGGCGAGGCGCAAATCGAGCGGATCGTGGAGCTGCAGTTCGACGAACTGCGCCGGCGCCTCGCCGAACGCCGCATCACCGTCGAACTCACCGACGCCGCCCGGGAAGTGATCGCCCACCAGGGCTACGACCCGGTGTACGGGGCCCGGCCGCTGCGGCGCTACATCTCCCACGAGGTGGAGACACTGGTCGGGCGCGCCCTGCTGCGTGGTGACGTGCAGGACGGTGCGACGGTCCGCGTCGACGCCGAACACGCGGAACTGGTGGTCACCTACGACCCACCCGAGGACGTGGAGGGAGCGAGGGCGGCATGAGCACCGTGCAGACCACCAACGTCACCTGCCCGCACTGCGGGCGCACCAACCGGGTGCCCCCGGCCGCCGACGGCCGCCCCGTCTGCGGCAACTGCAAGCAGCCCCTGCCCTGGATGGCCGACGCCGGCGAAGCCGACTTCACCGAGATCGTGGAGCAGGCCACCGTGCCCGTCGTCCTCGACCTGTGGGCCACCTGGTGCGGCCCCTGCCGCATGGTCAGCCCCGCGCTGGAGAAGGTCGCCGCCGACCTCGCGGGAAAGATCAAGCTGGTCAAGGTCGACATCGACAAGAACCCGCGTCTGGCGCATCGCTTCGAGGTCCAGGCGGTACCGACCCTGCTCATCCTGGACCGGGGCGAGACGGTCGCCCGGCAGGCCGGCGCGGCACCCGCGCCGGCGCTGCGCTCCTGGGTCGAACAGGCAATAGCGGACCGGCAAACCTCCGCAGGAAGCTGAACGCCATGGGTTCGCAGCCGCGCAAACCCGCCCGGCGCAGGCCGACAGGCCCTCGACACCATCGCGCGTGCCCACGGGCCCTGCCGCGTTCTCGGCGAAGCAACCCCTGACAGCCGCGGCTGATCGCTCTCGTTGACGGAAGGAGAATCCTCATGGTCACGATTCCCGACCCGCACCTGGCCATGGTGCGCCCGGTGACGCCGCGCACGCCGCAGGGCTGCGAGGAGTGCCTGAGGGAGCACTCGCCCTGGGTGCATCTGCGGCTCTGCCTCACCTGCGGGCACGTCGGCTGCTGTGACTCCTCGCCCCGCAAACACGCCAGGCTGCACGCGGGCAGTGTCGGCCACCCCGTCGTGCAGTCCCTTGAGCCGGGGGAGGACTGGCGCTGGTGCTACGTCGACGAGGCCGTGGCCTGATGAGCACCGCCGAGCACCAGCATGACGCGAGCCGCGAGACGCCGGACCGATACGGGGCCTTCCCGCGCCTGACGCCGGAGCAAATTGAGGACCTGGCCGCCTACGGTGAGCACCGCAACACCACCGGCGGCGAGATTCTCTACCAAGAGGGCGAGCCGTTCCGGGAGTTTCTCGTGATCCTCAGCGGGACCGTCGAGATCGTCCAGGACCACGGCGGGCCCGAGGAGCACACGGTGGCGGTACACGGACCCGGCAGGTTCCTGGGAGAACTCGGGCTGCTCGAGGGCGAGGCAGCGTTCGACACGGCCGTGGTGCGCGAAGCGGGCGAGATCCTGGCCGTTCCGGTGGACCGGCAACGCGCCCTGGTCAGCCGCGACGCCGTCCTGGGCGATCTGATCCTGCGCGCCTACCTGGGCCGCAGGTATCTGCTCATCGGCCTCGGCGCCGGTTTCCGGATCCTGGGGTCGTGCTATTCACCGGACACGCTGCGGCTGCGTGAGTTCGCCGCCCGCAACCGGCTGCCCCACCGTTGGGTCGATCTCGAGAAGGACAAGGAGGCCGAGGCGCTGTTGCGCCGGTTCTCCATCCGTCCCGAGGAGACACCGGTGGTCATCTGGAAGTGCGAGCGGGTGCTGCGCAATCCCAGCAACACCGAACTCGCCCGATTCATCGGGCTGCCCGCCCCTTTGACGGAAGCCGGACAGTGCGACGTGCTGGTGGTCGGTGCCGGTCCCGCGGGACTCGCCGCCGCCGTGTACGGCGCCTCCGACGGCCTCATGACGCTCACCGTCGACGCCGTGGCCACGGGAGGCCAGGCCGCGACCTCGTCCCGCATCGAGAACTACCTGGGCTTCCCCTCAGGCATCTCCGGGGGCGAACTGGCCGAACGCGCGGTACTCCAGGCCCACAAGTTCGGCGCCCGCCTCAGAGTGCCGGCCCAGGTGAACGGCCTCACCCCGCAGGATGGCGAATACGTCATCACCTTCACCGACGGATCCAGAGTCCGCACCAGCGCCGTCGTGCTGGCCTCCGGCGTGTGGTACCGCAAACTCGAAGTGCCCGGCATCGACCACCTGGAGGGCATCAGCGTCTACTACGCGGCGACCGTCCACGAAGCCAATCTCTGCCAGGCGGAGCCAGTCGCCGTGGTCGGCGGCGGGAACTCCGCCGGGCAGGCCGCACTGTTCCTCGCGAACCACGCCTCCCGAGTCCACCTCCTGGTACGGGGCACTGACCTCCACGCGGACATGTCGCGCTACCTGGTCGACCAGGTTGAACGGCACCCCAGGATCGAGTTGCTGCTCCACACCGAAGTCCGGGAAGTCTCTGGGCAGGAGAAACTGAAGTCGTTGACCTTGGAGAACAACGCAACCCACGAACAACGGGAGTTGGAAGCCGCGGCGCTGTTCGTGTTCATCGGAGCCCGGCCGCGCACGGACTGGCTGAGGGGCGTACTGGCCCTGGACGAGAAGGGGTTCGTCCTCACCGGCGCAGACGCCCAGCCGGAGATGGACGCGACTCACTGGGACTCGCTCGGCCGTGATCCGCTGCTGCTGGAGACCACCCTTCCTGGGGTCTTCGCCGCCGGCGACGTCAGGAGCGGCTCCGTGAAACGGGTGGCATCGGCGGCCGGCGAAGGCGCCATGGCGATCCGCCTCGTGCACAAGCACCGGGAGAAGGCCGGCAACCTGGTCCGCACCGTCGGCCCCGAAGGCCGCCGGCCGGCTAGCGATCAGCCGGTGTCCGCTCGCCAACCCTCCCCCTGACGACGCGGGTAAAGCCGTGACCGCCTGCGCACACCGTAGGAGAGCGGCCAGTTGGCGCATGGCCCAGTGCCACCGACGCGGCGTGGATCGGGTGCCCGGAGCGCTGCAGATGCGGGTGGCCACTTGCGGGAGCAGCCCTCCACCGACAACAGGGAAGGTCTGCGCGCAAGGCCCAAGCCCGGCGTGCGGGGGCCAGCGTGTCACAAGGCGCCCACGTCACCGCAGGGGCATCCTTCCTACTACGCGCGATCGCAGGCAGTAGACGAGAAGAGGCCCAGTCATGCAGACGGCACATCGGGGCGTCACGGTCGTGGCTCTCCTGGCGGACCCGGATGCGCCGACGGAAATCGCCCACCGGCTGGCCCGGAGGCTTCCCGCCGGTCTCGCCGAAAGAGGGGGACAGGGGCGGCGGTTCGACGTCGAAGTGATCAGCGAGCCCTTCAGTGCGGGGACCGAAGACCCCTCCACCTTGATGCGCCGGATCGTGGACCGCGGAAGCGAGGAGAACTGGGACATCGTCGTGGCCCTGACAGATCTTCCGCTGCACTCCCACGGACGCAAGCTCGTGGTCGACCTCAGCCACGAACACGGCCTGGCGCTGTTCTCCCTCCCTTCACTGGGGGGCCTGCGCCTGCATACGCGGACCCGGCAAGCCGTGGAAGAAGCCGTGCTCAGCTTGGCGGACTCCCGCAGCGCCGACACCGGGGGACCTCGACAAGGCCAGCCGCTGCGGGGGCCCTTCGCCAGTCACTTGGCCCCTATCCACCAAGGCCGCATCGGCGAGGAAGAGACCCCTGACCTTCGGTACGTCGTCAGCGGGCCGCGCGGCTACCTGCGGGTGCTCCTCGGAATGGTCCGCGCCAACCGGCCGTGGCGGCTGGTGCCGGGCTTGTCGAAGGCCCTGGCGGCCGCGCTCGCGACGGGAGCGGTCGCCACGGTGAACTCCACCGTGTGGAGCCTGGCCGCGTCCCTGAGCGCACCACGTCTCGTGATCGCCATGGTCGGGTCCGTCGCACTCATGATCGGCTGGCTGATCGTGGACGCGAACCTGTGGCATCGCACGACCAAGGCCTCTCCGGAAGAACGGAAGAGGACGACTCTCTACAACGCCTCGACAGTGCTGACCGTGGCAATCGGGGTGATCACCTGCTACGTGGGGTTGATGGTCATCAACTTGGTGTGGGCACTGTTCATCCTCAACGAGCAAGTGTTCGCCTCCATGACACGAAACCCGCTGCACGCCACGCAGTACTGGACGTTGGCCTGGTTCGTCGCTTCGGTCGCCACGGCGGGCGGAGCACTGGGATCGGGGCTGGAGAGCGACGAGGCGATCCGGGCGGCCGCCTACTCCAAGCGCGAACAGGACCGCCGCAACGCGCTGCAGGACGACAACGGTGACTAGCTGGTGATCTGGAGTGGGGTCTGTCATCGGTTGGTGGCCGGCCCTGGACTCAAGACTTCTTGCACAAGGTTCGCGATCACGACGGTGAAGCGTGCCAGACAACCCAGTTGAGCAGCTCGGGCCGGCTGGCCATACTCCCCGGATGACCGACACCGGGAGCGAAACCGCGGAGCAGGGTTGGGACGGAACCCTTCTACCGTGTTCGAACGGATCAGTTCGAGGCGTCCATTCGTACCCAATGCCGACGAGCCTTTGGATACCATCTGCAACGTCGATGTCGAGGTTCGGCTGAAGGTGGACGGCTCACGCTGAAGCGCAACCGTGTTCACGCTCGCCAAGGTCGAACGCATCGTGGACAGATGGTCCCGCACCGGTGAGGCACTGAGCGGCCGCTACTTCTGGTGCTCCGACGGCCTCATCGTCCGGGATCCCGGCACCGACAACATGACGCAGGTGCTGGCCAGCCTGCTCGACGACGGTGACGTCACACGGGCTCTCCAGCGGCTCGATGACGAATGATCGTCCAGCTCTCATCCTGCAACGATCACTAAGACAGTGTCCTATTGTCGAGCCGGTGCGGGTCGGCCGGCAGGCCGTCATCGAACTTGAGCCCGATCTCCGGGGTGCCGTTGACGAGGAGGAGTTCTTCCCGGTGGGCGGTCGAGCCCTGCATCGGGACGAAGCCGCAGATCCGTGTCGACTCGCTTTCCAGGTACGGGCCGTGCTCGCCCCCGACCCGGGTGAAGGCCACCGACCGGGTCAGGCCGCGCATCCGCAGCGGCACGACGAGCCGCCGCCCAACTTGAGTTGGGAGGTCCAGGCCGGGGCGATGTCCCATGCCCCGGCGGTCACCATCACGACGTTGACCTCGCCGAGGTCCGGGATGGGCTCGGCCGCATCGGCGGTGACGACGTGCACCCTGTCGTAGCCATCCTCGTTCAGGAGCCGGCGCGCGCGATCGGTGACGACGGGGTCGATGTCCACGGTGACGACTTCACCGTTCTCACCGACGAGCTCGGCGAGGTAGGCCGCGTTCAGCCCGCCCGAGCCGATCTCCAGGACCCGCATCCCGGGCTTCACCTGGGCCTGCTCCAGCATCATGGCCTGGATCTGCGGCGCGGAGACCGAGCTGAGCTGCACACCGTGCTCGTCCGTCTTGGTGATCACGGCGGCGTACGTGTCGTACGCCTCGTCCAGCGGCGTGTCAGCGCGGGGTGAACTCGTGCCGGGGCACCTTGCGCATCACCGCCTCGACCTCCGGGGAAGAGATGTCGCCGTCCGCGCACAGCTCGTCCACCACCTTGTTCCGCAGGCGGGACGCCTCGTCGGGCTCGACGGTCGTGTTCGTCATGGACTTCCTTCGGTCGTTCGTGTTCGGGGAATTCGTAGGCCGGCATCGCCGGGCCGCTGGGCCGGGAGGCTATCGGCGGTGCGCCCCACTCGACCGCAACGACGCAGGGGGCTTGGTGACCGCTCCTGACCCAAGTCTTCAGGTGTCAAGTAAGGAGCGGGGCCCAGGGGGCATCTCGCCGACGGACGGGAGGTAGGTGAGGAACACGTAGCGCACATAGAGATGGGCCAGTACGCGCGCGTACGTCTCGTCGTCAGTGGTGAGTGCTGGCCGTGCGATGGCGAGGATGCCGTCGGCGTACCCCTGTGCCGCGTACCGGCAGGCCGCTGGGAACCCGGGCCGTTCGGCGAGCGGAGGCGGCTGCCCCACGTCGGCGAACGAACTCTGGGTGACCTCTGAGCGCCATTTTGGGGCGCGCCCCTCGCCACCGTGACCGCCGCTGCGGTTCTCGGGCCCGGGCCCCGTCCCTGGTCCTGGGTCTGTTCTCGAGCTGTCCCGGGCCCGGACCGTTCCTGGCACGTTTCCGTTGTGGGATCGGGCTGGGCTCGGCGGAGCGTTGTACATGCACCGCCGGGCCGAGCCGTGGGGTCACTTCCTTCGGGAACGGCGGCCGATGAGTATGCCGGTGGTCACCGCCAGTACCGCGATGACCGTCAGCACTACGCCGGGGGTGCCGTCGGGGAACCAGATCGCCGCCTGATCGGTCATGAGTCGTACCCCTTTTTCCGTGAACCGGATTTCCGTGCTCGGGTGCCCGATCTCACCCGACGTACAGGTCCTTCGCCTCGTCTCCGACGGCCGAGCCCAGCAGGGCGCAGCCGCCAGCTACGACCGCGCCGCCCAGACCGGCGGTCGCCGCGCCGGCCGCGCCGGCGACGAACATGCAGGCGGTCTCGGTCGCGAGACCGGCGAGGGCCCCGACCAGGTCGCCTTCGAGTGCTTTGCCGTCCCCGTTCAGGGCGTCGGTGCCGAGCTCCGTCAGGTCCTTGATGAGCAGGAACTTGTCGATGAAGCTGTGCCCGTCGGGGTCGATGCGGTTGAGGGGGTCGCCGTCGGCGTAGAGGTAGGGGTTCGTCTCCTTGCCGGAGGGGTCGGGCTGGGTGAAGCGCCCGATGTACGGGTCGTAGTAGCGCGCCCCGAAGTGGTAGAGGCCGGTGGGGTCCTGGTAGCCGCCGGCGAACCGGAAGGGCTGCGGCACGGACTCCGTGGTGCCGGTGCGGGGCAGGCCGGTCGGCGTGTAGGCGTAGGTGTTCTCCCGCTTGCCGGAGTCGTCGACCAGAGCGATGACCGACCCCAGGGCGTCGGTGAGGTAGAAGTGGCTGCGGCCACCGGTGGACAAGGAGTTGAGCGTGCCGTTCGGCTCCCTGATGAACTCGGTGTCCTTGCCGGCGGTCGTCTGCCCGGACAGGCCCAGCGGCCCGTTGTGGAAGGTGGTGCCGCCCAGCCGGGTGCGCTCACTGCTGTCGGTGCTGGCGTACTGGGCGGTGTACGTGGTGCCGTCGTTGGCCAGCGACTTCAGCTGGCTGTGGTCGGTGTACTGCTCGTCGGTGCGGGCGGTGGCCGGGGCCGGGGCGGCGGAGGTCTCGTTGCCCGCCTTGTCGTAGGACCAGCCGGTCCTCACGCCGTTCCTGGCGACAAGCTGGGAGGCGTCGTTGTAGGTGAAGGCGTCGGCCTTGCCGGGGCAGCCGGGCGAGGTGCCCTGTGACGTGAGGTTGCCCGCCGGGTCGAAGCAATACTGCCAGGACACCTGGCGGCCCGACGCGTCGGTCTCGGCCGCGAGGGAGAGCCGCCCGGCGCTGTTGTAGTCGTAGGTGGTCCGGCTCTTCGTGAGGTGGTCCGTGCGCGCCCGGATCTTCATCCCGTCCAGCGACTTGTCACCGGAGACGTAACCGTACTCGTAGGAAAGGTTGTTGAGGACGATCCCCGACGGCGCGGACACCTTGAGGTTCTGCGGTCGCCCGGAGTCGTCCAGCGTCTGGGCCTGCACGGTCCCGCCGGGGTACGTCGTGCGGGTGCGGCGGTCGTTGTTGTCGTAGCCGTAGGTCGTCTTCTTCCCCTGAGGCCCGGTGAGTTCGGTCAGCCGGTCGGCCGCGTCCCAGGTGTAGTCGGTGGTCCCGCCCGGGTCGGTGTAGGTGTCCACGTTGCCGTCGGCGGTGTAGGCCAGCACCGTCTGCGAGCCGTTTTGCAGGGTGCGGACGGTCTCCCGGCTCAGCGCGTCGAACTGGTAGTGCTGGGAGCCGGTGGAGTCCGTGCGGGTGGACAAATTCCCGTCGCCGTCGTAGTCATAGCGCACGGTCGTCGAGCCGCTGCTCTCGACCGCCACCACGCGGTCGCGCCGGTCGTAGGTGTAGGTGAGTTTCACGCCCCGCCCGTCGGTCACGGTCGCGGTGCGGCCCAGGGCGTCGTAGGTGTAGGTGGTGCGGCCCAGGGGAGCGGGCGGGGTGGCGCTGTCGAGGTTGCCCGCAGCGTCGTAGTGGAAGTCGGTCCGCTTGCCGTCCGCGTCCGTCGCCGAGCAACGCTGGCCCTGGAAGCCGCCGCAGGTGGGGTTGGCCTCGTTGTAGGTGAAGGTGCGGGTTCCGCCCGCGCCGCTGGTCGCCACGGACGCGGTGTTGCCCGCGGCGTCGTAGGAGAAGTCGGTCTTCTCGCCGTCGGCGCTGGTGGAACTGGTGAGCCGCTCCGCCCCCGCGACGGTCTGCCAACTCCCGGTCGAGGTGGCCCCGGTCGGCATCTTGGCCGAGGAGGGGTTGTTGCGGGCGTCCCACCCGTAGGTGGTCACATTGCCGCCCGTCCCGCCGCTACCGGTGCCCATCGCGTCGGTGGCGGTCTGCAGGAGGTGGTTGAGGTACGTCGAGGACCGTACGTGCCCCAGCGCGTCGGTGACCTTGAGGATCTCGCCGTCGGCGTTGTGCTCGTACGCGGTGGTGTCGCCGAGCGGGTCGGTCACCTTGCTGGTGCCCTGTTCCGCCGGCGTGGCCTTGTCGTAGGAGTAGGTGTACGTGGGTCCGCTCCCGCCGCCGCTCTCGGCGTACCGGCGGACGGAGGTGACCCGGTCGGCCGCGTCGTAGGTGAACGCGGTGGCACGCCCCTCCGGGGTGGTCACCTTGACGATCCGGCCGTCGCCGTCGTAGCCGTACGAGGTCGTCCGGCCCGCGGTGTCGGTGGTGCGCAGTACGTTGCCGTGCTCCGCTGACAGTTCGAGGCCCACCGTGCGCCCCGTGTTGTCCTTCGCCTCCCAGCGGGTGGCGCTGGGGTGGGTCAGGTCGATCCAGCGGCCCGAGCGGGTCTCGGTGAGCTTGAAGCCCGCGTCGGCGCCGCCGGCGCGATGCGCGGTGACGCTGAGGACACCGCCGTTGCGTTCGGTGACCTTGGTGAGCCGGCCGGCCGTGTCGTAGGTGTCGGCGGCGCCCGAGGAGCGGTCGGTCAGGGTGTAGGTGCCGTCGGCGTTCTTGCGCAGATCCTTGGAGTACCCGCTCGGCGTGCGCAGGCTGCCGTCGTCGCTGCGGCCGAACTCCACGGTGGCGCCGGTCTCGTCGTAGGCGAGGACCGAGTCCGCCCCGCTCACGTCGAGGTTGCGTTCGTACCCCAGCCACCAGGGACGGCTGGTCTGGCCCGTCGGCGCGTCGAAGGAGTTGTACGTCCGGGTGAGCCGCAGGGGCTGGCCCACACCGGCGATGTCGAAGTCGGTGGCGGCCAGCATCAGGTTGCCGGTGGAGTAGTCGACCCGGCCCACCAGGGCGTCGGTGATGCGGAAGTCGGCTATGCGGTGCCAGGGCACCTGGCCTTGGCCGCGCGGCACGTACGCCGCCGCGCGCGCCGCGGACGGGGCGGCGGCGCGCCGGCCCTGCCTGAGCCGCTTCGACTCCCGCTGAGCGTACGCCTGTTGGGCTTCGGAGGGGGCGTGGGAGCGCACGGTGCGCGGCGGTCGGGTCACACCGTCGCGGACCGGGGGCATCTTCGCCCGGCCGTGGTCACGCCAGTGCGAGCCGCCCGGCGCGGGGTCGGAGCGGGGGGCGGCCGTGGCGGGGGTGGCGGTGGCGCCGAGGGCGAGTACCGCAGTCAGCGCGGTCAGCAACTGTGCGCTTCGGTACTCGCCCCGGCGGCGCCCGAATCTGTCGTACGGGCGTGAGAAGAACATGGTTCCCCCTGGTGTGAGATGGACTCAGTGGCCCCTCGGCTCACTGAGCCTTCTCAACGTGACGCGCCCCCGAGGGAATTGGGCCTCAGTTCGAATAGCGTCGTAGTGTTTGAGCGCCGCCCCGCTTCGTGGTCGACTGCGACGCCGCCCCGGAGGCGGCCGCGTCAATCAGGCGAGCCACGGACATCCCAGGGAGCCCACTGTGCGCACTTCCGTCTTCGTCACCGCCGCCGTGTCCGCCGCCGTCGGCGTCGTGACCGCCGTCGCCCCCGCGGCCTTCGCCGAACCCGACCCGTCAGGCTGCCCGAAGGAGTACTTCTGCATCTACGCGGGGGAGGGCCAGACCGGTGCGGTGGTGCTCAAGGTCACCGACAACTGGAGCGGCAGCGTCTCCGGCCGGTCCGTATTCAACAACGGCATCCCCTACCCGGGCGCCGACCACGTCCAGCTCACCTGGACGTACAACGGCGGCACCTGGGAGGAGTGTGTGCACTACAACCCCGGCCCGGGGACATACAAGTACGACTTCGAGCCCGGTGTGACCTTCACTAAGGTGGTCTGGCGCGGCGAGTGCTGACCTCCCGTCAGGTACCGGCCCGTCGGCGCAGGGCGGCTGTAGCGGCCGCGCTTCTGCGACCTCATTGAGGAGTTCACCGTCCTCTTCCATGGCTGTCAGCCGACGGATCTTGACGAGTTCGGGCCGATTCACACTGGTCTGTACGAGGCGCACTTGAAGTTCGGCCATGCGGCTCGACGCTCTCTCGATCCGTCGCAGGAGCACGTTGGCCGGGCGTTGGCGGGTCCGTCGGCGTGGCACGGAGTCGAGTCCTATGCCCGAGGTGGTCATCCTGTGGATTGATCGGATGGCTGCGGATACGTGGGCCCCGATGATGAGAGGCGGCCGTTTCTGGGGGCCCTCCGAGGTACTCGTACTAGGCTCCCGCGGACGGCAACGTCTACAGGTTCCCAGCCTCCGCTACGTGCGACTTCGATCGTCTCGACATCTGCTGAGGGCACGTCGGCCCTGGGTGCGCTGCTGATGGTGTCCGGGTCGGAGGTCTTCGCAGTGACGGCCGCGTAGTGACGACGGTTGGACGTAGTGGCGGCCGGGACTCGGGTGGACCATGTTGCGCCGGGCGGGGGTTGCTCGTGTTGTGTGTCCGGTGGCGCGGTGGCGCGGTGGCGCGGTGGCCAGGCGTGGTTGGTGTGGGTGTCAGGTGGTGTGTGGGCTGGTGGGGTGGGGTGCCTGGTGGGGTGGTTGGTGTGTTGGGGGGAGGAGTCGTTGGTTGCCGTGTTCGTCGTGTACGGCGGTGTATCCGGCGTGGGTGAGTCGTTGTGTGATGTTTTTGCGGTGGGTGGCGCCGATGGTGAATGCGGCGGTGGCGAGCAGGGCGACCGCTGTGCCTGAGGTGAGTGCTTCGAGGGGGGATGTGTCGATGAGCATGAGGAGGGTCAGGGCGGCGCAGGCGAGGTAGGTCAGTGTCTTTTGGGTGCGGGTGGCGATGTAGAGGGCCATGACGTCGAAGGTGATGAGGTCTTTCAGCACGGCCACGGCGCCGGCGGCTTCGGGCAGTGGTGTGAGTGTGCCGTGTTTGAGGCCCGGTAGGGTTCCGCCGTTGCCGGCTTGGGGGTGGCGGGTGATGGTGGCTGCTTCGCGGACGCGTGCGTCTGGGTGGGGGTCGCGGTGCATCCGGACCTGGACGAGGGAGTTCTTGTATCCGGTCCTGTACGCCGTGGTGTAGGTGTAGCCGTACTGCTGCGCCACGTGTGCCAGGGCGGCTGCCTTGCGTGTGGTGCCCTGGGGGGCGATCTCGATGATGTCCTGCTGGCGGGCGATCTGCTGCAGCATCCCCGCTATGTGACGCTCGACGGACATCCTGTTTCCCCTCCCCCTGGGGGACCCTGTGCCTAGGGCCCGGCTGGCGCACAGCCTAGTACTCCGGCATGCCGCAGATCGTGGCAGATCGTGAGTGGCTGGACCGCGGGTGTCGCGCCGGTTCCGGGTACGCTGCGGTTTCCGCGTCCTGTTCTTCGCCGTGTCGACTACGCGGTCGCCGCTTGTGGTGCGCGCCTGGCCCGGCGCGTGGGTGCCGAGTCGCGTTGCACGGCTGCTCGTGGCCTGCGCTGACGGGGCGTCCGGGATGGTTGTGCCTGTGCCGGTGTTCTCGGGCGCGGCGGTCGTTTTTGGGGGCGTGTCAGTTCGAGCGAGGGTGCCGGTTCCGGGCCGGTGCGGGGAGTCTCGTGCGGGTGGGGGAGTGCGCGGGGTGCCCGGGTGTGGCTGTGTGGGAGGTCGGTGTGTGGTCCGCTCGGTGAGGGGCGGGTGCTGCCTGAGGGCCACGGCCACATACAGTGCCGCGCCGCCAGGCGACCGGGCTGCCCGCTGTGTGCTGCGGCTGGGCTGAGGGCTGAGGGCTGAGGGTTGCGGGCTGGCGGGGGGGGGGGGCTGGTGGGCTCGTGCTGGGGTGTGCCTCCGGGCAACCTCCTGCCTTGCGGTTGTGGGGTTGGGGTCTGTTGGGTGGTGTGCCGCCGCTGGTGGGTGGCTCGTGCTGTGGGCTGGGTTGAGTGTTGGTCGGTTTGTGCCGGGGCCGGTGCTCCACGCATGTGGGCTGTGGCGTCTTGGTGGGGGTGGGGGGTGTGTCCCGGCGGGTTGGTTGCGGTCTTGGGCGTGGCCGGGTGCGGGGGTGGGTCTCCGAGCAACCCCTCTTTGCTGGTGTGGTGGTGGGGGTTTGTTCGCTGCTCTCGGTGCGGTGTGTGGTGTGTTGGCCGGGTGGCGTGTCCTGGTGTCGTGGGCGGGGGTTGGTGCTGGTCTGGAGCGGGTTTCAGCGGGGGTTTCGGTGGGGGTTTGAGTGGGGTGTGAGGTGGTGGGCCGGGGGTGGCTCTAGTGGGGTGCGGGTGGGGGTTGAGGTGGGGGGTGTTGTGTTCGGGGCACGGCTGCTGATGGGCAGTGGCTGTCTTTGGAGGTTCTGGTATGGCTCTGCGTGATGTGTTCCAGTCCCTGAACGAGACCGATGCGCTGGCTTCTCCGGCGGAGTCGCGTCTGGCGGGTGAGGGTGTCCTGGACCCGGAGAAGGCTGCTGTGCTGAACAACACCGAGGAAGCCGCGGATGCTCCGATGACGGTCCTCAGCCAGATCAACGAGGCCTGAACCGTCAGGTGAGCTGCGCGGGGTTGCCCGGGGGCCTTGGCCGGTTCCCGGGCGGCCCCGCGGGCCGGGAAGGTGGGCATCCGCTATGAGTACAGCCACTGTTTGGCCTGCCGCTCTGACCGGCAGGCTGTTCCAGGACGCCGTGTGGGGCGTCTCGCATCATGTGGAGAGGCAGGCCCTGAACCTTGGGGGGCTGCTCACGGTTGAGCGGGTTCGGCGTCTTTTGGACGCGAGTTTGCTGAAGTGGCCTTACTTCACGCTCCTCAAGCACGGTGAGGTGCCCACGGTGTCGTCGTACACCGTGCAGCGGGATGTGATCGGGCACAAGGTCGCCGGGTTCGCCGATCCGGGTGCGGTTGCCCGGCATATGGCCGGTGGTGCCACGTTGAAGCTGAACCAGGTCGCCGACTGGCACCGGCCCACCCGGGATCTGGCGGGGCAGCTGGAGGATTTGTTGCCGGTGGCGGTGAACTCCTACCTGTTCTGGACACCGGAGGAGTCCCGGGGGATGCTGCCGCACCGGGATGCCGCGCATGTGCTGGTCGTGCAGCTGGAGGGCTGTAAGGAGTGGCATCTGTATGCCGCGCCGGAGCAGATCGGTGCCTCGGCCGGCCTGGACGTGGATGCGGCCCGTCCCTCGCATGTGTTCACGCTGGAGCCGGGGGATGTGATGTATCTGCCGCACGGCTGGCCGCATGATGCCATCGCCCGGGGCGGGGACTCGGTGCATCTGACGTTCACGCTCACCGAGCCGACGCCCGAAGACCTCATCGACGCGTTCCTGCGCCGGTTCGTGGAGGACGAGAACGACCTGGTGCACCACTTCCACACCCGTGCGCTCGCGGCGCGTACCAGCGAGGTCCGTGCCGCACTGAGTGCACAGGCCCAGACGTTGGACGGTGCCCGCTGGACGCGTACGGCGCTTGAGACGATGCGGGAGGCGATCGGCTGATGACCACCACGACCACCGGCCCCACCCCGGCCACCACCAGCCCCACCCCGGCCACCACCAGCCCCGACCCGGCCACTGCCGGCCCCAGCGAAGCCAGCCTGCCGGCCACCACCAGCCCCAACCCGGCCGCCGCCGGCCCCAGCGAAGCCAGCCTGCCAGCCGCCACCGGCTCCGGCCCGGCTGCTACCGGCCCCGTCGCGGGCCCCGACGTGGCCGCCCTGCCCTGCGTCGCGGGTCCGGGTGAGACCACCGCGCCGGCCGCCGACGCGGCCACCTCGCCCGTCACGGGCCCGGGTGGGGGCACTTCACCGTCCACCAGCACAGGCGAGACCACGGTCGCCGGCTCCGGCGTGAGCACGGCGCCGGCCTCCGGTAGGAGCGATGCCGCTGCGGCGGTCGCCGGTTCCGGCGTGAGTGTCCCGCCAGTCACCGCCGGGTCGGGCGTGGCCGCTGTACCGGCTGCGGGTGTGCCCGCTTCGCCTGGCACGGCTGCCGCTGCCACCGCTGCCGTTGGCGCGGCTGGTGCCGACACGGCTGCCGCCGGCACAGCCGCTGCTGGCACGGCTGGTGCCGACACGGGTGCCGCTGCCACCGCTACTGCTGCTGGCACGGTTGGTGCCGGCACGGGTGCCAGCGGTTCGGGCGCTGGCGCTGTGCCGGATGCAGGCTCCGGTGTAGCGGTGGTGTCTGTCACCGACGCCACCGCCACCGATGCTGATGCTGCTGGTGTGGTGGGTGGAGGTGGGGTGCCTGGTTGTCTGGAGGATGTGGTCGGTGATGTGGAGGCCTTTTTCCGGGTGCATTGGGCGGGGCAGCCGGTGGTGTTGCGTGCGCCGGGTGATCTGTCGGGCCTGATCACGGAGGAGGAGATGTGGGAGGAGGTCGAGTGTGGTCTGCTCTCCCGCCCGTATTTCACGGTGTTCAACGAGGGTGTACGGACCGCGATCAGTGACATGACGCGTCGGCGGCGTGTGGTGGGCCATGAACTGCCCGGGTTCATCGAGCCGGCGCAGATCCGTGAGGATTTCGCGCAGGGCGCGACGTTCAAGTTCAACCAGGCCGAGCACTGGCATCCCCGTATCCGGGCGCTGGTCAAGGCGATGGAGCCGCACTTCGCCGGGGGGCTGGAGGCGTTTGTGTTCCTCAGCCCGCCGGGCAAGACCGCGATGCAGGCCCACACCGACGGCGCGCACGTGTTCATCCTGCAGGTCGCCGGGGTCAAGGACTGGGTGGTGGGCCGTATCGACGCCACCTCCACCAGCGATTCGTCCCTGCACGAGGGACCCATCGCCGACCACGCGCGTAGGGAGGTGACGCTGCGGCCCGGTGATGTGCTGTACATGCCGCACGGCACTCCCCACTATGCGACGGCCCGTGAGGGCAACTCCATTCATGTCGCGATCACCATCGAGGAACCGACCGCGGAGAATCTGGCCGAGGTCGTCCTTGCCGGCTTTTTGGGCAGCGCGCCCGTGACCGCCCTGCATGAGCGTCATCATCAGTACCGGCTGGGGGAGCGCACCGAGTTGCTGCGCCGGGCACTGGCGGAATACCTGCGGGGCGTGGACGAGGACGCGGTCACGGCGGCCGCGGTCACATTGCGCAGGCAGCACCGATGACCGCCGCGCGCACGGCGGGTGCCGCGACCACGGTAGGCGCGGCGACCGCGGCGGGCACGGCGACCGCGGCGGGCACGGCGACCACGGCAGGCGCAGCGACCACGGCGGGCACGGCGACCACGGCGACCGTGGCGGGTGCGGGTGGGCGGTGGGCTTCTTGGATGAGCGGCGGCGGGCGGGCGGCCGTCACCCGGGGCACGGTGCGTACCTGCTCGCTGGAGCAGACCTGGCAGCGGCTTGTTCCGCTGCTGGCGGGCCGGGGGATCACCAGGGTTGCGGACCTGACGGGGCTGGATGTTCTCAATGTGCCGGTGTGGACGGCGATCCGGCCTGCCGCGGCCACGTTGAGTGCGAGCGCGGGCAAGGGGCTCTCCCATACGGCGGCCCGGATCTCGGCTGTCATGGAGTCGCTGGAGGTCGCCGCCGCCGAGCAGGCGCGTGTGCCTGTCGTGGTGCGCGATGCTGCCCGCGCGCTGGCTCCGGGCTATGGGGTGGGTGAACTGTCTTTGCATCCGGTGTCGTTGGTGGATGAGCGCACGGTGCTGGAGTGGACCTGCGGCTGGGATCTGGCGGCCGGGGCGCCTGCGCTGGTGCCGGCGGCCGCGGTGGGATTGCGCGGCTGGGCCGGTGACGGCTGGCAGCCCGCCACCTTCCTGACCACGACCAACGGTCTGGCCTCGGGCAACGACCATGTCGAGGCCACCGTGCACGCCCTGCTGGAAGTCGCCGAACGTGACGCGCTGGCCCGCCTGCGCGAAGGTGATGCGATCGCCACCGACCTGGACAGCGTCGGGGAGCGGCTGGGTCCGGTCATCGAGCGGATCCACGCCGCCGGCGCCGACGTCGCCCTGGAACGCATCCCCTCCCTGCCCGGCACCTTCACCTACACCTGCTGGCTCACCCAGCCCGAGATGTGGCAGATCTTCGCCGGGTCGGGCTGTCACACCGATCCCGCGATCGCCGCCGAACGGGCCCTGCTGGAAGCCGTCCAGAGCCGCGCCTGCGCCATCAGCGGCGGCCGCGACGACATCCCCGAATGGACGTTCCGGCCCCTGGCCGCCGCCCCCACCGGCCGGCTGCGGCCCGCCCCCCGGCACACCGAACCCCTCCCCACCGGCCAGAACGCCGCCCCGACCGGCCAGAACGCCATCCCCGGCCATGCCACCGCCAGTCAGGGCGCCAGCCCCGGCGATGCGACCGCCGGCCGGAACGTCATCGCCGGCGATGCGACTGCCGGCCGGGACGCCACCCCGACCGGCCGGGGTGCGGCTGTCACGTTGGGTGGGGTGCTCGAGCAGTTGGTGGCCGCTGTGCACCAGGCCACCGGACGGCCCGTGATCACCACCGACCTCACCCCTCACGAGCAGCCGTGGCCCGCGGTCGTCCAGGTCTTCGCCCCGGGCCTTGGACTGGCCCTGGAACACCCCCGCCCGCAGACCCTCGCCAGCAGGAGCCACCCGTGAGCCGCCGCATCGCCTTCGTCGGCCCGACCCTCGCCCCCCACCAGCGCCCCGCCGGCCCCTTCGAATACCGGCCCCCCATACGCCACGGCGACCTCTTCGACCTGTGCCTGCGCCCCGGCGACCAGATCCTGATCGTGGACGGCGTCTACCAGCACTACGCGCCCATCCGCCACAAAGAGATCCTCGCCCAGCTCGCCCGCGGCGTGCACATCGCCGGCACCGCCAGCCTGGGCGCCCTGCGCGCCGCGGAACTGGCCGACTTCGGCATGCAGGGCATCGGCCACGTCTTCACCGAAGCCCGCGCCGGCCGCCTGAACGCCGACGCCGACGTCGCCGTCCTGCACACCGACGACGACGCCGGCGCCCACCGCCTCACCCACGCCCTGATCTGCATACGCCACGCCCTGACCGAACTCCTCGACACCCGCCGCCTGACCACCCAGCAGGCCACCGGCCTGCACCAGGCGGCCGCGGCACTGCACTTCACCGAACGCTCCACCGCCGCCCTGCGCCACGCCGCCCGCCACGACCGGCCCGCCATGGACCTGCTCCTTCACCACCTGGACACCCACGGCGACATCAAAGCCCGCGACGCCCGCCACGCCCTGAACACCCTCACCAGTACACCTACGCCCGCGCCCGCCACCGCACCGCTCCCGGCGTCCGTGTCTAAGCCAACGCCGGTGCCGGCAGCCGCCATTGCGCAGACCTCCGCGCCCGCGCCGACACCGGTGCCGGCTGCCGCCTCTGCGCCCGCGTCGGCTGCTGCCCTCACGGCCACCGCCGCCCCCGCGCCGGTCCTTGCTACCGCTTCTACGCCCGGTCCTGTTCCTGCGCGGGATGCGGCCCTCGCTGGTGCTGGTGCTGGTACTCGTGGTGTGGGGCGTCGTGGGGCTGAGGCGTGGACGAGTTCCTACGGGCGGCAGTGGGACTTCGAGCACCGGCCCCTCAAGCCGGGTTCGCCGGTCAGCGCCCGGACCGCTCTGGCCTGTCTGCAACTGTTCGCGGCCGACTTCCCCGAACGTCACCGCGCCTACACCCTGCGCCTGGCCGCCGCCACCGTCGCCGCCGGTGGCACTACCGCCGCCAGTGGTACTACTACCGGCCCCGGCACCGGCGCCGGGGCTGCGCGAAGTGCCGCTGGTGCTGGTGCTGGTGCTGGCGGTGGTAGTGGTGGTGCGGGGCGGCTTTTGGCTGCGGCGGGTTTCGCGCCCGCGCCTCGCCCCGATGCTCAGCTGGCCCGTGCCACCCAGGCCACCGCCGATTGGAGCACCGATGAGCGTCTGCTGGCCCGTACGTTCCGTCTGCCGCCGGGCCGTCTGGTCTACCAGGACCTGCCCGCCGAAGCTGTGACCGGCACCACCTTGGACGAACTGCAGGCGTACTGCCTGAGACTGCTGCGCACTTCCTCGAGCCCGGTCACGTCCACTGCCCGGCGTCACGCCCTGCTGCGTGAGCTGTGGCAGGCCACATCCGAGCACGAGTACCGGCTGTGCGCTCTGGAACGCGGCCTGTGCGACACCACCGAAGCCGCCCGCCTGGCCGGCCTCTTCGACCTCGCCCTCATCGCCCGCCTCGCCCACGCCGACGTCCCCGCCCACGTCCCTGCTCCCGCGGCCGCGCGATGACCACCACCCCGGTCGTCCCGCCCACTCCGGTCGTCCCGCCCGCCCCGGTTGTCCCGGCTGCTGCGCCTGCTGCGGCTTCCCCAGGTGCTTCGACATCTCCGGCTGCTGCGGCCGTGCCGTCCGCCGCGGCCACCCCGGCCACCCCGGCCGTGTCGGTCACCCCGGCTGGTTCGGCCGGTGGGGGTGGTGTGCTGGAGCGGGCTGTTGCCTGGGCGGAGGCGCTGTGCAGCGAACCACGTCCCGCTGATGTCGCCGCTTTTGGCGGGGAGGGGCTGCTGCTGCGGGTGGATGTGCCCACCCGCCACGGCGCGGAACAGCCTCACCTCGTCCACTACCGGCGCACCCGCGAGGGCCGCTGGGAGGCGGGCTGGACCATGCCCTGGGCCACCCAGGCCGTCGCGGTGGACGGCGGGTATGTGTGCGTGCGCCGTGAGCAGGGCCGCACCCTCATTGTCCGGCGTCCCGCAGGCGGCGGCCCTGAACAGGTCTTGTTCAGCACTCCCGGGCGGGCCGGCGCCCTCGCTGTTCGCCCGGGCGGCAGCGCGGTCGCGGTGAGCACCAGCACCTACGGCGGGCCGGGAGAACACCCCGAGGATGTGCTGGCCGGTTCCGACGCCGTCTGGGCGCAGGGCTGCGACATGACCCTCAGCCACGCCAAACAGCCGCAAGGTCCCTGGCAGGTCCACCTGCTCTCCCTGGACGGCGCCCCGCCCCGCGCCCTGACCCCGCACATGCCGGCGGGTCTGGCGCTGACCGGTGAGAGCGCCTGGAGCGGTCCCGCCACCCTCCTGTTGGGCGTCCAGCGCCACCACCGTGACGGGATCCGCCGCTTCGGACTCCTCGCCCAGACCCTCACCCCCCTCACCCCCCTCGCCCCGAACGCCGGCGACGACGCCGGCGGTGGGGGAGTGGTGGCCGAACTGTTCAGCGACAGCGTCGACTTGTGCTATCCCGTCCAGGGCGAGGACGGGCAGGTCGCCTACCTCGCCACCACGGTGCGCCGCGACAACGAGCCCGTCAGCCAGTACGCCTGTCTCCTGGACCACCTGTTGCAGCCGCGGCTGCTGCCCGCCCAGGGCGGGCTGTGGCAGCGTCCCGTGGGCTGGGACGGGCCCCGCCGCCTCCTCTGCACGGCCGAGTCCGGGCCCCGCCGCGGCCTGTACGTCCACGACCTGGACCACGGCACCTGGCAGCCGGTGCCGCTGCCCGCCTCGGTGACCAGCGCCCGTATCCACGCCGGCCGGGCCGCCGTGCTGACCTCCGCCCCCGACACCCCGCCCGCCCTCGACGTCACCACCCTCCCCACCACCACCCCCACCCCCGCCCCAGCCCCTGCTCCTGCTCCTGCTCCTGCTCCTGCGACCGTCACCGCCGCGACGCCCGGCACCACGCCCGCGCCCGCCACGCCGGCGTCCGCCGTCACCGCGTCCCCCTCCGCGCCCGCCGTGGTCGCGTCGGCTGCCACCACGCCCGCACCCGCGTCTGCCGTCGCCGCGCCCGCGGTCACCGCCCCCGCTGCCAGGGGGCGCGTTGTGGAGCGGGTGGTGGCGGCGGAGGCGCCCGTGCTGCCGGGCCGGCTCAGCTACCGGCCCCAGCGCATCCCCACCGCGGGCGGTGAGGTCGCCAGCTGGGTGTGCCTGCCCGAGGGGCCGCCCCGGGGCACCGTGGTCCTCTTCCACGGGGGCCCGTTCAAGAGCTGGAGCGACTGGTCCTGGCGGTGGAACCCGTGGCCGTTCGTCGCGTGCGGCTTCGCCGTGGTCCTGGTCGAGCCGCCGATGAGCCTGGGCTACCCCGACGCCGTGCGCACCGGCTGGCGTCAGTGGCGCGGCGGGACCGCCGCGTGCGCCGCCGCCCAGGTCGAGGCGGTCCGGGGCGCCGAGGGCCTGCTGGATTCCCCGCTCGCCCTGATGGGCGGCAGCTTCGGCGGCTACCTCGCCCTGACCACCGCCGAGACCCTCAACCCCGACCTGGTCGTCGCACACGCCGCGCCCCTGGACCTCGCCCAGGTCGCCGAGAGCAGCGACGTGGGCTGGCAGTGGATCCGCGAGTTCGGCGATCCCACCCACTGGCGTCCCCTCTACCAGCTCAACAGCCTCTTCCCACGCCCCGTGGCAGCCGGCACCCGGGTACTGCTCTCCCACGGACTGCAGGACGGACTCGTACCGCCCACCGAGACCCTGCGCACCCACCGTGCCCTGGCCCGTCAAGGAGTCCGCAGCGAAGTGGCGTTCTTCCGCTCCGAAGCCCACCCCCTGAGCCGGCCCGGCAACATCCGCGCCTGGTACCGCTGGGTCCTCAGCGCCACCACCGAAGAACTCACCCCACCCAACCAACCCACCCCACCCACCGGCGAACAACCCCCAGCCGCAGGCGCACAGCCTGCGTCCGCGGGTGAACAGGCCACGCGGGTCGGCGGGTTGGGGCCGCTGGACCGTGAACGGGGACTGCCCCCAGGCCCGAGTGCTGCCGCCCCCGCCGGGCGCCGGTGGCTCGCTGCGCCGCCGCTCGCCGACGTCCCGGCCGGTGACCGGCTCAGCTGGTCCGCAAGCCAGAGCACTCCGCCCGCGGGCCAAAGCCGCCCGGACGGCCGCGGGCCAGTCCCCGCCGCACGCGAAGACGCCCGGACCGGGACCGCCCGTGAACTCGCCCCGCCCGTCGCCGAGTCCGGCCCGGACACCGGAGCCGTCCCCGCCGGTGCGGCCGGTCGTACGGGAGCTACCCGCGACGGCCTCACCGCGACGGACAGCCTCACCGCAGCGGACGGCCTTACCGCGGCGGACGGTCTTACCGCGGCGGACGGCCTTACCGCGGCGGACGGCTTCCCAGCGGGGGCAGGCGCCCAGGCCATCGCGGCCGGCGTTCACGGCAGCTACGACAGTCATGACGGCCATGACGGCCATGACGGCCATGACGGTCATGGCGGTGCCGGCGGTCGTGGTGGGCGGGGGGCTTCATGAACAGCGGCCATGTCGTCACCCGGGACGTGCTCGCCCGCGGTCTGGCCGGTCTGGGGGTGCGGCCCGGCGCCACGGTCATCGCCCACACCTCGCTCAGTTCCTTCGGCTACGTCGTCGGCGGCGCCCACAGTGTGCTGCTCGCGTTGCGTGACGCGGTGGGCGCCGCGGGCACCCTGGTGATGCCCGCCTTCACCCCCCAGCTGTGCCACCCGCACACCTGGCGCCGCCCTGAACTGGCCCACGCCGCCGCCGATCCCGCGACCGCCGCACAGATGCCCTGCTTCGATGCACGGCGCACCCCCGTCGCCCGCACCATGGGCGTGCTGCCCGAGCTCCTGAGGACCCAGCCCGGCGCCCGCCGCTCCGGCCACCCCCACGTGTCGTTCACCGCGCAGGGGCCGCGCGCCGAACGGATCGTGGCCGAGCACCCCCTGGCCTGGCGGCTTGCCGCACACGGCCCGCTGGGCCGGTTGTGGGACTTGGACGCCACCGTGCTGCTGCTGGGCACCCGCTGGCAGAAATGCACCGCCCTGCACCTGGCCGAGTACGCCACCGCCTACCCGGGCCGGCGCGCCGGCTGGTGGTCGCTGCCCGTCCCCGGCCCCCTGGGGCGTACCTCGTGGCGGCAGGTGCCCGAACTCCTGGTGTGGGAAGGCGACTTCGACGCCCTGGGCGACGCCTATCAAGCAGCCGGCCGGCCGCTTGCCACCGCGCAGGTGGCCGGGGCGCTGTGCCGGGCCGTACCGCTGCGCGAACTGGTCACCTTCGCCTGCCAGTGGTTGGCCGACCACCGCGACCTGCGCCGCGGTCTGCCCCCGCCCGGCTGGCGCGACGTCATCCCCGCACCCCGCCCCCTGCCCCCCGGCCTCCTGCCCACCCCACCCCAGCCCGCCCCGCCCACCACACCCCAGTCCCACCTCCCCGACCCATCCGGCACACCCCAGTCCCACCTCCCCGACCCATCCGGCACACCCCAGTCCCACCTCCCCGACCCATCCGGCACACACCAGTCCCGCCTGCCCGACGTATCCGGCGCACTGCGGCCTTCCCCGCCCGACGCGCCGCAGTCGCGCCTGGCCGACGTATCCGGCGCACCGCTGTCGCGCCTGCTCGCCCCGCCGCAGCCCTGCCTCACAGCCACGGAGCCCACCCCATGACCGGCACCAGCACCACCAGCGGCCCGAGCGACACGAACGCCGCGACCGGCACCAGCACCACCAACAGCGCACCCGGCGCGAGCGGCACGGGCGGCCCCGCCGGAGTGGCCGGCACGGGCGGCCCCGCCGGTATGTCCGTTGCGAGTGATACGAGTGCTGTGGGTGGTTCGGGGGTGGTGGTGCTGCGGCCGGTGACCGCGGGTGATCTGGATCTGTTCGAGGGGGAGTTCGCCACCCAGGACGGTACGGGGGTGTTTCAGTGGTTCGGGTTCACTCCCGCTCACCGGCTGCGGGCCCGGCATGAGCAGGACGGCCTGCTGAGCCCGGACGGCGGTGTTTTGACGGTCACCGTGGCGGGGGCGGTGGCGGGCCGTGTGGAGTGGTTCGCCTCCGCCTGGGGCCGCCCGGACACCAGCACCTGCTGGACCCTTGCGATCGGCTTGTTCCCCGCCGCCCGCGGACGGGGTACCGGCACCCTCGCCCAGCGTCTGCTGGCCCGCTACCTCTTCGCCCACACCAGGGCCGAACGCCTCCAGGCCTGGACCGATCAGGCCAACCTCGCCGAGCAACGCGCCCTGCACAGAGCCGGGTTCACCCGCGAAGGCGTGCTGCGTTCGGCGCAGTGGCGCGGTGGGCGCTGGCACGACCAGGTCCTGTACTCGCTGCTGCGCACCGACCTTCCGCCAGGGGACTGAGGAGTTTCGATGAGCGTGCCGCCCACCACCTGGCGTCTGGCCAACGGCCTGCGCGTGCTGCTGCAGCCGCTGCCCGGCTGCCAGGTCGTCGCCACCTGCCTGCACGTGGGCACCGGTTTCCGTAACGAGCCCGTCGCGGGCGCCGCCCACCTGCTGGAACACGTCCTGGCGCAGGGCGCCTCCAGCAGCCGGCCCCTCACCGACGCCGTCGCCGCGTGCGGGGGCACCACCAACGCGCGTACCGCCGCCGACTACACCCAGTACACCGCCGTCCTGCCCGCCGGGGCGCTGGAGCTGGGACTGCGTATCGAGGCGGGCCGGCTCGGCGATCCCGACCTGGGCCAGAGCCATGTCGCGGCGCAGATCGCCGTGGTGCAGGCCGAGATCCGCCGCAACATGCTCCAGCGTCCGCACGGCGGGCTGGTTCTGTTCGACCTGCCCGCCCTGCTCCACGACAGCTGGCACAACCGGCACAACGGATACGGCGACATCGACGCCCTGATTGATCTCACCCCCGCCGCCCTCACCCGTTTCTTCGACGACTCCTACGCGCCCGCCGGCGTGCACCTGGCCCTGGTCGGCGACTTCGACCCCGCCCACGCCCGCGACCTCGTCGAACGCCACCTCGCCCCGCTGCCCCCACGCCCGCGCCCCGCCCCCGCCCACACCCCCGAGGGCCCGCTCACCACCGCCCGCCACGCCCACCGCGTGGAACGCATCTCCAAAACCGCCCGCACCGCGCTGGGCTTTCGCACCCCCGACCCGGCCACCCACCCCGGCGCCCACCTCGCCGCCGTCCTGCTGGGCGAACTCCTGGAAGAGCAGAACGGCGTCTGCGCCTGCCACCCGCACACCCGGACCTGGGGCGCCTACCGCACCCGCGCCCACCGCACCGGCAACCCCTTCGACGTCGCCCGTGACGCCCTGTTCGCCGTGGACTTCCCCCACCCGCCCGACACCGACGTCGAGGAAGCCGAACGGTGCCTGCGCGCCCAGCTGGCCGCCGTCGCCGCCGGCACCGTGCCGCTGACCGCACCCCTGGCCCGTATCCGCCGGCAACTCGCCCTGGCGCTGCACGCCGAACTGGACTCGGTGGCCAGCCAGGCGTCCTGGCTGTGCGTGGGAGCCGCCGTCCACGACGACCCCCGCTACCTCGCCGCCCTGCCCGGCGCACTGCACCGGCTCCCGGACAGTGAGGTGGCCGCCGCCGCGGCCCGCTACGCCACCGCCCCCGCCGCCCGCATCACCAGCCTCCCCACCCCCGCCACCGCCTCCACCGCCCCCGCCCGGCCGGCGGCCCCCAGCCGGACAGGAGCCGCGGCATGAACACCCCCACCACCCCCACACCCACCCCCGCGCCTGGTTCCGCCGCCACACCCGCGCCCGCGCTCGGTACCGCCACCGCGCCTGCCACCAAGCCCGGCCCGGCCACTCCACCCGCGCCCGGCCCCCGCCCGGCCACCACCCCCGCACCCGGCTCCGCGCCCGCGCCTGGTCCCGCCGCCACACCCGCGCCCGCGCTCGGTACCGCCACCGCGCCTGCCACCAAGCCCGGCCCGGCCACTCCACCCGCGCCCGGCCCCCGCCCGACCACAGCGCCCGCGCCCGGCCCTGCCACCGCGTCCGCCCTCACGCCCGGCCCCGCCGCCGCGCCCGGCCCCACCACCGCACCGGCACCCGCACCGGCACCCGCACCCGCACCCGCACCCGGTCCCGGTCCCGGTCCTGGTTCTGGTTCTGGTTCTGGTTCTGTCCTGGCTGCCATGCCGGTGCCCGTGCCGCATTTCGTCGCTCCCGCGCACCGGGAGCAGGCCACGGGCCGGGGCAGCGCCGTCGCTGTGCGGCGTACCGGTACGGGTGAACTGGCCGAGGGCAGGCTGCTGTTCCCGCTGCTGGCCGGACGGGGCCCGCATCAGGCGCGGACGGAGGTGATGGCCGAGGCGCTGCGTGCCACGCTCACCGAGGCGGTCGCCGATCTTGCGACCGTGCGGGTGGAGGCGCGCAGCGACCGGGCCGTGATCGCGGTGCGCACGTTCACCGCCGACTTCGCGGCCGCCTGCGCCCGGATCCGGGAGTGTCTGCAGGATGGGGTCCCGCATGAGGATCGGGTGGTGCGTGAGGCCGCCGAGCGTGTCGCGGGCCGGCTGAGCACGGCGGCGCCCGCCCCGACCCTGCTGGCCCGCACCCGCTTCCTGGCCGCCGTGTTCGGCCCCCACCCCTACGGCCAGGCCGCCACCGCCGCCGACGCCCGCGCCGTCACAGGCCCGGACACCGCGGCCCTGCTGCGCAGTGCGCCCGCGGCCCGCCGGCACGGCATCGCCGTCGGCCCGGGTCCCGCCGAGGAACTCCTCACCCAGGCCGCCGCCCTGCTGCCCCACCCCACACCCCCCACCACGGCCAGGGACCGGCCCGGGCCGCCTGTTCCTGTGCCGGCGGCTGCCCGGCGGGGGGATGTCACGGTGGTGCACCCGGCCACTCCGCAGTCCCTGCTGCGGCTGGGCGCCCTGCTGCCCGGCCGCGGCCACCACGACTACCCGGCCCTGCAACTGGCCGTCCTGATGCTCGGCGGCTACTACGCCAGCCGCCTCACCCGCGTCCTGCGCGAACGCGAGGGCCTGGCCTACGCACCGCGCGCCGTCCTTGACCCCCTTGGCCCCAACGCCGTCCTGACCGTCGAGGCCGACGTCCGCCACGACGGCGCCGTGCGCGCCCTGACGCTCATCGCCCAGGAGATGAACCGTCTGGCCGCCGGCGCGTTCACCGCGCAGGAACTGCGCAACGCCCAGAACTACGCGGTCGGCTGCATGGCGATGGCCTGCTCCTCCCGCTCTGGACTGGCCTCCACCTACGCCGCCGTCCTGGTCGGCAACCTGCCCGCCACCTGGCCGGCCGGCTACGAGGACCGGCTGCGCGCCCTGGACGCCGGCGACGTGGCCCGCGCCGCCGCCGCCCACCTGGCCCCGGACGCCCTGAGCACCGTGGCCATCGCCCCCGCCTGGACCCCCGGCCTGCCCCCGCCCGCCCCCCACCCCACCTGACCCCTCCGGCAACAGACCCGCCCGGCCCGGCCCGCAGGGGCCTGGCACGGACCGTTCCGGCACAGTGCGCTCCCACCACCCCCCTTCCACTCTCCGGGGGGGGTGCGGGGGGCTTTGACGAGATGGGACCCACGGCTTGTGAAGACGTTCATCCAGCGCACGTTCTCCTCGCTGCGCGGCCCGGCCCGCACGCTGGGGGCGCTGCACTTCGCCGATAGCCTCGGCAACGGCCTGTTCATGGCCGGCTCCGCGGTCTACTTCGTGAGCGTGGCCGGCCTGCCCGCCACCGTCGTCGGCCTGGGCCTGTCCCTGGCGGGCCTGAGCGGTTTCGCCGCCAGCCTCCTCTTCGGCCGGCTCAGCGACCGGGTGGGCGCCCGCCGCCTGCTCGCCGTCCTGCTGCTCCTCTTGGCCGGCGCCTACGCCCTCTACCCGGCCGTGCACTCACCGGCCGCCTACTTCCCCGTCGTCGTGGTCACCGGCGCCCTGGAATACGGGTGCGGGCCCGCCTTCGGCGCTCTGATCGCCGAACTGGTCCCCGAGGGCGAACGGGTCACCGCCCGCGCGGCCCTGCGTTCCCTGTTCAACGCCGGGTTCTCGGCCGGGGCGCTGGCCGCCGCCTCACTCATCTCGCTCGGCCAGGACGCCCTGCGCCTGCTGCCGCTGGGCAACGGCCTCACCTTCCTCCTGGCGGCCGCGCTGGTCCTGAAACTGCCCCCCACCCCCACCCCCACCACCAGTACCGGCGGCAAGGGCGGTAAGGGCGGCAGGGGGTTCGGTGTGCTGCGTGACGGGCCCTTCCTCGCCGTCATCGGCGCCTCCAGCCTGCTCGCCCTGCACAGCGCGGTCCTGCTCGCGGGGATACCGCTGTGGATCGTGCGCACCACCTCCCTGCCCCACGGCGTCGTCCCGCTGATCCTGGCCGTCAACACCGTCCTGGTGGTCTGCTTCCAGGTCGCGGCGGCCCGCGGCTCGGAGAACCTGGACGGCGCTGTGGGCGCGGCCCGCCGGGCGGGACTGGTCAGCGTGCTGGCCTGCGCCGCCCTGGCCGCGGGCACCCTCACCGGATCCGTCGGCACCGGCGTGCTCGCGCTGGCCGCGGTCCTGCTGTTCACCCTGGCCGAACTGTGGCAGTCCGCCAGCGGCTTCGGCCTGGGCTTCGCACTCGCCCCCGAACAGGCACGCGGCGAATACCTGGGCGCCTTCCACCTCCACGTGGTCATCCAGGCCACCCTGGGACCGGCCCTGGTGTGCTTCCTGGTCCTTGGCCACACCTCCCTGGGCTGGCTGGCCCTGGCGGCCTTCTTCCTGGCCGGCACCGCCGCCATCGGCCCCGCCGTCACCGCCGCCCGCCGCAACCTGCCCACCCCACCCGACCCCACCACCCCCCAACCCACCGCGCCCACGGCACACGCCGAGCCCACCGCGCCCACTGCACACGCCGAGCCCACCGCGCCCACGGCACACACCGAGCCCACCGAGGCTGCCGGGTCTGCGGAGCCTGCCGGGGCCGCCGCACACGCCGGACCCGCACCCCAGCCCCGGACCACCTGAGCTGCACCGGGCACACGACGCGGGGCACGAGGCGCCGGGCGCGGGGTGCGGGCCGCGCCGGAAGCGGGTACCGGGTCGTGCGGGCCGGTCACTGCCCGGCCGGCACTCCCAGGTCGTGGCGCATGGCGCCGCGCATGCTCCTGAGCAGGTCCCACACCGCGTGCTGGGCCCGGGCCGCGCTCTCCAGCGTCTCGCCCGGGTTCGGGGCACCGTGTTCCAGGCGCCTGACCTGGCCGTAGACCTCGTTCAGGGCCTTGTTGACGGTGCTCGCGTGCTGCAGAACATGCTCGGGGGCGATCATCTGCGCCTCGGAGTACCGGTCGCGGTGCGCGTTCTTCGCCGCTTCGAGTGCCTCGATGTCGCCGTCCTGCACAGCGCGTTCGTGCAGTACGTGCAGATGGCGGTTGAGGGCGGTGGTGAACTGCCGGGCGTCCCGGTTGAGTTCCCCGTAGCAGGCGCGCCGCAGGAGACGGTTCTCGCGGGTCTCCTCATGCGCGTGCACCAGCTCGATCTCCCGGCGCTTGGCCCGCTCCACGCCGCGCTGGGTCAGCAGCGCGCCGCCCAGGGTTCCCGCGACACCCGCCACCGCGATGATCACCGAGCCGAGATCCACCGGCGTAACCCCCTGTCGCAGGTCGTCGGCCGCCCACTGCACCCGGCCCCCGGCCGTCCAGTGTGCCCCCTCCGCACGCCAGGACAGGCGATGCAGACCCCTCCCGCAACTCCGTTGGTTTCCGGGGCGCTTGAGGGGTTTTTGACAGATGCTCGATCGCTGCCGCAGACACTGCCTCTACCGAGTCCACACCGGCCCGCCGGCCACCCGCAGAGCACCCTGAACCCACAGAGCTTTCGGTGGACTGGCGACCCGCGACCCCCTCTCTTTTTTGCATCCTCCACGGCGATGTACCCACGCGCCCTGAGCCACGGACATGGACGGAAAGCGGAGGCTTTGAGATCATGACCGTCGAGTTGGTGGCAACCGGCGAACACCCCACGCCGAGCCAGGAGTTCGCCGCCCTGTACGCACAGGTCCAGCAGTTCTACACGCACCAGTTGCAGCTGCTGGACACCCACGACACCCCATCCTTGGCGGCCACCTTCACTAAGGACGCCGTCCTCGAACTGCCCGCGCCCGCCACGCCGTTGCCGGCCCGCGAGGCACTCGCCCGCTACCCGCGCGCCGGCGCGGCACGGCTGCGCGGCTCCGGCGCCCGCCTCACCCACTGGCTCGGCATGCTCGACGTGCAGCCCCGCACCGAGAACCTGCACACCCGCTGCTCGGCCCTGGTGCACCAGACACCGGTCACCGGCGGCTCCAAAATCTTGTACGTGTGCGTGATGCACGACGTCCTGGTGCACACCGGCGGCACATGGCGCATCGCGCACCGCCGGATCACCCGCGACGACCTCACCTGACCCCGACCGACCGGCCGCCCCGACCCGAGCCAACCCAGACCCGAGCGGATCCGAACTGGCCTCGGCCCGACCCCACTCGAACTGCCCCTTGCGAGGGCGTAGTTGGCCGGTGGCGCGGCCCGCCCGCCCCGGGGGGTGTCGAGGAGTGCTGCAGGTGAACTCGACGTTCCGCCCGCGGCGCGCGACGCGCAGGCGGAGGGCTGCCTAGAGTGGGCCGTGCTCATCACCTCCCTGTCCGCGCCCGCCTGACGTCACCATGTCGACGAGGGCGGGCGCGTCGACGTAGGAGGGCGGGAGCGCGCCGCGCACGAGATCCGGCCCCGCGCCCGCGCTGCACGCCCGCGCTGTACGTGTCCGGCCCCCCTCGGTTCCTCTGGCGGGGCCCGAGCGGCCGGCGCCGCACACCCCGCGGCGCCGCGCACGCAACCCCCCTTCTTCTCACAAAGACCCTCAGGAGGAACCCGCATGGCAGCCACCACCACGACCGTGGAACACACGCCGCGGCCCGAGCGCACGGCCGCCTCGTACCGCCTGCTGATGTGCCGCCCGCAGTACTTCGACGTCACCTACCGCATCAACCCGTGGATGAACCCGGACAAGCCCACGGACGCCGGCGCGGCCCTGCTGCAGTGGGAGCAGCTGCGCCGGCTGTATCTCTCGCTCGGCCACCGCGTCGAGGTGATCGAACCTCTCCAGGGACTGCCGGACATGGTGTTCGCCGCCAACGGCGCCACCGTGGTCGACGGCAAGGTCCTCGGCGCGCGGTTCCGCCACCGCGAGCGCACCGCGGAGGGCCCCGCCTACCTCGACTGGTTCGCCGAGCACGGCTTCGCGGACGTGCTGTGGCCGGAGCACATCAACGAGGGCGAGGGCGACTACCTGCGCGTGGGCCGGCGTCTGCTGGCCGGCACCGGCTTTCGCACCGACGCCCGCTCCCACGCCGAGGCCCAGGAGTTCTTCGGCCTGCCCGTGACGGGCCTGACCCTCGTCGACCCGAACTTCTACCACCTGGACACCGCGCTCGCGGTCCTCTCACCCGATGAGGTCATGTACTACCCGGCGGCGTTCAGCCCGGGCAGCCAGGCGGTGCTGCGGGAGATGTTCCCCGACGCGATCCTCGCCTCACCGCAGGACGCCGCGGTGTTCGGCCTCAACGCCTTCTGCGACGGCCTCAACGTGCTGCTGCCCCAGGCCGCCACCGCCCTGGCCGAGCAGCTCCGGCAGCGCGGCTTCAACCCGATCGGCGTCAGCCTGGGAGAACTGCTCAAAGCAGGCGGCAGCGTCAAGTGCTGCACCCTCGCCCTGTCCTGAGGCGACCCCCCCGCGCCCGCCGTCCTGCCCGCTGGTTTCAGGGCAGGGCGGTGAACGCGGCCCACACGTCGTCGAGTTCGTTGGTGTGCACGGTCAGCGACTCGGCGGTGAGCGCCGCCGCGTCCAGGGCCGCCAGGACACCCCGCAGCGTCTCGATCCCTGCGTCGCCGGCGATGTGCAGGGTCAGCGCGGCCCGGTCGCCCCACGCCTCACCCAGCCCCGGATGCACTCCGGCGGCAAAGAGCGCACCGGCACGCTCCAGCGTGAGCGCGTCGGCGAACCGCAGCCGGATCACCGCCCCGGGCGCAGCACTGACCGCCCCGGGCGACACCCCCGGCGGGGAGACCGTGGAGGTGCCCGCAGGAGAGGGGAGTGCGGCGCCGGTGGGAGGAGCGGCCGTGTCGGCGGCAAGAGGGGCGGCAGTGGCGGGGGCCGGGGGAGGGGCGGGCCGGCAGGTGCCGGGCGGCCGGGAGCCGGCGGGCGCATCCGTCCCCGGCTCCCGGTACGCGGGCAGGATGCTCAACACCGCCCGCGGCCGCGCCGACCCCGACCCCGACACCGGCACCGGGACCGGCACCGATCCCGACCCCGACCCCGGCACCGATCCCGGCACCGATCCCGGCACCGGCTCCGGCACCGGGACCGGGACCGGGACCGGGACCGGCCCGAGGCTGGCGAAGGACGGTTCCCCGCTCCCGCACGTACAGCCAGTCCTGCCGCTGTGCGAGGGCGGGGCGGGGCAGTCGTCGTCCCGGCCCGCGGCGGGGGTGCCGCTGCCGGACGGCGCACCGGCCTCGGTCTCGGCGTCGGCTTCGGCCAGCGCGCACAGCAGAGCCAGCCGGGTCCGGGGGGAGAGCGAGGCGGCGAGCTGGAGCAGCAGTGCGCGGGCCTCGTCCCCGTCCGCCCCCGCCCCGCCGGTCGCCCCGGGCCCGGTGCAACCGCCTGCCGCCATCCCGTCGTGCGGCCGGGCCGGGCCGCCGGATGCGGCACCGGCGTCCAGTCGATGGCCGAACGCCACCGGCCACGGCGTGGGAGGCAGGGCATGCAAGGGGCGGCGGACCGCTCGCGGCTGCTGGACGCTGTCGCGCTCGCGTGGCTCCTGCCGGTCCACGGCGGATGCCGGCTCGCTCGATGCGGGCCCGTCGGCCCAGGGGCCGACCCAGGGGGTGTGTGTCACGGGCACTGCCCTCGCCTTCGCTTCGCAATCGTCACCGGGCCCCCGGCCGGCTGCGCCGGCCCCGCACCTACCGCACCGGTACGCCGCCGGAACACGCCCCGACTCGCCGCACCCGTACGGCGAACCGGGCCCCGACTCGCCGCACCCGTACGCCGGGCGCAGCCTGCCCCGGCCTGACCGGTGCGCGGGGCGCAGGCGCTGCGCGCGGTGGGGGTGGTGCCGGGGGTGTCCGGACATCGGGTGGCGCTGCTGCCCGGCGACCCGCCGTACCCCGGCACCGGCACCGGCACTGGTGCGGGGGTGGGTGTGGGGTGTGGTGGCTTGTTCACGGCAGGACCTCCGCCTCGTCCGCGTCCGCGGGGTCGGGGACGATGATGGTGCCGACGCCGTCGTCGGTGAACATCTCCAGCAGCACCGAGTGCGGGATGCGTCCGTCGATCACCCGGGCCGCGCCGACGCCGCCGCGTACGGCGTGCAGGCAGCCGGTCATCTTGGGGACCATGCCCTCGCTCAGCTCGGGCAGCAGTTTCTCCAGCTCGCGGGCGGTCAGCTTCGGGATGACCTCCTCGCTGTGCGGCCAGCCCGCGTACAGGCCGGCGACGTCGGTGAGCATGACGAGCGCGTGGGCGCGCAGGGCGGTGGCGAGCGAGGCGGCGACGGTGTCGGCGTTGACGTTGTAGACCAGGCCGTCCTCGGCGCTGCGCGCGAGCGGGGACAGGACCGGGATCCGGCCGGCCGCCAGCAGGCTGTCCAGGGCGGTGGTGTCCACGTGGGTGATGTCGCCGACCCGGCCGACGTCCACCGGTTCCCCCTCGATCCACGGCAGGTGTTTGACGGCGGTGAGGGTGTTGGCGTCCTCGCCGGTCATGCCGACGGCGAGCGGCCCGTAACGGTTGATCAGCCCGACCAGTTCGCGCTGCACCTGGCCGGCCAGGACCATCCGCACCACGTCCATCGCGGGCGGTGAGGTGACCCGCAGCCCCGCCTTGAACTCGCGTGCCAGGCCGCGCCGGGCGAGTTCGGCGTCGATCTGGGGGCCGCCGCCGTGCACCACCACCGGCCGCAGCCCGGCGTAGCGCAGGAACACCACGTCGCGGGCGAAGGCCGCGGTGAGGCCGGCGTCGACCATGGCGTGTCCGCCGAGCTTGATGACGACGGTGCGGCCCTGGTGGCGGGCCAGCCACGGCAGGGCGTCGCCGAGGGAACGGGCCTGGGCCAGGGCCGGGTGCGCGCCGGCGTTCACACGGACCTCGCACGCCGGGGGAGGGGGCCGCCGGCCGGGCAGTTGGCGCTCATAGAAACGACTCCTTTTTCGAAAAGAAGGGGGAACCCGGCCACACGAGCGCGGGCCCTGACGAGCGGTGGACATGCGCTTGAAAACGGCACGAAAACCCTTGGCTGCGATACGGGCGCTTGGGAAAGTGAATACCTCTTCGGCCCGGGCCGGTCTCGTGCGCCGCAATCATCGCGCGCGGACACCGCCCGGTGGAACACCCAATCCCGTCAACTCCATCCACGCAGACGGCTGTTGCACCCCCGGGCAATACCGCCGAACGCCACCCCCTCCCCACTTTTTTCGCCGCCTTGAGCACACCCTGCTCGACGGCGGATCGCGGGCGCCTCGAAAACGAGTGGAACGAGAACAACAACCCCCGGCCCCCGCTTTTTCTCGCGCGCCCGTTTCCCGTCGGCCGGAGCGTTTTGCGGACCTCACCCCGCTGCCGCACCACCGGTGAGCCCGGGGTGCGGTGCAACTGCCGTTGGGGCGGGCCCCGGTGCCCTACCGTCGGCACCAGGGGCCCGCCCTTTTTGGCGGGTGCCGTCTCAGGCGGCCGAGGACGCGGCCCGCACGGGCCGGCTGCCGCCCAGTTCCCGCTCGGTGCGCCGCAGCACGATGGAGTCGGCGATCTCACCGCTGCGCACCGCGACGTTCGACAGCAGCGACGACGACAGGCCGTGGCTGTGCTCGGTGCCGCCCTGCAGGTAGACGCCGCAGGTCAGTCCCGACGCGGTGACCAGGCGGTAGTCACGCGTCACCCGGTGCCTGCCCGCCTGGTCGCGCTGGAAGTTGTGGTCGAAGTCGCCGAGCAGGCGGGCGGGGTCCAGGCCGTCGTAGCCGGTGGCGAACACCAGCGCGTCCACGGCCACTTCCTCCTTGCGGTCGTCCAGCAGCGAGTGCAGCAGCACCCGCGTGGCGTCGCCGGCCGGTTCGATCGAGGCGACCCGGGTGAGGTTGCGGAAGTGCAGCCGCTTGCTGCCGCGCACCTGCTCGTCGTAGGAGCGCTGGTACAGGGCGCGGATGACGTCGGCGTCGACCACCGAGTAGTTGGTGTTGCGGTGGTAGCGCCAGAACGAGTCCTGGGCCCGCTCGGTGCCGTAGTAGTACTGGTCGACGGCGCTGGGGTCGAAGACCTGGTTGGCGAAGGGGGTGTCGTCGGCGACGGAGTAGCCGTAGGAGGGGATGACGGCACACACCTCGGCGTGCGGCAGCGAGTCGTACAGGAACCGGGTGATCTCGGCCGCGCTCTGGCCGGCGCCGACCACCGCCACGGACTTGAGGTCGCCGGGGGACTGGGCGTTGAACCGGCTGAGGAACTTCGAGCTGTGCCACACCCGTTCGGTGTCGCTCACGCCCTCCGGCAGGCGTGGCACCAGGCCGGTGGAGATGACCACGTTGCGGGCGCTGACGACGGTGGTGGTGCCGTCACCGGCGCGTACCTCGATGTCGAGGAGGTCGGGGGTGCGGCTCCCGGCGCCGGTGGCGGGCCGGATCGAGGTGACCTCGGCGCCGTAGGTGACCCGGTCGTCCAGGCCGGCGGCCGCCCATTCCAGGTACTGGTGGAATTCCTGCCGGGTCGGGAAGAAGTCCATGTTGTTCACGAACTGCACCAGCCGCTCCGAGGCGTGCAGATACGACACGAAGCTGTACCGGGACGTCGGATTGCGGAAGGTCGCCAGGTCCTTGAGGAAGGAGATCTGCATCGTCGTCGACGGCAGCAGCATGTTCCGGTGCCAGCCGAACGTGGACTGCCGCTCGAAGAAATGGGAGGTGATCGGATGCTGCGGAGAGCTTGCCTCGTGTTCCTCCAGGGCGATCGCGAGCGACATGTTGGACGGGCCGAACCCGATACCGACCACGTCGTAGATTTCCTGGCTGGGCCTACCCGTTATGTCCATAGAAAAATTCTCCCGCTTGCGTCTGGAAAACTCGACAGGTGGCTCGAGAGACCGTCGTACAGTGTTCTCCGGAGAGTGTCTAAAAGGCAACTCGAGAGTGGCATGAAGACCGTTCGACGGCCGCAGGGCGCGTCTGATATCCGAAAGCGTTGTCCCGTCGGCAGGACGGGGGTACGGTCGGCGCGGATTCCCGAGATTTTTTGTGTGGCGGCCCGTCATGCAGGCGAGTTGCCCCGACTCGGAACCATGCCCCCGACACCATTGCCGAAAGGTGACTTCCGGATGTTCGTTCCAAAGTTCTACCGCGAACCGGAAAGTTCGTGGATGGTGGATCTGATCCGCGGAAATCCGCTGGCACTCGCGGTGACCAACGGCGGGGCCGAAAACGGCCCGTTCGCCACGCACCTGCCGGTCATCTTCGACCCCGACGCACCCGACGACGGCGACGCCGGCCACAACCGCCACGCCGGCAACAACGGCGACGGCGACGGCGAAGGTGGCGGTGGCGGGCTGGTGGGCACCACCCTGCTGGGGCACATGAACCGGGCCAACCCGCACTGGACGGCGCTGGAGAGCGGCGCGGTCCTGCTGCTGACCTTCACCGGCCCGCACTCCTACGTCTCACCCACCGTGTACGAGAAGACGCCGGCCGCCCCGACCTGGAACTTCACCGCCGTCCACGTCCGGGGCGTGGTGGAGAAGATCAACTCGATCGAGGAGACGCTGGGCGTGGTGCAGTCCACCGTGCGCGCCTTCGAAAAGGGCTTCGGCACCGGCTGGGACATGAACGAATCCCTCGGCTACTTCCGCAAGATCGTGCCCGCCGTGGGCGCCTTCCGGTTCACCGTCACCGGCGCCGAGGGCATGTTCAAACTCAGCCAGGAGCAGCCCGGCGAGGTACGCGAGCGGGTACGGGAGTCGTTCGGGCAGAGCGAGTGCACCTACCGGCGCGAGACCGCGGAACTCATGAGCCGCCTGCCCTGAACCACCACCACCATCCGCCGCTGCCGGCCTTGGTGTCGGCTGTGGTGTCGGGACTGAGGGGTGGGCGGGTCAGGCGCTGATGGCCACCGGGTGGATCCGCTCGGCGAGGCCGGCGCCGCGGGTGTGCTCCGCCCCGGTGCCCGCGGCCGGCGTCGCGAGCGGCTGAAGGCCGGCGCCGTCCGCCCGCTCCTGCTCCTGCGCTTTGGGAAGGTCCGCTCTCGTGAGGTCCTCCAGCGCGTTGGCGGCCGCACTGTCCAAGGTGGCCATCACCCACTGCTCGAAGTCGACCCCCAGCTGCTGCGCGGCCCGGTGCCACCACTGGAAACGGCTGCCCGGCACATCCAGGCGACGGGACGGCTCCGCGACGGCCGCCGGCTGCTGCTCGCCCTGGCGGGCGGCACGGATCGCGCCCCGCAGCTGCTTGGTCGTCCACTGCCGCTGCTCGGCACGCTCCAGCCACACGTCCTGCTCCTCGAGGGGCATCGACGCCAGCTCGGCATGGTGCTGGAAACTCAGGGCGGACCTGCGCCGGGTGAGGTCGAAACGCCGGGACACCCACGCGTAGTTGCGCAGCGTCTGGTACGACAGGCCCGCCGCGCGTATCCCGCGCTGGTAGCGGTCGGTGTAGTGGTCCTTGCCGTACACCATCCAGTCGCCCAGCCACCAGGAGGAGGAGTCGAGGACGTCGGCGAGCTGGCGCCCGGCCCGTTCCCACTCGTCGTAGGCCATCTTGGCCGGCATCTGCAGGCCCACCTTGGTCGTCAGCACCTGGGCCCGGCGCGGCCCGGGCGGCGCGGTGCGCGGCGGGGGCTGCGGAAGAGCGGTTGCCGAGCCGCCGTGCGGCCCCGCCGTCTGACCGGCCTGACGCGTCATCATGCCTCCATGAGATGGGGTCCCCTAACCGCTGAGAACCCTCCCAGGACGGGGTGGAGGGCAACCGGAGCCGCACTCGAACGACTGACCGTCGAACGCCCCCACGCCCCGGCCTGAAACCCCTCACCACCCCCGAGACCGGATCCCGGCCTCCCGGGCCCCGGAGCCCCCAGTACCCCGGGATGCCCGGCACCCGCGGCCCCGCGACACCGTCGATCAGCCCGGGGGCGCTGTCCCGGCGACGGGACACAACCGTCGCCGGCGTGACCCGCCGCCGTCCGGACGCCCCCCTTTTCCTCCGGGAGCCCGTCCAGTCCGTCCTTTTCCGGGTGCCGGACCGGATTTCACGTCCGGGAGGCGCCGTAACCGGGCGGCAGGGGAATCCGCTGGGTATGTTTCTGCGGGGACCGGCAGTGTGCGCGTATTCCTCCGGCATCCCCGTTCACCCTTTGTTCGCTCCTGCCGCTACTGCCGCTGTGCGCGTATCGGCCGTATCGGCCTTATCGGCCGCCGGAATACCGAAAAGAACCGGTGGAAATGTATTTTGTACCTCTTGGGCCCATATGGGCGTGGAGGGGAGTCGTACGTGTACAGGCATTTCGTGATCACCGCCGCAGAGGTCCGCGACCGTGAACCGGCGCCGGCCCCAAAGGCCGGTGGCGCGGCGGGGGAGGGGAGCCGGTGATGAGTCCGCACCTGGCCCCCGCCGGCCCCGCCCCGGCGCCCGCACCTCCCCAAGCCGCACCCGTGTCCGCGAGCCTCACCCCCGCAACTCCCGTTCCCGCACGCCCCGTTCCGGCAGCGGTGCTCACGGCCGCCCTCGCGGTCGGGGAGGGGCAGGTGCGGCGGGCGACGGTGCCCGTGGACGTGCTGCTGGATGCCGACTCCCCGCGGATCGAGGGGGAGAGCGCTGCGCGGGTACGGATGCTCGCGGAGCTCGGCTCGCCGCTGCCGCCGATCCTGGTGCACCGCCACACGATGCGGGTCATCGACGGAATGCACCGCCTCAAGGCGGTACGCCTGCGGGGTGAGGACACCATCGAGGTGGAGTTCTTCGACGGCGGCCCGGCGGAGGCCTTCGCTCTGGCCGTGCGGCTGAACATCTCCCACGGACTGCCGCTGACACCGGCGGACCGGACGGCCGCGGCACAGCGGATCCTTGCGGCGTGCCCGTACTGGTCGGACCGGCGCATCGCCGCCACCGCCGGGCTCGCGGCCGGCACCGTGGCCTCACTGCGGCGCCGTTCAAGTGGCCAGGATGAGCAGTTGAACACGCGGGTGGGCCGGGACGGGCGGATCCGCCCGCTGCAGGCGACCGAGGGGCGGCTGCGGGCGAGCCGGGTGATCGCCGCCAACCCCGGGGCGTCACTGCGGCAGATAGCCGAGCAGGCTGGCATCGCCACCGCCACCGCCAAGGACGTACGGGACCGCATACGGCAGGGACAGGACCCCCTGCTGCCCGACAGGACGGCAGCCAGGGCGAGTTCACCCCCGCCCGCGCCCTCGGCCGGTGGCCGCACGGGCACGCGGGTGCCCGCCGCCGCCATCGGGCAGCTCCTGCCGAACGTGTGCAAGGACCCCTCACTGCGCACCGAGGCCGGCCGCACCCTGCTGCAACTGCTGAGCGTCCACTCGATCGGCGACGAGGCGAAGTGGCTGCGCCTGGCCCACAGCGTGCCCGGACACCGCGCGGACCTCCTCGCCCAGGCCGCCCGCCGCTGCGCCGACCACTGGCTGCGCCTGGCCAACGAACTCGAGACCCGCGAACACTGACCCCGCCCCCGCCCCCGTCACCCCACCCCGCCCTGCCTTCGCCCCCCCGGGACAGGCGGCGCAACGGCGGCGCAGCCCGGCACCGGGGACCAACTCCCTTACCCAGCCGTCCCCTTGGGTGAGCAGCCCCCGCGGAGCGGCAGCAGGACGGCGAAGTCAAGGGAGTGGGGGAGGGCCGGAGCGATGACCCGGGGGAGGGGCGGGGTTCAGGCGGCTGCCGGCTGTGGGCCGGCCACCTCGCGCAGGGCCGCCGCCAAGCGGTCGAGGAAGCCGTCGACCTCGTCGGCGCTGACGGTCAGCGGCGGGGTAAGGCGGATGACGTCGGGCGCCGCCGCGTTCACCAGGACGCCCCGCTCCCGCGCCGTCTGCTGCACGTCCACCGCGCGGTCGCCGTCGGGGCCGGTGCCCGCCAGCAGGCCGGCGCCGCGCACGTCAGCGACCACAGGGCCCAGGTCGTGCAGGCCCTGCTTGAGGTGGGCGCCCCGCTGCCGCCACCTGCTCCAGCGGGCCTGCCGTCCTCGATGGTGTCCAGGACGGCGAGGGCGGCCGCGCACACCACGCCCGGGAGGGTGCGGGCGAGGGTGTTCATGAGGAGTACGCGCTGTTCTCGTGGACGTAGTCGGCGGTGAGGTCGTTGGTCCAGACGACGGCCTGCTCGGTGCCCGCGGCGAGGTCCACGGTGATCGTCACCTGGCGGGCGCTCATGTCCACCAGCGCGCGGTCCTCGCCCACACCGCCGCTCTTGCACACCCACACGCCGTTGATCGCCACGCTCAGCGCGTCGGGTTCGAAGACGGCGCCGGTGGTGCCGACGGCGGACAGCACACGCCCCCAGTTGGGGTCCTCGCCGTGGACGGCGCACTTGAGGAGGTTGTTGCGGGCGACGGAGCGGCCCACCTCGACCGCGTCGTCCTCGCTCGCCGCGCCCACGACCTCGATGCGGATCTCCTTGCCCGCGCCCTCGGCGTCCTGGATCAGCTGCCGGCCCAGGTCCTCGCAGACCGCGCGCACCGCCTGGGCGAACTCCTCAAAGCCGGGGGTGATGTGGGAGGCGCCGGAGGAGAGCAGCAGCACGGTGTCGTTGGTGGACATGCAGCCGTCGGAGTCGATGCGGTCGAAGGTGACCCGGGTCGCCTCGCGCAGCGCCCGCTCAAGGATCCCGCCGTCCACGTCGGCGTCCGTGGTCAGGACGGCCAGCATGGTGGCCAGGCCCGGGGCGAGCATGCCGGCGCCCTTGGCCATGCCGCCGACGCTCCAGCCCTCGCCCCGGCGCACCGAGGTCTTGTGCACGGTGTCGGTGGTCATCACGGCCAGCGCGGCGTCCTGCCCACCGCAGGGAGACAGCGCCGTGACGGCGCTGTCCACGCCCGCAAGGACCCGCTCCATCGGCAGCGGCACACCGATCAGCCCGGTGGAGCAGACCGCGACGTCCCAGGCGTCCAGGCCCAGCAGCGCGCCGGCCCGCTCGGCGGTGGCCCGGGTGTCCTGGTGGCCGCGCGCCCCCGTACAGGCGTTGGCGCCACCGGAGTTGAGCACGACCGCACCGATCCGCCCGTCCGACAGCGCCCGGCGCGACCACAGCACCGGAGCGGCCTGCACCCGGTTGGAGGTGAAGACGCCCGCCGCCGCACGGCGCGGACCGGTGTTGACGACGAGCGCCAGGTCCCGGGCCCCGTTGGTCTTTATCCCCGCGGCGATGCCCGCCGCCGTGAACCCCTGTGCCGCGGTGACACTCACGGTGCGACTCCGATCGTGGAAAGCCCCAGCTCCTCGGGAAGCCCCAGGGCCAGGTTCATGCTCTGCACGGCGCCGCCCGCGGTGCCCTTGGTCAGGTTGTCGATGGCACCGACCGCGATGATCCGCCCCGTCGCCGTATCCAGGGCGACCTGCACCTGCGCGGCGTTCGACCCGTACACGGCCCCCGTGGAGGGCCACTGCCCCGGCGGCAGCAGCGTCACGAACGGCTCCTCGGCCAGCGCCTTCTCATACGCCGCCCGCACCTCCCGCTCACCGGTGCCCGGCCGCGCCACCACGGAGCAGGTCGCCAGGATTCCCCGCGCCATGGGCGCCAGCGTCGGAGTGAACGACACCGCCACCCGCTGCCCGGCCACCGCGCTCAGCTGCTGCACCATCTCCGGGGTGTGCCGGTGACCGCCGCCCACCCCGTAGGGCCGCATGGAACCCATCACCTCACTGCCGAGCAGATCAGCCCGGGCCGCCCGGCCCGCCCCGGAGGTACCCGACGCGGCGACGACGACGGCCTCGGGCCCGGCCAGCCCCGCCGCGTAGGCGGGAAACAGCGCCAGCAGCACCGCGGTCGGATAACAGCCCGGCACCGCGATACGCCGCGAGCGCGCCAACTCCACCCGTGCATCCGGAAGTTCGGGAAGACCGTAGGGCCAGGTGCCCGCATGCGCGGAGCCGTAGAACCGCTCCCAGTCCGCCGCCCGCGTGAGCCGGAAGTCCGCACCCAGGTCCAGGACCAGCACCTGCTCGCCCAACTGCCGGGCCAGCGCCGCGGAATGGCCGTGCGGCAGCGCCAGGAAGACCACGTCGTGCCCGGCGAGCACCTCGGCGGTGGTCGCCTCCACCACCCGCCCGGCCAGCGGAGCCAGATGCGGCTGCAGCTCACCCAGCGGGCGGCCCACCCCCGCATGACCGGTCAGCGCCCCGATCTCCACATCGGGACGGCCCAGCAGCAGACGCAGCAGCTCGCCCCCCGCATACCCGCCCGCTCCCGCCACGGCCACTCGCACCCTCATGAGTCCTCCCCCTCGACAGACACGCCGTTCTAACGCGACACCCTCCCGGCCAACAATCACACTCACCATGACCATGACAACCATGGGGAGGGGGCGGGGATGCGGGGAGGCGGAAATGCAGGGGACGCGGGGGTGCGGGGATGCGCGACGCGGGTTCACCGGCGCCCCCCGGCGCCACACCCCGGCCCGGCCTGCCGACCACCGGCAACCGGCTCGGGGCTGGGTGCTGTCAGGTGCCCGGCCGGCCCCGGCTCACGGGGGCCGGCCTGCGGCAAGGGGGCCCGGATGGCGGCCTGTTGACGCCGGGTCCCGGCACGGACATCGGGGGGCCGGGACCCGCAAAGTGTGGGGGGACTGCGCTCGCGCCGTGACGCGACGCCGCCCTGCCGCGATGCGCGCGGTGCCGCGTGCCTGCGGTGCCGCATGCGTGCGGTGTCGCGCTCGTGCGGTGGTGCGGTGGTGTGCTCATACGGCGGTGCGGTGCTGCGCTCATACGGCGGTGCGGTGATGTGTCGTGCGGTGGTGCCGTGTGGGGCGCCCCGGCGCAGGGCGCCCGGCATGCCGCAGGTGGCGGATGCCTGGCGTCAGGAGCAGAACTCCGCGCTGAGGATCGGCAGGATCTCGTCCGCCCGCCAGTCACCGTTGTAGCTGAACGCCAGCTGGTGGCGGCCGTCGTCGGTGAGCGCGACCAGCGACAGCCAGCCCACCGTGCCCCCGTCGCGGTACCAGATGCTGGTGCCGCAGCCCAGCGTCAGCCGCTCGATGCCCAGCCCGTAGGAGGAGATGGGGAAGTCGGGATTGACGACGGTCGTCTTCATCTCCTTCAGCTGCTGCGCCGGCAGCAGCTTCCCCCGCAGCAGCGCCCCGTAGAACCGGTTCAGGTCGCCCGCGCTGGAGATGACGTCGGTGTTGCCCCACAGCTGCGAGCCGTTGACCTCGGTGACGTCGTCGATGCGGTCCGGCTGCGTGTCGTAGAAGAGCTTGGAGTAGCCGCGGCTGCTCGGCTCCGGCAGCTGCGCGCCGGTGCCCGGGGTGGACGTCGCCTTCAGTCCCAGCGGCTCGATGAGGCGCTTGCGCACCTCGTCCTCGTACGAGCGCCCGCCGACCTTCTCCACGACCATCGCCGCCAGGACGTCGTTGGTGTTGGAGAACCCGTGCCTGCTACCGGGCGCGAACACCGGCGCGTGGGCCAGCGCCACCTTCACGCGCTTGTCGTGCGGCAGGGTGTCGTAGCGGTGCTGGAGATAGCCCTCGCCCTGCACGTAGGTGGCGACGTAGTCGCTGTCGGCGAAGTAGTCCGCCAGGCCGCTGGTGTGGTTGAGCAGCTGCCGCACGGTGATCGCGTTGCCGTCGTTGCCGTTGCCCCGCACCAGGCCGGGCAGATGCCGCTCCACGGTGTCGTCCAGGGACAGCTTGTGCTCCGCCTCCATCTGCAGCAGCACCGTCGCGACGAACGTGCTGGTCAGGTGCCCGACGCGGAACCGGTCGTTCTTGCCGCGCGGCTCACCCGTCTTCAGGTCGCCCACCCCCGACGCCGTCTTCCACACCCCCGTGGTGTCCCGGGCCTCGGCGGCCACGCCCGGGATACCGCCCGCGACAGCCGCGTCGATCGCGGCCTGCGTCGCCTGATGGCCGGCCGGGGGAGCGGTGTCCGCCCCGGCCGGGCCCGTGAGGACGGTGGCCGTGATCGCGACTGCCGCCACACCGATCACGCCGGTTCTTGGCCTCTTGCGTATCGTCATTCCCCGCTCCTGACAGTCGTCTCTTATTGGCTGATGCCGTACTTGTGCGGTCCGTCGGCGGCAGAGTAGGTCACCGGTGTTGTGTGCGGATAGCGTGCGCAGCATGACCCCGAACGCCGACAAAGCGGTCGACGGCCCAAAGAGGCCTCCGTGGAACCGAACGCCCACCTGGCGCGTAGAAGGCCCCTGCACGGGCCCGCCAACGGCCCTTCACCGGAACGGAGTTGGCTAAAAGAGAGCCAGTGATTCCGCCCCCGGTGAGCCACTCCGACCCAACGGCATGACGGCATGACGGCATGACGGCATGACGGCACGAGGGTGCGTAGGGCGTGATGGTGTGGCCGCAGTCGGCGCTGCGGCACGGGGGCCGGGCGTGACGGCTCCTCGCGCGGCACACGGCAGAGGCCACGTCGGCCGGCGCATCAGAGGAAGCGGCCCCATCCCGGTGCGACGGCAGCACGGCGCACGACAGCGCGGCGGCACAGGGCACGACAGCACGCCCGCAGACCCGCCGCGGCCGGTGGGCCCGGCACACGCACGCAGGACACCCGGCGCACCCCGCAGGCAATACAGGCGGGTACGCGGCGGGCAGCGGGGGACAGGGGGAGGCACGACCCCGGCGCGGCGCCCGGATCACGCGAAGGTGCGACTCCGCAGCGGTTCACCGCACCGCCCCGGGCAGGGCACAGCCTCCGGGCAGGTCACCGCTTCCGAGGCGTCTCGGCCCCGCCCCACACCACGGGCCGGCAGGCGAGAACACCCGCAGCACCGGTGCCGGCGCCCCGTACGCTCAGCGGCGCCCCGTCACAGGTGCGCCGCGCCGGACACCCCGGCCACCCCGGACGCACCCGCCACCCCGGACACCGGGACGGCGCCGGACGTGCCGGCCGCCCCGTCCGCGCCGCCGGACGCGCTTCACGCGAGGGACGCCTCCAGTGCGTCCGTCGCATCGCGTGTGATCTGCCGCAGCAGTGCTGTGGGGTCGTCCTGGAAGTAGAAGTGGCCGCCGTCGAAGACCCGAAGGCCCGTGAAGTGGGTGGCGTGCCGGGCCCAGCCCGCCATCTGGTGCGGTGAGGCGGAGTGGTCGCCGGCGCCCGCGTAGGCGGACAGGGCCACCGGCAGCGGGGCGGCACCCGGGTCGGGCCGCCAGGTTTCCACCAGGCGCAGGTCGCCGCGGATGAGCGGGGCGAGCAACGCCCACAGGCCGGGGTCGTCGAAGACCTCGTCGGGTGTTCCGTCGAGGGACTTCAGCCGGGTGCGCAGCTCGGCGTCGGGCAGTTCGTGGTACCTGCTCGGCGGGCCGGCCGACTGCGGTGCGGGGCGGGCGGAGACACCGACCCACACCGGCGGCGGCAGTCCCCGTTCCAGGGCCCGCCGGGTCATCTCGTACGCCAGCAGGGCGCCCATGCTGTGCCCGAACAGGGCGTAGGGGCCGTCGAGTTCGTCCTCGATGCTGTGCAGCAGGAAGTCGGCGAGGGCGTGGGCGTCGCTGATCTGCGGCACGTCCAGGAGCAGGCCGTGGCCGGGGGCGTCGAGCAGCCGCACGTCCCAGGTGCCGGGCAGGTGGGCCGGCCAGTGGCGGTACAGCACGTGGGAGCCTCCCGCGTGGTGCAGGACGAACAGGCGCAGGGCGCCCGGGGTGCCGTCCATCGCCGTCCCCCTCGTTCTCGTCTCTTCGTTTCGCCCCCTGTGCGCGGTGGCGCACCTGGGCACTTTACGAGCCTGCCGGGGTGCCCGGGCGGGGCGCGGGGGCGGGCTCCGCCGCAGGTGTGGCGGCTCTCGAGTGATCCTCATGCGCCCCGCCCGGCCGGGGCTGCGAGCGCGGCATCGTGGCACAGGACGGCGGCCGGGTACAGGGCTGCCGGCGCCCGGCAGGTGCGCTCCGGCGGCGGGGTGCCCACCGGCCCGTACGGCCTTGTAGCGCCGAGCGCCGGCTCCCTACGGTGACGTGGCATCGCCGGGGCCGCCGGTGCGCGGTGTCCTGTCGACCGGACACCGCATGCGGGTGTCCGGCCCGATCCAGGGACACCCCGACCGGCGAGCCGCGTGCCCGCCGGCGCCGGGCCCGGCGTCTTCCCATCTGCAGTCACCTCATGACGGACAAGGACGGTGCCAGTTGAGCACGAACCCCTTCGATGACGCGGACGGCCGCTTCCACGTGGTGGTCAACGACGAGGAGCAGCACTCCCTGTGGCCGGTGTTCGCCGAGGTGCCCGCCGGCTGGCGCGTGGTGTTCGGTGAGGCCGCGCGGGCCGAGTGCCTGGAGTACGTCGAGCAGAACTGGACCGACCTGCGCCCCAAGAGCCTGCAGGAGGCGATGGCGGCCGACTGACAGCCGGCGCCTGAACGGTTCAGGAAGGGCCCCCGCAGGGCGGCCACGGCCGGCCGCCCCGCGCCACTGCGGGGGCTCCGGCGCGAGCGCCGCGGGCCCGCGAGACGCGCGGGCAGGCACGGCGCTCGCCGCCGGGGCCGCCCGGCGCGGGCGGGGCGGGCCGGGCCCGGACAACGGATGACGTCGAGTGGGGAGATGAGGGCTGTGACGGGGGCTGTGAGAACCGCGAGCAGGTACGGGACCAGGCCGGTGGAGCAGCGCGGGGAGCCGGCGCAGCGCGAGGTGTTCCTGTCCTTCGTGGGCAGGCAGGCCACGGTGCAGAAGTCGGGGATGACGTTCCCGCAGAACCTGCCGGAGCGGTCCTGGGAGCAGATCGGCATCAACCTGCGCGAACTGGTGAACTCCTCCGCGTGGTGGCTCGCCGACTGGCTGCTCTTCGGGGAGGCCACCTACGGGTGGCGGCGCTACAAGGAGGCGGTCGAGCGCACCGGCCTGGACTACCAGACCCTGCGCAACTACGCGTGGGTGGCCCGGCGGTTCGAGCACGAGCGCCGGCGGGACTCCCTCAGCTTCGCCCACCACGCCGAGGTGACCCGCCTCTCGCCCCCGGAGCAGGACTACTGGCTGCGCCAGGCCGAACAGCACAAGTGGTCGCGCAACGAACTGCGCCGGGCGCTGCGCGCGGGCCTGGCCGCGCAGAGCGATGCGGCCGCACCCCCCGCCACCACCGGCGGGCACCGCGAGGTGTCCGGCACGGGGGCGGGCACCGGGCCGGCCGCCCGACCCGGCCCGCAGGCATCCCACGGCCAGGACGGACAGGACGGGCACGAGCGCGCCACGCTCACCATCGAACTGTCCGCCGGCCAGCTGGAGCACTGCGCCAAGGCCGCCGCCGCGGACGGTCTGTCCCTCAGCCAGTGGGCGGCCCGCGTCCTTGCGGCCGCCGACCGGCCCACCGCCCCGCACCCCGGCGCCTGAAACCCGCGCCCCCACCGCCCGGCCCCGCTTCCCGGCCCGGGGCGCCCCCGGCCCCTTCCCTTCCGTCCGTGACCGGACCCTTTTCACATCGGAGCCAGTTGATGATCCTTCAGGGAAAGCGGGTTGCCCTGCCCCCGGTGCCCGTCGTCCACCACCGGTTCGAGGCACACGCGCAGGCCACCCCCGACGCCGTCGCCGTCCGCTGGGCCGGCCGGCAGCTGACCTACGCCGAGCTGGACGCGCGGGCGAACCGGTTCGCGCACTTCCTGGCCCGGCGTGGACACGGCCGGGGCGCGAAGGTGGGGGTCTGCCTGGACTACTCCATCGACATGCTCGTCGCCATCCTCGGCACCCTCAAGGCGGGCGCCGCCTACGTCCCCTTCGACCCCGCCTACCCCGCCGCCCGGCTGCAGCTGCTGCTGGGCCAGGTCCCGGGCCTGGCCCTGATCGTGGCCTGTCCGGCGACCGCCGCGATGGTCGACTCGGCTGCCGTCGACGTCATCGACCTCGAGCAGCTCACCGAGCACCTGGCGGCGCTCCCGGCGACCTCACCGCAGGCCGACGTCACCGGCGAGGACATCTGCTACGCCGTCTTCACCTCCGGCTCCACCGGCACACCCAAGCTGACCGCCGTACGCCACCGCGGCTGGTTCAACCTGATGAACTGGCTCACCCTGGAGTACGGGCTGCACAGCGGCTCGAACCACCTGGTCGTCAGCGCGTTCGGCTTCGACCTCTCCCAACGCGCCCTGATGACACCGCTGTTCTGCGGCGCCACCCAGCACCTGATGGCCAGCCGCAACTTCGACGCCATGATGGCCTACCGCATCCTGGGCGAGCACGAGATCCGCGTCGTGCACTGCGCCTCCAGCACCCTGTACGTGCTGGTGGACTGGGAGCGGGCCCGCGGCGGGGACGCGCTCACCCGCCTGGACTACGTACTGTTCGGCGGGGAGGCCCTCAAGCCCGAACGGCTCACCGGCTGGGCCCGCCGCGAGGGCAACACCTGCACCCTGCTGCACCAGTACGGCGTCGCCGAGTGCACGGACGTCGCCACCTCCTACGACCTGGCCCACTACCGCTCCGGCGAGCAGGACATCGCCCCCGTCGGCACCCCCGCCTACAACACCGACATCCACCTGCTGGACGAGAACCTGCGCGGCGTCGCGCAGGGGGAGTACGGCGAGATCTGCATCGCCGGCGACGGAGTGGGCGCCGGCTACCTGGGCGCCGCGGGACCGGAGAACGCGAAGTTCACCACCGTCGACGTCGACGGGGCGCCGGTGCTGCTGTACCGCACGGGCGACCGCGGATGTGTCAGCGAGGCCGGCCACCTGGTCGTCGCCGGCCGGATGGACGCCCAGGTCAAGGTGCGGGGCATGCGCATCGACCCCACCGACATCGAGCGGGCGCTGGGCAAGCTGGCCGGCATCCGCGAGGCCGCCGTCGTCGCCACCTACACCGACGCGGGGGAGGCCGAGCTGAGCGCGTTCATCGTGCCCTCCCGCAACGAGCTCACCGAGGACGACGTGCGCACCCGGCTGCTGCGCACGCTGCCGCGCAACATGGTCCCCGCCCGGTTCGTGAACATCCTGCGCCTGCCGCTGAGCCCGCACGGCAAGGTCGACCGCGCGGCACTCGTCGGCTCACTCAAGACCTACGCCGGCAGCGGCACAGCGGCCTAGCCCGGGCCAACTCCCTTGTGCGACCGAGGAGAACCGAGGAGAAAAGGACAGCGATGACTGCCGACAGCGTGCGCGCCATCTGGTGCCGGGAACTGGGCCGCGAGGACATCGCGGCGGACGACGACTTCTTCGCCCTGGGCGGCCAGTCCGTGATCATGGTCGGGATCCAGGGTGCCTTCCTGGAGGAACTGGGCGTCGAGGTCCCCATGGACCAGATGTTCCTCAACCCGACGGTGGCCACCATCAGCGCCTACATCGAAGCCCAGCGCACCCCCACCCCCTGATCCCGCCCCGCGGGACAGCGGCGACCCACACCCCGGCACCCCCCGGGCACCATCCCGCCCCACCACGACACACCCCGGCACGACACCGCACGACACGCGGGGCACGGCACGGCGGGGGCGGCCACCGCACCCACCCGTGCCGGCCCGCCCGGCCCGGCGCGGTCCGCTCGCGGACGGCCGGCAGCGGCCGCGACCCGGCGGGCGGGCCTCCGCGCCGTCCCGCCGCGGCCCCCGGCCGCACCGCTCCGCACCGCATCTTCAGCGCAGCCGCGCGAACAAGGTCAGGCCACCGGCCGTGGCCGCGACGCGTGCAACAACTACCTGGTAAGAGAGGCGCGCCATGTACGACGTGATTGTCATCGGTGCCCGTTGTGCGGGTTCGCCGACGGCCATGCTCTTCGCACGGCAGGGCTACCGGGTCCTGCTCCTGGAGAAGGCGCAGTTCCCGCAGGACACCCTGTCCTCGCACTACATCCACATGCAGGGCATGGCGCTGCTCAAACGCTGGGGGCTGCTGGAGGCGCTGACCAAGGCCGGCTGCCGGCCGATCACCCGCCAGAGCTACGAGGGGCCGGGCGTGCGCATCGAGGGCTTCTCGCAGCCGCTGGAGGGCCTGCACCACACCTACGCGCCCCGCCGCTACGTCCTGGACCCGGTCCTGGCCCAGGGCGCCGTCGAGGCCGGCGTCGACTTCCGCCAGTCCTGCCAGGTCAAGGACCTGTTGTGGGAGGACGAGCGGGTGGTGGGCGTGCGCTACAGCACGCCCGGCGGCACCGACACCGAGGAGCGGGCCCGCCTGGTCGTCGGCGCGGACGGGATGCGCTCGCTGGTGGCCCGCAAGGCCGGCGCCCCCAACGTCATCGAGCACCCGCGGGTGACGTGCACCTACTACAGCTACTGGGCCGACGTGCCCTCGCACTTCGAGCTGTACGAGCGGCCCGGCCGCTGGATCGGCGTCATCCCCACCAACGACGACCTCACCCTGCTGATGACCTACTTCCCGCAGGAGGAGTACAACGACGTCCGCAAGGGCGTCGAACCCTTCTACCTCGACTCCTTCCGCACCACCGCCCCCGAGCTGTACGAACGCATGGCGGCGGGCCGCCGGGTGGAGCAGCTGTACGGCACCGGCCACCAGGAGAACTACTTCCGCAAGGCGTACGGCCCCGGCTGGGTGCTGGTCGGGGACGCGGTCAACCACAAGGACTCCATCACCGCCCGCGGCATCACCGAGGCGTTCGTCCAGGCCCAGTCGCTGACCGGCCACATCGGCCCGAACCTGCACGAGGACGCGGCGCTGCGCACGGCGCTGCGCCGCTATGAGAACGACCTGAGCGGCGAGGCCCTGAGCCAGTACCAGGGCGCGCTGAACGTCGCCGAGCTCAAGCCCCAGGGACGGGTGGAGATGCTGCAGAAACTCGTCGGCCACCAGGAGCACATCGACCGCTACTTCTCGACGCTGTCGGGTGCCTGCTCCATCGACGACTTCTACAACGACGACCTGCTGACCCTGCTCGACCTGAACTGAGCCGCCACCCCCGCTTTCGCCTGGTTTTCGCCGAATTTGGAGAAACAATGATCCCGTTGTCGTTCGCGCAGCGTCGGCTGTGGTTCGTGGACCGCTTCGAAGGCCCTTCGCCGACCTACAACGGCGCTTTCGCCCTGCGGCTGACCGGCGAGCTGGACGTCGGCGCGCTCACGGCGGCGCTGGCCGACGTCGTCGAGCGGCACGAGGTGCTGCGCACCGTCATCGTCGAGGACGAGGACGGCGTGCCGCACCAGCGGATCCTCACCGGCGAGCAGGCACCGTTCGCCCTGCCCGTCAGGGACGTCGGCGCGGCCGAGCGGCAGGCGGCGATCGAGGAGGCGGCCACCGAGACCTTCGACCTGGCCGCCGACATCCCGCTGCGCGCCCGGCTGCTGCGCACCGGCCCCCGCGAGCACACCCTGGTCGTGGTGGCGCACCACATCGCCGTGGACGGGGAGTCCTTCGGGCCGCTGTTCCGCGATCTGACCACCGCCTACGCGGCCCGCAGCGAGGGCGGCGCCCCGGCGTGGGAGCCGCTGCCGGTGCAGTACGCGGACTACACGCTGTGGCAGCGCGAGGTGCTGGGCCAGGAGGACGACCCGGACAGTGTGGCCGCCCGCCAACTGGCGTACTGGCGCGACCAGCTGGCCGATCTGCCGCAGCCGCTGGCGCTGCCCACCGACCGGCCCAGGCCGCGGGTGATGAGCGCGGACGGCGACCGGATCCCCTTCACCATCGACGCCGACCTGCTGGCCGCCGTGGAGAAGCTCGCCACCCGGGCCGACACCACCGTCTCGATGGTCATGCACTCCGCGCTCGCGGTCCTGCTGCACCACCTCGGGTGCGGTGACGACGTGTCCATCGGCGCGCCGATCACCGACCGCACCGACGAGGAACTGCGCGACCTCGTCGGCTTCTTCGTCAACACCTGGGTACTGCGCGTGGACCTGTCGGGCAGCCCGGACTTCACCACGCTGCTGCACCGGGTCCGCGAGCGTTCCCTTGCCGCCTACGACCACCAGGACCTGCCCTTCGAGCGGCTGGTGGAGCTGATCAACCCCGACCGCTCCACCGCCTACAACCCCTTCTTCCAGGTCATGCTGTCCTGGCAGCCGCCCGTGCCGGACCTGCAACTGCCGCACCTGGGCGTCCAGGTGCAGCGCCTGGAGACCGGCACCGCCAAGTTCGACCTGTTCTTCGACCTGCTGCCCGACGGCTCGGGCGGCGCGAACTGCCGCCTGGAGTACGCCGCCGCCCTCTTCGACCCCGACAGCGCCCAGCGCATCGCCCGCCGCTTCGTGCGCGTCCTCGAGCGCCTGACCGCCGACCCCGAGCGCGCCATCCACACCCTGGACGTCCTGGAGGAGAGCGAGCGCGCCCAGCTGCTGCCCCCGCCCCACCCCCGGCAGCGGGAAGCCGCCGCGGAGGGGGAGGCGCAGACGGTACCGGAGCTGTTCGAACGCCAGGTCGCCCGCACCCCCGACGCCCCGGCGCTGGCCTGCCAGGGCCGCACCCTGACCTACCGCGAACTCGACGAGCGCGCCGACGCTGTCGCCTCCCAGCTGCTGGAGCAGGGGGCGGGCCCGGAGGACCTGGTGCTGCTGGCGCTGCCCCGCACCGAGGACCTGGTGGCCGGCCTGCTGGGCATCCTCAAGTCCGGCGCCGGATACGTGCCGCTGGACCCGCGCCACCTCGCCGGCCGCGCCGAGAGCGTGCTGCGCGAGGCCGCCCCCCGCTTCGCGCTCACCGACACCGCCACCCGCACCCGGCTGCCCGACAGCACCCTCACCGTCATCGATGTCGACGAACGCGAACAGTGGACTGCCACCGGCACCCCGGGCAGCCGGCGCCGGGCGGCGCTGACCGGCGAGCACCTGGCGTACGTGATGTACACCTCCGGCTCCACCGGCACCCCCAAGGGCGCGGCCCTCACCCACCGCAACATCGTCACCGGGGTGCGGGAGCTGGTACGGGTGCTGGACACCCCGCCCGGTTGGCGGATGCTGGCCGCCACCTCCGTCAACTTCGACGTCTCGGTCTTCGAGCTGCTGACCACCCTGAGCACCGGCGGCACCGCCGAACTCGTCGACAGCGCCCTGGTGCTGGGCGAGGGCGAGGGCTGGGACGGCCACATCGTCAGCGGCGTGCCCAGCGTGCTCACCGAACTCGCCGCCCACCTGGACAGGTCCCCGGACGTGCACACCCTGGTGTGCGCCGGCGACGTACTGCCGGGCCGCCTGGTGCACCAGGTCCGCCAGTCACTGCCGGACGTGCGCATCGTCAACTGCTACGGGCAGAGCGAGAGTTTCTACGCCACCACCTTCACCCTCCCCGCCTCCCAGCCGTGGCCGGAGGGCGACGTGGTGCCCATCGGCGCCCCCCTTGCGGGCATGCGCGCCTACGTGCTGGGCCCGGGCCTCGCCCCGGTCCCGCCGGGCGTGGTGGGCGAGCTGTACGTGGTGGGGTCCTGCCTGGGCCGCGGCTACCTGGGCCGGCCCGCGCTGACCGCCGAACGCTTCGTGGCCAGCCCCTTCGGGCCGGCGGGGGAGCGGATGTACCGCACCGGCGACCTGGCCCGCGTGAACGCGGCCGGCCTGCTGGAGTGCGTGGGCCGCAGCGACGGCCAGGTCAAGGTCCGCGGATTCCGCATCGAGACCGCCGAGGTCGAGGCGGCGATCACCAGCCACCCCGGGATCAGCGAGGCCCTGGTGATCAGCCGGGAGGTACCCGCGGGCGGCCGCCGGCTGGTCGCCTACGTGGTGCACACCGGCGAAGGCGGCGTCGGCGACGACGGCGCCGGCGGGATCGGCGACGTGGACGTGCTGGCCGGCGCGTCCTCGGCCGAACTGCGCAAGTTCACCGCGGCCCGGCTGCCCGACTACATGGTGCCCTCGGCGTTCGTGGCCCTGGACCGGCTGCCGCTGGGCCCCACCGGCAAACCGGACCGCTCGGCGCTGCCCGAACCGGAGTTCGGCACCGAGAGCTACCGCGAGCCCGGCACCGACACCGAGAAGATCATCACCGCCGCGTACGCGGACGTCCTGGGCGTGGACCGGGTCGGCGTCGACGACGACTTCTTCGCCGCCGGCGGCGACAGCCTGCGCTCCATCCAGGTGGTCGCCCGCGCCCGCGCCCGGGGCCTTGAGCTGTCCACCCGCGAGATCTTCGAATGCCGCACCGCCGCCCGCCTCGCCGAGGCGGCGCACGACCGCCAGGGCCAGGTCGCGGTCCTGGCCGAGGACGAGAGCGGCGGCGTCGGAGCGATGCCGCTGCCCCCGGTGGCCCGGCAGGTCTTCGAGCACGGCGGCAGCATGAACCGCTTCGCCATGTCGATGGTCCTGGAACTGCCCGGCGGCATCGGCGCCGACACGCTGGCCGCCACCCTGGACGCCGTCCTGGACCGCCACGACCTGCTGCGCGCCCGCCTCGAAGACGGCCCGCAGCCCCAGCTCGTGGCCCAACCGCCGGGCAGCGTGCACGCCGTCGACCTCCTGCACCGCATCGAGTGCGACGGCCGCTTCGAGGACCCGGCCCTGCTGGACGTCGCCCGGCAGGAACTGCACCGGGCGACCGGCCGCCTGGACCCGTGTGCCGGCACGATGGCGGACTTCGTGTGGTTCGCCCCGCCCACGGGCGCGGGCCGGCTCCTGGTGGTCCTGCACCACCTGGTGGTCGACGGGGTGTCCTGGCGCATCCTGATGGCGGACTTCGCCCATGCCTGGCAGCAGGTGCGCCGCGGACAGCGGCCCGAGCTGCCCGCCACCGGCACCTCCGCCCGCCGCTGGGCCGCCGCCCTGGCCGAGGAGGCGCTCAGCCCGCGCCGGGAGCAGGAACTGGCGTACTGGCGCGACCTGCTCGAAGCCCCCGACCCGCCACTGGGCAGCCGCCACCTCGACCCCGCGGTGGACGTGTGGTCCACCCTGGACACCGTGCGGGTCCAGCTGCCCGCCGACGTCACCGAAGCGGTCCTGACCACCCTGCCCGCCGCGTTCCGCGGCACCGGCACCGACGTACTGCTGGCCGCCCTGGCGCTGGCCGTGCACCACTGGCGGGCCGCCGACACCCCCGCCCTGGTCCGCCTGGAGGGCCACGGCCGCGAGGAGGACGCCGTCCCCGGCGCCGACCTCTCGCGCACCGTGGGCTGGTTCACCACCATGTACCCCGCCCGCATCGACGTGCGCACCGTCGACTTCGACGAGGCCCTGGCCGGCGGGCCGGCCGCCGCCACCGCCATCAAGCTGGTCAAGGAACAACTGCGCCGGATCCCCGACAAGGGCCTGGGCTACGGACTGCTGCGCCACCTCAACCCCGACGGCGCCGACCAGCTCGCCGGCCTGGCCGTGCCGCAGATCGGCTTCAACTACCTCGGCCGGATCTCCGACGCCGACGTGCCCGAGGAACTGCGCACCGACGGCTGGGGCCCGGCGTCCTGGTCCGCCCAGCTGATCGCGCAGCCCGACGAGGACCTGCCCGCCCTGTCCGCGCTGGAGGTCAACTCCGTCGCCACCGACACCGGCGAGGGCACCTGCCTGCAGGCCGCCTTCCTCTTCCCGCAAGGCGTCCTGACCCGCGAGCAGGCCGGCGAGATCGCCGAGCTGTGGGTGCGGGCCCTGCACGGCATGGCCGCCCACGCCGCCCGCCCCCACATCGGCGGCCTCACCCCCTGCGACGCCCCCCTGGTCACCCTCACCCAGAGCGACATCGACGCCTTCGAGGAACGCTACGGGGCACTGGCCCAGGTGTGGCCCCAGGCCCCGGGACAGTCCGGCATCCAGTTCCAGGCCGCCCTGGCCGACGGCGCCTTCGACGTCTACCACATGCAGTTCGTCCTGCACCTGTCCGGACCCGTGGACCCCGCCCGCATGCAGGCCGCCGGACAGGCCCTGCTCCAGCGCCACCCCAACCTGCGCTCCGCGTTCGTCAGCACCGCCGACGGCGAACCCGTCCAGGTCGTGCCCCAGCACGTCACCCTGCCCTGGCAGCACCTGGACGTCAGCGGCCACAGCGACAGCGACCAGGACGCCGCCCTGGACCGGGCCCTGGCCGAGGACCGCGCCCACCCGCTGGACCCCGCCCGCCCCCCGCTGCTGCGCCTGACCCAGCTCACCTGCGGACCCGAGCGGACCAAACTCATCATCACCGCCCACCACACCCTCTTCGACGGCTGGTCCTCACCCCTGGTCATCACCGACCTGGTGCGGCTGTACGCACAAAGCGGCGACCTCGCCCCGGTGCGCAGCTACGGCGACTACCTGGCCTGGCTGTCCCGCCAGGACCGGGAGGCCTCCGCCGCCCGCTGGAAGAGCGAACTCGACGGCTTCGACCAGCCGACCCTGGTGGCCGCCCACCTGACCTCCAGCGGGCAGGCGTCCTCCCTGGGCCGGGTGGAGGTGCCGCTGTCCATCGACAAGGGCCGCGAACTGGCCCGCCGCGCCGCCCAGTTGGGCGTCACCCTGAACACCCTGCTGCAGGGCGCCTGGGCGATCCTGCTCAGCAAACTGACCGGGCAGCAGGACGTGGTGTTCGGCGCCGCCGTCAACGGCCGCCCCGCCGACCTGGCCGGCTCCGACGAAATGGTCGGCCTGTTCATCAACACCCTGCCGACCCGCGCCCGCTGCGCCCCCGGCCAGAGCCTGGGCGAGGTCATCACCGACCTGCAGAACCGGCAGATCAGCCTCCTGGACCACCACTACTACGGCCTGGCCGACATCCAGCGCGGCGTGGGACTGCCCAGCCTCTTCGACACCATCGTGGTGTTCGAGAACTACCCCGTCGACCGGGAGGGCATCGTCGAGGCGAACACCTCGGCCGGCTTCACCATCGACGCCATCCGCCCCTTCGCCGGCTCGCACTACCCGCTGACCCTCAACTCCTCCGACCCCTACCTGCGGCTGTCCCTGGACTACCAGACCGACCTGTTCGACCAGAGGGCCGCCAAAGCCGTCGCCGCCCGCCTGGTCCGCGTCCTGGAGGAGATCCTCACCGACCCGGCGGCGCCCGTCGCCGGGGTCGACGTCCTGGACAGCGACGAGTTCGACCACCTGGTGCGCCGCGTCAACGACACCGCCCGCCCCCTCGCCGCGACCACCCTGCCCGACGCCTTCGAAGCGCAGGTGCGCCGCGACCCTGAGCGCACCGCGCTCATCGCCGAGGACGAGACGCTGACGTACGAGGAGTTCAACCGGCGCGCCAACCAGCTGGCGCACTGGCTCATCGAGCAGGGCGCCGGCCCCGAACAGCTCGTCGCGGTCAAGATCCCCCGCTCGGTGGACCTGATGGTGGCCATCTACGCCGTCGTCAAGGCCGGGGCCGCCTACGTGCCCATCGACACCGAACTGCCGCCCGAGCGCGTCCAGCACGTCCTGGCCGGCGCCCGCCCCCTGCTCGTCCTGGACGCCGCCCTGCCCGACGTCGGCCACTACCCGCACACCGACCCCCAGCGGAGCCTGTCACCCGACAACGCCGCCTACGTCATCTACACCTCCGGCTCCACCGGCGGCCCCAAGGGCGTGCCCGTCGCCCACCGGGCCATCATGAACCGGCTGCAGTGGGGCCTCGGGCACTTCGACGTGACGCCCCAGGACCGGGTGCTGCTCAGCACCACCGCCGGCTTCGATGTGTCGGTACCCGAACTGTTCGCCCCCCTGCAGGTCGGCGCCGCCGTCGTCATCGCCCGCCCCGACGGCCGCCGCGACCCCGCCTACCTCGCCCAGCTCATCCAGCAGCACCAGGTCACCGGCGCCGACTTCGTGCCCTCCCTGCTGGAGACGTTCGTCGCCGAACCCACCGCCGCCCGGTGCACCAGCCTGCGCTGGATCGAAGTCGCCGGCGAAGCCTTCCCGCCCGCCCTGGCCAACAAGTTCACCACCCTGCTGCCCGGCTGCGGCGCCCACAACGTCTACGGCCCCACCGAGGCCGCCGTCGAGGTCACCCACTGGCAGCACATCCCCGGCAGCGACCACCTGCCCATCGGCGCCCCCATCTGGAACACCCAGGTCTACGTCCTGGACGCGGCCCTGCGCCCGGTCGCCCCCGGCGTCACCGGCGAGCTGTACCTGGCCGGCACCCAGCTGGCCCGCGGCTACCTCGGCCAGAGCGCCCTGAGCGCAACCCGCTTCGTCGCCTGCCCCTACGGCGCGCCCGGCACCCGCATGTACCGCACCGGCGACCTCGCCCGCTTCACCGGCGACGGCCAGGTCGAGTACATCGGCCGCAGCGACTTCCAGGTCAAGATCCGCGGCTTTCGCATCGAACTCGGCGAGATCGAACAGGTCCTGGCGGCCCACCCCGGCGTGGACAGCGCGGTCGCCGTGGTCCGCGAGGACCAGGCGGGCGACCAGCGGCTGGTCGCCTACGTCGTCCCCGCCCCCGGCACCCAGGCGGCCGGCGTGGACACCGCCGCCCTGACCGCCCTGGCCCGCGAGCACCTGCCCGCCTACATGGTCCCCTCGGCGATCGTGGCGCTGGAGAGCCTGCCGCAGACCCCCAGCGGCAAACTCGACCGCGGCGCGCTGCCCGCCCCCGAACACGGCCCCGCCGCCACCGGCCGCGGACCGCGCACCCCCGACGAGGAAGTCCTGTGCCGGCTGTTCGCCGAACTCCTGGGCGTGCCGCAGATCGGCATCGACGCCGACTTCTTCGACCACGGCGGGCACTCCCTGCTGGCCACCCGGCTGATCGGCCGCATCCGCAACGAACTCAAGGTCGACGTGAAGGTCACCACCGTGTTCCGCAGCCCGACCGTCGCCGAACTGGCGGGCCACCTCGGCAAGTCGGCCAAGTCGAACCGCCTCCAGCTGCGCCAGATGAACGTTTAGGAGCTGCACGATGATCCCGTTGTCCTTCGCCCAGCGCCGGCTGTGGTTCCTGCACCGCCTGCAGGGGCCCTCCGCGACGTACAACATCCCCTTCGTGCTGCGCCTGGACGGGCCGCTGGACACCACGGCGCTGTCCGCGGCGGTCGGGGACGTCGTCACCCGGCACGAGAGCCTGCGCACCCTGCTGATGGAAAGCCAGGACGGCACACCCGAGCAGCACATCCTGCCCGCGGACCAGGCCGCCCCGCTGTTCCGGGTGCTGGACGTCGGCGCCGACGCCGTCCAGGACACGGTGCGCGAGATCGCGTCCGCGGGATTCGAACTCGACCGCGACCTGCCGCTGCGCACCACCGTGCTGCGGCTGTCCGCGCACGAGCACGTGCTGGTGTTCGTCTTCCACCACGTCGCCGCCGACGGCGCGTCGATGGCCCCGTTCATGCGGGACCTGCTCACCGCCTACACGGCCCGCACCGCGAACACCGCGCCCGCCTGGACGCCGCTGCCGGTGCAGTACAAGGACTACACGGTGTGGCAGCGCCAGATGCTCGGCGAGGTCGACGACGCCGACAGCGTCGCCGCCGAGCAACTGCGGTACTGGAAAGAGGAACTGGCCGGCGTCCCGCAGCCGGTGCATCTGCCCCTGGACCGGCCGCGCCCCACCTCGGCCGACCACCGCGGCGGCCACGCCGACTTCGAACTGGACGCCGACCTGGTCGCCGGGATCGGGAAACTGGCCGCCGGGCACGGCGCCACCGCCCCGATGGCCGCCCAGGCCGTCCTGGCGGTGCTCCTGCACCACCTGGGCGCCGGCAACGACCTGACCATCGGCAGCCCCATCGAGGGCCGCGCCGACGAACAGCTCGAAGACCTCATCGGGTTCTTCGCCAACACCTGGGTGCTGCGCGTCGACCTCGCCCGCAACCCCACCTTCGGCGAGCTGCTGGAACAGGTCCGCGACCGGGCCCTGGCCGCCTACGACAACCAGGACGTCCCCTTCGAGCACCTGGTGGAACTCCTCAACCCCGACCGCACCACCGCCTACCAGCCGCTGTTCCAGGTCATGCTGGCCTGGCAGTTCTCCTTCTCGCAGATCGAGGTGCCCGGCCTGCGGATCACCCCGCTGCCGGCCGGCACCGACACCGCCAAGTTCGACCTGTTCCTCAACATCGTGCCCACCCCCGCCGGACACGCCTACGGCCGCCTGGAATACGCCACCCAGCTGTTCGACCCCGCCACCGCCACGGCCCTGGTCGAACGCTACGTACGCGTCCTGCGCCAGGTCGTCGCCGACCCCGCCACCCGCCTGGGCGCCATCGACGTGCTCAGCGACACCGAACACGCCCAGCTCGCCCGCGCGGGCGCCACCGACGCGGCGGTGCCCGCAGCCACCGTGCCCGGCCTGGTCGCCGCGCAGGCGGCCCGCACCCCGGGCGCCCCCGCCGTGGTGTGCGGGCACACCACCCTGCTGTACGGGGAACTGGAGACGCGCGCGGGCCGGCTGGCCGCCGTCCTGCGCGAGCGCGGCGTGGGACCGGACGTGCTGGTCGCTGTCGCCCTGCCCCGCACGGCGGACCTGCCCGTCGCCCTGCTGGCGGTGCTCAAGGCCGGCGGCGCCTACCTGCCCGTCGACCCGAACTACCCGGCCGCCCGCATCGGCCAGCTCCTGGACACCGGCCGCCCGGCGCTGGTCCTCAGCGACCGCGCCACCGCCGCCGCGGTGCTGGAGGCGAGCACCGCGCCCGTGCTGTGCCTGGACGACCTGGACCTCGACCTGGACCTGGACGGGCCGGTCGTGGACAGCTCCCAGGCGGGCATCACGCCGGACAACCTGGCGTACGTGATGTTCACCTCCGGCTCCACCGGCACCCCCAAGGGCGTCGCCGTCACCCACGCCGGCGTCGTCAACGGACTGCAGGACCTGCGCCGGCGCACCCACGTCGAGGCCGGCTCGCGGATGCTCGCCGCCACCTCCGTCAACTTCGACGTGTCGGTGTTCGAGATGTTCACCGCGCTGACCACCGGCGCGAGCGTGGAGATCGTCCGTGACGTGCTGGCCCTGGCCGAACGCGACCACTGGTCGGGCACCACCCTCAGCGCCGTACCCGCGGTGTTCTCCGCCCTCCTGGACCACCTCACCCCCACCACCGGCGGTGCGGGGGGCCTGGCCTTGCAGGTGGACACCGTCGTCCTGGCCGGCGAGGCCCTCTCCTTCGACCTGGCCGAGAAGATCCGCCGCGCCCTGCCCGGCACCCGCGTCATCAACGCCTACGGGCAGACCGAGAGCTTCTACACCTCCACCTTCACCCTGCCCCCGCACGCGTCGGGCACCGGCGCCGTACCCATCGGCACACCGCTGGCCAACATGCGCGCCCACGTCCTGGGACCGGAACTGGCCCCCGTCGCCCCGGGCGTGGTGGGCGAGCTGTACGTGGCCGGCCCCCTGGCCCGCGGCTACCACGATGCCGCCGCGGCCACCGCCGAGCGGTTCGTGCCCTGCCCCTTCGGCGCCCCCGGCACCCGCATGTACCGCACCGGCGACCTCGCCCGCCGGGACGAGCAGGGCCACCTCGCCTACGCGGGACGGGCCGACAGCCAGGTCAAGGTCAACGGCATCCGCCTGGAGCCCACCGAGATCGAGACCGTCCTGGCCCGCCACCCCGCCGTCAGCCGGGCCGTGGTCACCCTGCGCGCAGACCACACCGGCACCCCGCGCCTGGTCGGCTACGTCGCCCAGAAAGCCACCGACACACCCGAAAGCCAGGAGGCGGGCGCGGGCGCATCCGGTGGGGACGTGGACATCAACGCCACCGTGTCCCCGGCCGACCTGCGGCGCTTCGCCGCCAAACGGCTGCCCGACTACATGGTGCCCGCCCAGCTCGTGGTCCTGGACCGGCTGCCGCTGAGCGCCAACGGCAAGGTGGACCTGGCCGCGCTGCCCGCCCCGCAGTTCGCCGGCGCCACCTACCGGGCCCCGGGCACCGCCACCGAGCACGTCCTGGCCGAGGTGTACGCCGACGTGCTGGGCGCCGGACAGATCGGCACGGACGACGACTTCTTCACCAGCGGCGGCGACAGCATCCGCTCCATCCAGGTCGTCGCCCGCGCCAAGGCGCGCGGCGTACAGGTCACCACCCGCGAGGTGTTCGAGCACCGCACGGTCGCCCGGCTCGCCGAACTCGTCGAGGGCCGCGCCGCCCAGGAACGGGTGACGCTGGCCGAACTGCCCGGCGGCGGCGTCGGCTTCACGCCGCTGCCGCCCACCGCCGCACACATCCTGGCCGCGGGCGGCGGCATCAACCGGTTCTGCATGTCCGCGCTGCTGACCCTGCCCCCCGGCATCGACCGCACCACGCTGACGGCCACCCTGCAAGGGGTCCTGGACCGCCACGACGTACTGCGCTCACGCCTGGACCGCGCCGAGCGGGGACTGCGGATCGCACCGGCCGGCAGCGTCGACGCCGGCGCCCTGCTGCGCGAGAGCGCCTACGCCGAGGCCGCCGTCCAGGGCGAACTGGACGCGGCCGCCGACCGCCTGGACCCCGACGCCGGGGTGATGGCCCAGTTCGTGTGGCTGACCTGCGAGAACGACACCGACCGGCTGCTGGTCGTACTGCACCACCTGGTCGTCGACGGCGTGTCCTGGCGGATCCTGCTCCCCGACCTGGTCACCGCCTGGCAGCACGCGCGCGGCCAGGGCGACCGCCCGCAGCCGGTGCACGGCACCTCGCTGCGGCGCTGGACGCACGCCCTGGCCGAGGAGGCCGCCACCGCCCGCCGCACGGCGGAGCTCGCCCACTGGCAGGACATCGGCCGCACCGACGAACCCGTGCTGGGCGCCCGCCCCCTGGACATCTCCCGCGACGTCAGCGCCACCGTGGACACCGTCCGCGTCACGGTGCCCGCCGACGTCACCCACACCCTGCTCACCACCCTGCCCGCCCGGTTCCGCGGCGGCGTCGACGACGGCCTGCTGGCCGGCCTGGCACTGGCCCTGGCCCGCTGGCGCCGCACCCGCGGACAGCAGGCGGGCCCGGCACTGGTGCGCCTGGAGGGCCACGGCCGTGAGGAGCACCTGGTGCCCGGCGCGGACCTCTCCGAGACCGTGGGCTGGTTCACCGCCATGTACCCGGTGCGCCTGGACGTCAGCGACGTCGACCTCGCGGACGCCTTCGCCGGCGGTCCGGCCGCCGGCCGCGCCGTCAAGGCCGTCAAGGAACAGCTGCGCGCCGTCCCCGACCACGGCCTGGGCTACGGCCTGCTGCGCCACCTCAACCCCGACACCGCCGCCCGGCTGGCCGGCGCGCGCAGCCCGCAGATCGGCTTCAACTACCTCGGCAAGGCCTCCAGCGCCGACCTGCCCGAGGAACTGCGCCACCTGGGCTGGGCCCCCGACACCGGCCACGCGGACCTGATCGCCGCACCGGACGCCGACATGCCGGTGCTCTCCGCCCTGGAGATCAACGCGGTCGCCGCCGACACCGGCACCGGCGCCGAACTCAGCGCCTACTTCGGCTTCCCCACCGGCGTCCTCACCCGCCAGGAGGTGACCGAACTGGCCGCGCTGTGGGTGCAGGCACTGACCGCCCTGGCCCGCCACGCGGCCCACCCGCACGCCGGCGGGCTGACCCCCAGCGACGCCCCCCTGGTCACCGTCGGCCAGCGCGAGATCGACACCTGGGAGCAGCGCTTCGGCCGGCTGAGCACCATCTGGCCCGCCACCCCCGCCCAGTCCGGGATCCTCTTCCAGGCCAGGCTCGCCGACGTCGACCCCTACCACATCCAGCTGGTGTTCCACCTGTCCGGCCGGGTCGACCCCCAGCGCATGCAGCGCGCCGGACAGGCCCTGCTGGACCGCTACCCGGCCCTGCGCGCGGCGTTCGTCGAAGGCGCGGACGGCGACCTGGTGCAGGTCGTACCCGCCGACGTGACCCTGCCCTTCACCCACCTGGACCTCAGCGCCCTGCCCGAGCCGCGGCGCACCGAGGACTTCGAGCGCTTCCTCGAAGGGGACCAGCGCGCCTACTTCGACGCGGACCGCCCGCCCCTGATCCGCCTGGCGCTGGCCACCCTGGACCCCGAGCGGCCCGAACTCGTCCTGACCGCCCACCACGCCCTGTACGACGGCTGGTCCACCCCGCTGCTCATGCAGGACCTGCTGCTGCTGTACGCCGCGGACGGCCGGGCGGGCACCCTGCCCCCGCCCCGCGACTACGGCGACTTCCTGGCCTGGCTGACGGCCCAGGACAAGGACGAGGCGGCCCGCGCCTGGGCCGGCGAACTCGAGGGCCTCAAGGAGCCGACCCTGCTGGTGCCCGACGGCACCGCCGCGGACGACGGCACGCGCGCCCAGGTCGAGGTCGAACTGCCCGACGGCCAGGCACGCGAACTGCTGCAGCGGGCCGCCGCGCTGGGCATCACCGCCAACACCCTGGTCCAGGGCGCCTGGGCGCTGCTGCTCGGCCAGCTCACCGGCCGCCAGGACGTCGTGTTCGGCGCGACGGTCTCCGGACGCCCGCCCGCGGTCGCCGACGTGGAGTCGATGGTCGGCATGTTCATCAACACCGTCCCCGTGCGGGTGGCCTACACGCCCGGCGAGACCGTCGCCGGCCTGCTGGGCTCCCTGCAGGCCCGCCAGGCGGACCTGGTGGAGCACCACTACCACGGGCTGCCCGACATCCAGAAGGCCGCCGGGGTGCGGTCCCTGTTCGACACCCTGGTCGTCTTCGAGTCCTACCCCGTCGACCGGGAGGGCCTGGGCGCCGCCAGCGACGCCGCCGACGGCATCACCTTCACGGGCCTGCGGCCCTTCGCCGGCAACCACTACGCGCTGTGCCTGACCGCGGCCGCCGACACCCACCTGCAGCTCGTCATCCAGTACGCGCCCGGCGTCTTCGACGCCGCGACCATCCGCCACTACGCCCGGTGCCTGGCCCGCTTCCTGGGCCAGCTGGCAGCCGACCCCGCCCTGAAGGTCGCCCACATCCAGTCCCTGGAGCCGGCCGAACGCCGGCAGCTGCTGGCCACCCTCAACGAGGGGCCCGTCGCCGCCTCCCACACCACCCTCACCGAGCGGGTCGCCGCCCAAGTGCGGCGCACCCCCGACGCGGTCGCCGTCATCGCCGGCCCCACCTCGCTGACCTACCGCGAACTGGACGCCCGCGCCGAACGCCTGGCCGCCGAACTCGCCGCCCGCGGAGTGGGCCCCGAAACGGTGGTCAGCGTGGTCCTGCCGCGCACCGTGGACGTGGTCGTCGCCCTGCTGGCGGTGCTGAAGGCGGGCGGCGCCTACCTGCCCGTCGACCCCGCCTACGCCGCCGCCCGCCTCCCGCACGTCCTGCCCACCGCCCGCCCGCACCTGATCCTCACCGACCGGGCCACCCGCGCCCTGGTGCCCGCCACCGACATCGGCGTCCTGGTCCTGGACGACCTCGACCCGACCGCACCCGCCCCCGCCGCCGCACCGCGGGCGGCGGCGGGCCCCGACAACCTCGCCTACGTCATCTACACCTCCGGCTCCACCGGGGTGCCCAAGGGCGTCGGCGTCACCCACAGCACCGTCGTCAACGCCGTCGACGCGCTCATCGCGCACGCCGGCGCCGAGGCGGGCCGGCGGGTCCTTGTCGCCGCCTCCTTCGGCTTCGACGTCGCCACCTTCGAGACGTTCGCCGCGCTGAGCACCGGCGGCACCGCCGAGATCGTGCGCGACGTGCTGGAGCTGGCCGAACGCGACAGCTGGGACGTCGACGTCATCTGCTCGGTGCCCTCGGCCTTCGCCGAACTCGTCGACCAGCTCGCCGGCCGCATCGACCCCACCGCCCTGAACATCTCCGGCGAGGTCCTGACCCCCGTCCTGGCGCGGCGGGTGCGCGAGCGCTGGCCCAAGGCCCGCGTCATCAACAGCTACGGGCCCAGCGAGACGTTCTACGCCACCGGCCACACCCTGGACCCCGACCAGGACTACACGGCCGGGGTGCCCATCGGCCGGCCCTTCCCCGGCGTACGCGCCTACGTGCTGAGCCCCGGCCTCGGCGTGCTGCCCCCCGACACCCCCGGCGAGCTGTACCTGGCGGGCGCGGGCCGCGGCTACCACAATCAGGCCGCGCTGACCGCCGAGCGTTTCGTGCCCGACCCCTACGGTCCGCCCGGCTCGCGCATGTACCGCACCGGAGACCTGGCCAGCCTCACCCCCGACGGGGAGCTGCAGCACCTGGGCCGCATCGACACCCAGGTCAAGATCCGCGGCTACCGGGTCGAACCCGCCGAGGTGGAGGCGGCCCTGACGACCCATCCGCACATCGCGCAGGTCGCCGTCGTCACCCAGCACGGCGGCCAGAGCACCCCCTTCCTGGCGGCCTACCTGGTGCCCGCCGAGGGCGCGGGCCTCCCCGGCGCCGCCGAACTGCGCGAGCACCTCGCCGACCGGCTGCCCGAGTACATGGTCCCGGCCGTCTACGTGCCGCTCCAGCGGCTGCCGCTCTCACCCAACGGCAAGCTCGACCTCAAGGCGCTGCCCGCCCCCGACCTGACCTCCGCCACCCCCTTCCGGGCGCCGCAGACGCCCCGCGAGCGGCAGCTGGCCACGCTGTTCGCGGACGTGCTGGGCGTGGACAAGGTCGGCCTCGACGACGGCTTCTTCGAACTGGGCGGGCACTCCCTGCTCGCCACCCGGCTGATCACCCGCGCCCGCGCCGAGATCGGGATGGAGATCCCCATCCGCAAGATCTTCGACCTGCCGACGGTGGCCGCCCTCGCCGCCTGGTCACAGGAATCGGCTGTTCCGCTTCGCCCCGCTCTCCGCAGGATGATCGTAGAGGAGTACAACCAGTGATTCCCCTTTCCTTCGCCCAGCGCCGTATGTGGCTCACCCAGCAGCTGGAGGGCGGCGCGGAGACCTACAACATCTCTCCCGCGTTCCGCCTCACCGGACCGCTGGACGAGGCCGCCCTCATCGCCGCCGTCGGCGACGTCGTCGCCCGCCACGAACCCCTGCGCACCACCTACGTCACCGACGCCAACGACGAACCCCACCAGAAGATCGTGCCCGCCGGCCAGGCCCCCGTTCAGGTGCCCGTCGTGGACGTGGCACCCGCCGAACTCGACGCGGCGGTCGGCGAGTTCATCGCGCACCGCTTCGACCTGATGGCCGAGATCCCGCTGCGGGTGCGCCTGTTCCGCTGCGCACCCCAGGAACACGTCCTGGTCCTCCTTATCCACCACATCGCCTCCGACGGGGTCTCCGGCGGCCCGCTGGCCCGCGACCTCACGCAGGCCTACACCGCCCGCCTCGAGGGGCGCGCGCCGCGGTTCGAGCCGCTGCCGGTGACGTACAAGGACTACGCGCTGTGGCAGCGCGAACTGCTGGGCGACGTCGGCGACCCCGGCAGCCTGGCCGCGGCGCAGGCCGAGTACTGGCGCAAGGAACTGTCCGGGGTGCCGCAGCCGCTGAGCCTGCCCCTGGACCGCCCCCGGCCCGCCACCCGCAACTCCAAGGGCGACTCCCTGCCGCTGGAGGTCGGCGCCGACGTCGCCGCCGGCCTGCAGAAGCTCGCCGACGAGCGCGGCATGACCATGGCGATGGTCGTCCAGGCCGCCCTCGGCGTGCTGCTGAACAAGCTCGGCGGCGGCCACGACGTCACCATCGGCAACCCGATCGCCGGACGCACCGACGAGGCGCTCGCCGACCTGGTCGGCCTGTTCGTCAACACCCAGGTCCTGCGCGTGGACCTGTCCGGCAACCCCTCCTTCGTCGACCTGCTGCCGCAGGTCAGGGACAAGGCCCTGGCCGCCTACGAGCACCAGGACGTGCCGTTCGAGACCCTCGTGGAGCTGATCAACCCCGACCGCTCCACCTCCTACCAGCCGCTGTTCCAGGTGATGTTCGCCTGGCAGAGCTTTGAGAAGGCCGACTTCGAACTGCCCGGCCTGAGCGTGCAGTTCGAGCAGTACCTCACCCGGACCTCGCTGGCCGACCTGTTCTTCAGCCTCGCGGTGACCGACACCGGCACCCTGCGCGGCGACCTCATGTACGCAACCCAGCTCTTCGACCGCGACACCGCCCAGGACATCGCCGCCCGCTTCGTGCGCGTCCTCACGCAGGTCGCCGCCGCCCCCACGGCCCCGCTGAGCACCATCGAGGTCCTGGGCCGCGACGAGCGGGACTGGCTGGTGCGCCGCGTCAACGACACCGCCCACCCCGTCACCGCGACCACCCTGCCCGACGCCTTCGAGGCCCAGGTGCGCCGCGACCCGCAGCGCGTCGCGGTCATCGCCGAGGACGAGACGCTGACGTACGAGGAGTTCAACCGGCGCGCCAACCAGCTGGCGCACTGGCTCATCGAGCAGGGCGCCGGCCCCGAACAGCTCGTCGCGGTGAAGATCCCCCGCTCGGTGGACCTGCTGGTCGCCGTGTACGGCGTGGTCAAGGCCGGCGCCGCCTACGTGCCGCTGGACACCGAACTGCCCAAGGACCGGGTGCGGCACGTGCTGGCCGGCGCCAAGCCGCTGCTGCTGCTGGACGAGGTGCTGCCCGACACCAGCGGCTACCCGCACACCGACCCCCAGCGCACCCTGTCACCCGACAACGCCGCCTACGTCATCTTCACCTCCGGCTCCACCGGCGGCCCCAAGGGGGTGCCCGTCGCCCACCGCTCGATCATGAACCGGATCCAGTGGGGCCTTGAGCACTTCGACGTCACCGTCGAGGACCGCATGCTGGTCAGCACCTCCGCCAGCTTCGACGCCTCGGTGCCGGAGATGTTCTCCAACCTGCAGATGGGCGCCTCGATCGTCGTCGCCGGCGCCGACGGCCGCCGCGACCCCGCCTACCTCGCCGGCCTCATCCAGCGCCGGCAGGTCACCGGCGCGTTCTTCGTGCCCTCGCTGCTGTCCGCGTTCGTCACCGAGCCCACCGCCGGCGACTGCACCAGCCTGCGCTGGATCGAGGTCGCCGCCGAGGCGTTCCCCGCCGCCCTGGCCAACCGGTTCACCGACCTGCTGCCCGGCTGCTCCGCCAACAACCTCTACGGCCCCACCGAGGCCACCGTCGAGGTCACCGGCTGGCAGCACGTGCCCGGCGCGGACCGCGTACCCATCGGCGCCCCCATCTGGAACAACCAGGTCTACGTCCTGGACGCGGCCCTGCGCCCGGTCGCCCCCGGGGTGGCCGGCGAGCTGTACCTGGCCGGCACCTGCCTGGCCCGCGGCTACCTCGGCCAGAGCGCCCTGACCTCGGAACGCTTCGTGGCCTGCCCCTTCGGCCCGGCCGGCGCCCGCATGTACCGCACCGGGGACCTGGTGAAGTTCAACAAGGACGGCCAGGTCGAATACCTGGGCCGCACCGACTCCCAGGTCAAGGTCCGCGGCTTCCGCATCGAACTCGGCGAGATCGAGCACGTGCTGAGCGGCCACCCCTCGGTCGCGCAGGCCGCCGTCGTGGTCCGCGAGGACCAAAAGGGCGACCAGCGCCTGGTCGCCTACATCGAACCCGACCCCGACGCCGCCGTCGCCGACACCGACGCCCAACTCGCGCAGTGGCGCCACCTCTTCGACGACCACTACGCCCAGGCCCTGGACGAGCCCTTCGGCGAGGACTTCCAGCACTTCACCACCCTGGACGACGGCGAGCCCATCGGCGTCGACCAGCTGCGCCAGTGGCAGGACGCGGCCGCCGCCCACCTCGCGCAGCTCGCACCGCGCAAGATCCTGGAGATCGGCGTCGGCTCGGGCCTGCTGCTGTCCAAGCTGGCGCCAGAGGCCGAGGAGTACTGGGGCACCGACCTGAGCGCCACCGCCATCGACCGGCTGCGCACCCACGTCGAGCAGGCCGGCTACGGCGAGCGCGTCACCCTGCGCGCCCAGCCGGCCCACGACCTGTCCGGACTGCCGAACGGCACCTTCGACACCGTCGTCCTGCACTCGGTGGTGCAGTACTTCCCCAGCGCCGAGTACCTGGAGCAGGTCCTCACCGGCCTGCTGCCCCTCCTCGCGCCGGGCGGCCGCCTGGTCGTCGGCGACGTCCGCAACGCCGAGACCCTGCGCATCCTCGCCACCGCGCAGGCCCAGGCCGCCCAGCCCTACGCCTCCCACGAGGAGATCCGCTCGGCGGTGGAGCAGGCCCTGCTCGCCCAGCGTGAACTGGCCCTTGCCCCGCAGTGGTTCGCCCAGTGGGCCAGCGGCCACCAGCTGGCCGCCGACATCCGCCTCAAGGCCGGCCAGGCGCACAACGCGCTCACCCGCCACCGCTACGAGGTCGTCCTGCACACCGAGCCCGCCGACGTCCTGGACGTGAGCTCGGCGCCCGCCCTGGTGTGGGGCCGCGACGTGACGGACCTGGCCGCCATCGGCGAGCACACCGCCCGCACGAAGGGCCCGCTGCGGATCACCGGCATCCCCAACGCCCGGCTGGCGGAGGAGAGCGCCGCCGCGCTCTTCGCCGGCGTCCACCACAGCGAGCCGCCCACCGGCCGCCCCCTGGACCCGCACGACGTCACCGCCCTCGCCCGCAGCCACGGCAAACACGCGGTCCTCACCTGGTCGGGCGAGGCCGCCCACAGCTTCGACGCCGTCCTGGTACCCGGCCCGCGGCCCGTCAGCGGCGCCTTCGTCCCCAGCACGGTCGCCGGACGCATCCGCCACAACACCCCCGCCCTGGCCCAGGCGATCGGCCCGCTGGTGGCCGCACTGCCCGACCACCTGCGCGCCCGGCTGCCCGACTACATGGTCCCGGCCGCCGTGGTGCCGCTGTCCCAGCTCCCCCTCAACCCGGCCGGCAAGATCGACCGGGGGGCGCTGCCGGCCGAGCACACCAGCACCGTCAGCAGCGGAGAGCCCCGCAACTCCCACGAGGAGAAGCTGTGCGCCTTCTTCAGCGACCTGCTGAAGCTGGAGCGCGTGGGCATCAACGACGACTTCTTCGCCCTGGGCGGGCACTCCCTGCTGGCCACCCGGCTCAGCGCCCGCATCCGCAAGGCGTTCGGCGCCGACATGCCGCTGCGCACCATCATCCAGTACCCCACGGTCGCCGAACTGGCCGCGCTGCTGCTCATCGGCAGCATCCCCGGCGACCACGCCGACTCCTTCGGCGTCGTGCTGCCCCTCAACCGGGACCCCGGCACCGGCAAGCCCCCGGTGTGGTTCGTCCACGGCGGCGGCGGCCTGGGCTGGGCGTACTTCACCTTCGCCCCGCACGTACCCGACCGCGCCTCCTACGCCCTGCAGTCCCGCGGCTCCAACGGCAGCGACCCGATGGCCGGCTCGGTGCAGGAGATGGTCGAGGACTACCTCGCCCAGATCCTCAAGGTCCAGCCGCAGGGCCCCTACCACCTGGTCGGCTGGTCCTACGGCGGCCCGATCGTCCACGCCCTGGCCGCCGCCCTGGACGCCCTGGGCCACGAGGTCGGCCTGGTCGCCATCCTGGACACCCAGCCCGCCACCGGCACGGCCGACAACGGCTTCAAGCAGGTCGCCGGCCGCACCCAGGACCTGTACCGGGCCGACATCGAGGAGGTGTTCGGCAAGTTCATGAACACCGGCAACATGGACGACTTCCTGGACACCATGTCCAAGGTCGGCGCCAACAACCTGCAGAAGATGGGCGACTTCGTCTCGCCGGTCTACCGCGGCGACGTGCTGTACTTCAACGCGACGCTGGACAAGACCGACGGACAGTCCTCCTACGGACCCGAATGGCGGCCCTACATCCTCGGCTCCTACGAGGAGTACGACGTGGACGCCACCCACCACGACCTGCACATGCCCAAGCCGGCCGGCCAGATCATGAAGGTCGTCGCCCGCAAGCTCGCAGCCGTCTGAAAGCGATGCCCGCCACCGGCGCATCCACGAGAAACGATGATTGGGGTTGGTCAAGGTGACAGAACCCGGTACGTCCGCACCACCGGCGGACGGCACCACACTGCTGTGCGTGCCCTTCGCCGGAGCGGGCCCCTCGTTCTTCCACCCCTGGCGGGAGCCGGCCGCCGGCCGCTGGCGGGTGAGCGCGGTCGAACTGCCCGGCCGTGAACGCCGGCTCATGGAACCGCCGTACCGCAACGTCGTCGAGGCGGCCAAGACCGAGGTCGACGCCATCGCCGCCGAGCTCGGACAGGGCGCGCGCACCGTCCTGTTCGGGCACAGCCTCGGCGCGGTCCTGGCCTACGAACTGGCGCACCTGCTCCTCGCGCGCGGCGTGCACGTCGAGCAGCTCGTCGTCAGCGGCTCCCCGGGCCCCTGGACCCAGCGCGAGCGGCGGGCGGCGGGACTCCCGGACGAGGAATTCCTCGCCCGCGTCGAGGAGTTCGCCGGATTCCGGCACGAGGCCCTGGACCACCCGGAGATGCGCGAGCTGATCCTGCCGGTCCTGCAGGCCGACTGCGAGATGCACGAGGCCTACGTGCCCAGCACCGACACCCCGCTGCCGGTGCCGATCTGCTCCCTGCGCGGCGACAGCGACGGCCTGGTCACCGCCCAGGAGGCACAGCAGTGGCGTGAGGCGACCACCGCCGGCTTCTCCTACGTGGAGTTCCCGGGCGACCACATGTACCTGGTCGACCTCGGCCGGCAGGTGCTCGACGTGATCGAGACGAAGACCGCCCGCCCCCACTGACCCCGGGCACCCGCACACCGGGCACCGGGGCGGGAGAGGGGAACCGGCGCGAGCACCAGGGGCGTCCGCACACGCGGACGCCCCTGAGCCGCGTCCCCGCCCCGTCCTCCTCGCCCGGCCGCCGCGTGCGCCCGCGCGGCGTGCGACGCGTGCGCCGGTCCTGCCGCCGGGCCGGGGCGGGGGACATCGAGAGGAACTCGAGCGCCGTGTCACGGCCGTGGCAGGCCCGTGTCAGCACCCCCGGGACAGTTGCGGCATGAAGAGTTCCGCGATCGCAGTTTCCGGGCTACGCAAGGCATACGGCGACAACGTCGTCCTCGACGGCATCGACTTCGACGTCGCCGCCGGATCGGTGTTCTCCCTCCTGGGCCCCAACGGGGCCGGCAAGACGACGACCGTGAACGTGCTCACCACCCTGCTGACGGCCGACGCCGGCACCGTGCACGTCGCCGGCCACGACGTGGCCGCCGCCACCAAGGAGGTCCGCGCGGCCATCGGCGTGACCGGCCAGTTCGCCGCCGTGGACGACCTGCTCTCAGGCCGCGAGAACCTGCAGCTGATGGCGGACCTCAAGCGCGTGCGCTCCGGCGACCAGGTCGTCACGCGCCTGCTGGACCGCTTCGACCTGGGGGAGTCCGCGGACAAACTCGCCTCGACCTACTCCGGCGGCATGCGCCGCAAGCTGGACCTGGCGATGACCCTGGTCGGCAACCCGCAGATCATCTTCCTGGACGAGCCCACCACCGGCCTGGACCCCCGCAGCCGCCGCACCATGTGGGCCATCGTCCGCGAACTGGTCGCCGACGGCACCACCATCTTCCTCACCACCCAGTACCTGGAGGAAGCCGACCAGCTCGCCGACCGCATCGCGGTCCTCAACCAGGGCCGCCTCGTCGCCCAGGGCACCGCCGACGAACTCAAGCGCCAGATCCCCGGCACCCACGTCAAGCTCCGCTTCGCCGACACCTTCGACCTCGACGCGGCCGCCCGCATCTTCGCCGACTCCACCCGCAACGACGAGGAACTCACCCTGCGGGTGCCCAGCGACGGCGAGTCCAGGTCGCTGCGCGCCCTGCTGGACCGGCTCGACGCCCACACCCTCAACGCCCAGGAATTCTCCGTGCACACACCCGACCTCGACGACGTCTTCCTCGCCCTGACCGAGCACACCACCAAGGACAAGGAGGCGATCGCGCGATGAGCACCGCCTCGACCGCCCTGGCCGACTCGGCCATCATGCTGCGCCGCAACGTCAAGCACACGCTGCGCAACCCCACCACCGTCTTCAACGCGGTCCTCTTCCCGATCGTCATCATGCTGATGTTCGTGAAGGTGTTTGGCGGCGCCTTCAGCGTCGGCGAGGACTACATCGACTACGCCACCCCGGGCCTGCTCGTGATGGCCGTCAGCTACGGCCTGGGCGCCACCGCCACGGCCGTCAACGACGACATGACCAAGGGCATCATCAACCGGTTCAAGACCATGGACGTCTCCCGCGGCGCCATGCTCACCGGCCACGTCGTCGTCACCACGGTCCGCTGCCTGGTGGCCTGCGCCGCCATCGTCGCGGTCGCCTTCGCGATGGGCTTCGACCCGGCCGCCGGCGCCCTGGACTGGCTCGGCGTGCTGGGCCTGTTCGTCCTGCTCGCCGTCGGCGCCAGCTGGCTCACCGTCGCCATGGGCCTGGCCGCCAAGACCACCGAGTCCGCGGGCCTGGCCACCGTGCCGCTGATCATGCTGCCGTTCCTCAGCAGCGCGTTCGTACCCGCCGACACGATGGGCGCCGGGGTGAAGCAGTTCGCCCAGTACCAGCCCTTCACCCCGATCATCGAGACACTGCGCGGCCTGCTGGCCGGCCACCCCGACAGCGGCGACGCCATCGCCGCCGTCGCCTGGTGCCTGGCACTGGCCGTCCTGGGCTACGTGTGGGCGCTGTCCACCTTCAAAAAGCGCGCCTGAGCCAAACCGCCCGACCCCAGCCCCGCCGCGTCCCCCTGATGCCGGCCGCCTCGGCGCCCACCGCCGGGGCGCAGCCACGCCCACCCCCCGAAGGCCCAAGTCCCGGCCCCGGCACGGCTGCCGCCGGGGCGGGACCGGGCCGAGCAGCACCCGCGACGTGTGAGACCCCCCTGTTTCGACGAGGACGCCCTGTTAAGGAGACGCGACCATGGCCGAGCCGATCGTGAGCCTGACGAACCCCGAGTTCACGGACGACCCCATCGGCGCCTACGGGCGCCTGCGCGAGAGCGCCCCGCTCGTGCGCATCGGGTTCCCCGGCGGACCACCGGTCTGGCTGATCACCCGCAACGAAGACGTCAAGGCCGCGCTCGGCGACCCGCGGCTGGTCGTCGACTACAGCAACGTCCCCGGCCACCAAGGACCCAGCGTCGCCGACCAGATGGTCGCCGCCCTCGACCTGCCCGAGGAGTTCCGGCCCTACGTCGCGGCCAACATGATGCTCCTGGACGGCAAGGAACACGCCCGCCAGCGCCGCCTGGTGACCCCCGCCTTCACCGTCCGCCGCATCAACACCCTGCGCCCCCGCATCGAGGAGATCTCCGCCCAGCTCCTGGACGACCTGGCCGCCAAGGGCTCCGGAGACCTCATCGAGGACTACTCCTCACCCCTGACCGGAACCGTCATCTGCGAACTCATCGGCATCGACGAGGCCGACCAGCCACAGGTCCGCAAGTGGATGAACGAGTACACCGACCCCGACGGCGACCTGGCGACCAGCGCCCGCAAGATGGTCGACTACGTCAAGGAACTCATCCAGCGGCGCCGCGCCCAGCCCACCGACGACATGATCTCCACCCTCGTGCAGAGCACCGGCGAGGACGGCGACCGGCTCAGCGAAACCGAGATCATCTCCATGGTGCTCCTCGTGGTCAACAACGGACACCACTCCACCTCCCACTTCATCCCCAACGCGGTCCTCGCCCTCTTCGACAACCCCGACCAGCTCGCCCTGCTGCGCGCCCGGCCCGACGCCCTGCCGCACGCCATCCACGAGCTGATGCGCGTCGCCAACCCCATCCCGACCGCCGGACCCCGCTACGCCACCGAGGACCTGGAGTTCGCCGGCTACTCCATCTGCAAGGGCGACGCTTTGACCGGCTCCTACCAGTCCGCCAACTACGACCCGCGCGTCTTCGACCAGCCCGAGCAGTGCGACGTCGAGCGCGAGCTCAAGCGCGGACAGGGCCACCTCGCCTACGGCGCCGGCCCGCACTACTGCCCCGGCGCGGCCCTGGCCCACCTCGAGGGCGAGATCGCCCTGAACCACCTGCTGATCCAGCGCGACAGCCTCGAAGTCACCGTCAGCCGCAAGGCACTGCGCTACACCGAGGCCACCCCGGGCGGCGCCCGCCTGCTCAACGCGCTGCCCGTGCGCCTGTGACGACCCGCGCCACGGCATGAGGGCGGCCCCCGGACGCATCGCGTCCGGGGGCCGCCCTCATGCTCCGCGCCGTGCTGTCACAGGGGCTGCGGCTGCAACACCTGTGAGCGGCCGGCGGCGGGCGCCTCGGCCACCTGCTTGCCCCGCTGGTCCTGCACCAGCCGGCCCAGCCGCTCCACACCTGAGGCGATCTGCTCGGGGGTGAGCACGCTGAAGGAGAGCCGGGCCTGGTGGAAGCCTCCGCTGCCCCCGTAGAAGTGGTGCATCGGCGTCCACAGGACACCGAACTTCGACGCCGAGTACTCGAGCATGTCGTCGTCCGCCGGGAACGGCAGCGTCACGACGACGAACATCCCGCCCCGCGGCGTGTTCCACGAGACGCCCGGCACGGCGCCCGCCCGCGGCCCGAACACCGACGCCAGCCCGTCCAGCACGGCAGAAAGATTCCGCCGGTAGACCGCGGCCTCCCGGGCGGTGGCGCGTTTGAGACTGCATCCGTTCTCCAGGAGATACCCGCCGATGACCGCCTGCGCCACGGTCGAGGTGTTCAGCGTCACCATGCTCTTCAGCCGGGCGAGATGGTCCGCCAGCAGCACCGGATCCGCGGCCGAGGACGACGTCACCGGCTGGTCCGCGATGACATACCCGACGCGGGCGCCGGCGAACGCGGACTTCGCGAACGACCCCAGGTGGATCACCTGGTGCTCCTCGTCCAGGGACTTGAGCATCGGCAGCGGTGAACCACCCGCCGAGAAGAGGGAGTACGGGTTGTCCTCGATGACCAGGATCCGCTCCCGCCGCGCCAGGTCGAGCAGTGCGAGACGGTCCGCCAGCGACATGCTCGCCCCGCTGGGGTTGGCGAAGTCCGGCACCACGTAGCAGGCACGCGGGCGCAGTCCCTCCCGCCGTGCCGCCACGATCTGCCGCTCCAGATCCTGCAGATCGATGCCCCCCTCGCCCTCGCGGACACTGCGCAGCGGGGCGCCGGCCACCCGGGCCGCCCCGATGAACCCGACATAGTTCGGCGTCGCGGCCAGGATGACGTCGCGGGAGTCGCGCACGAGCGCCCGCAGCACCAGCACCATCGCCTCCTGGCAGCCGGTGGTCACCACGATGGACTCCGGGTTGACCGTCAGGCCCTCGTCGGTCTGCAACTGCCGCGCGATCAGCTCGTGAATGAACCCTTTGGTGCGCCCGTACTGGAAAAACGTGCGCCGCACCTGGTCCGCGGGAAGGCCTATCTCGTCCTGAAGGTAATTCCGGAACGTCGTGAGGTGGCGTGATAGGTTCTCGACGTCGTAAAAGCCCTCGAAGGGGCGCCCCGCCGAAAAAGACACCGCATCCGGATATCGTCCCGCGAGCTCGTTGAGCAGCGTCATGGATGTGAGTGCGGGATCGTCGACCGACTCGTGCAGGTCGGTGATGCTCAGCCGATTCGGCCCTGGGTGCATGGACATAGTCACGTCATCCTCATCCGCCGGACAACTCAATGGGTGAGCTGGTGTCGGCCTAGGGCAGTGCTCTGCGAGGGCTTTCGTGAGGCCACGGCCCGGACAGAGGCAGATCGGAGTCGGACGGCATTCGCGGCCGCGTCGAACAAGGCCCCGAAACCGGCGCTTCAACGCTGCCTGGTCGGGGCCCTCAATAATATATGCCCCGCCCCCGTACGGCGTGAAGTCCCCATCAGATGCAGCACGTTGACACACCCCGGCAGACAAAAAGCCGGGCGGCGGTGAACAATCACCCGCCGGCGCAAGAGTTCACGCGGCGGAAGAAAGAAAACCGCGGCGAAACCGCCGCGCCGACGGGCCCCGCCACGGGCCGGGGCGCACCGCGCATGCGGCACGTGCCGGGAGAGGGGCACCCGTCACTGTCCTGTCAGCAGGACAGTCACCTCACCTCACCGGTGCCCGGGCAAAGAGCTCCACGGCCCCGAGGGACGTTGACACCCTCCTGGCCGCCGGACACAGTTGGACTGTCGGCGGACAGAGTACGGGACCGCCGGGAAACGGCGAGCAGCCCCAACACCCGCCGCTGCGGGCCGGCGTGATCCGGCCCGACGGACCGCTGTGGGGCGCGAGCGCCGGCCGGCACACGCGGACGAGCCACTCACACCCCTGCCCGCTGCCCGCCGGCCGAACAACGGGGAACACCAGCCGCCCCACGTGGACGGCAGCGGCCGCGTCCGAGGCGACGCCGCCCCGACACCCCCCGGCTTTCGACCACCTCCACCCCCACATGTCCGCGGCTGAACTCCAGGAGCTGGCAGATGGTACGCCGTGGCGGCTCCACGACCTCCTTCCGCGCGGCAAGCGGTACCTGACACCTGACAAGGAGTTGACACATGACCTCACTTGGCGAGGGCGTTCTGGAGAAGGCTGCGGCGGAATACGCCGAGCAGGGCTTCTCCATCATCCGCAACGTCGTGCCCAAGGACCTCCTGGAGGAGGTCCACGCCCACGTTGACTGGCTCACCCGCAAGTACCCGGACCTGCGTCCCGAGCACTTCCACCACCCGCTGATCCGCAACGACGCCTTCTGGGCGCGCCTGGTCTCCGACCGCCGGCTGGTGGACATCGCGGAGTTCTTCCTCGGCCCCGACCTGGCCTGCTTCACCGCCCACTACATCTGCAAGCCCCCCTACGACGGGCAGCCCGTGCTGTGGCACCAGGACGGCGCGTACTGGACGCTCAGTCCCATGGAGGCGCTGACGGTGTGGCTGGCCGTCGACGAGAGCACCACGGAGAACGGCTGCCTGCGGATGATCCCCGGCAGCCACGAACTGCCGCTGCACAAGCCCTCCTCCCGCACGGACACGGACAACATGCTGTTCTCCGCATCCGACGAGGACCTGGTGCGCGAGTGGGTGGAAAAGCGCGGTGTCGTGGACATCGAGCTGCAGCCCGGCGACGTGTCCATCCACCACCCCCACCTGCTGCACTACTCGGAGGCCAACACCTCCGCCAAGCGCCGCTGCGGTCTCGACATGGGCTACATCTCCACGAGGACCCGCATCCACAGCAACGGCATCTACCTCGACCCGCTGCTGGTGCGCGGCAGTGACAGCAGCGGCCTCAACAGCTACCGCCCCTTCCCCGACGTCCAGGAGGGCGAGACGATCCCCTTCGCCGGCCAGGACGGCTGGGGCGAGAAGATCGCCTCACTCAACGCGGCACTGCCCCCGCGCTCGCGTGAGCTTCCCGACGAGAGCCCCATCGAGACGACCCGGCACATGATCCAGCGTCTGCGTGAGGGCACCACCAAGGGCTGACCCCCAGCCCACGACCGGCCGATGGCACGCCGCAACGCAGCGGCGTGCCATCCGTCGATCCCGGCCCACCCCGGCGGACCCAGTCCGACAGGGCGAATGCGTGAACTAGTGCTATTCCAGGGTGAGTTGACCACCTGGGTGCCCCGTTACGCGGGCGGCAGTGGGCATGCCGATACGGCCGGCCGGGGCACGGCCGGCCGGGGGAGTGGCGTGGAGACATGCCAAGGCAGCGCCCGGCCCCGGGGCTGCGTCCCGGTGCGTGAAGCACACGGGCCTCAGCCGGAGCGAAGGCACTGCCGAACATGACACCAGAACCCGTCAACACGGCCCGGACGCAAGGACGTTCACCTGCCGGGCCCGGCTCGGGCGGCGACGCCGGATGAAGGCGAGGAGGTCACCCATGTGAGGTGACTTCCGGGTGGCGGCCGGCCGGGAGTGCGGGGCATGGCGCGGGCGCCCGCACCCGGCCGCCGCCGGGAGGTGCCTCACCAGACGAACGCCTCGCCGTCGCCGCGCTTCTCGATGCAGTAGGTGCGAAACGCCTGGGCCTTGGCGACCAGGTTTTCGTCGCCGCTGCGCCGGGCGGCCGCCACGTACCAGTCGAACGCCGCGGTGGCGTGCGCGCGCCGCTCGAAGTGGACTTCGGCGAAGCGGCGGAAGGCCGAGCGCATCGTCTCGGGGGTGAAGTCCTTGCCCGTGTCCAGGAGTTCCTCGAGCTCCGCCGCGCCGACCTCGGGCCGCTCGATGATGCGGACCGGCTCGGTGGCGGGAATGTCACCGCGGATCTCGATGGGCTCCTCGGCGTCGGAGAAGTCGAGGCAGACCGAGAGCCGGGCGGCCTTGGAGGTGCTGCGCGCCGAGTGCGGGTCGGTCGAGTGGATCTTCCACACCTCGCCGCGGCGGATGTGGTAGACGTATCCGTTCTCGGAATGGAGGGATTCCTCGCTGGTGCGCAGCGGGATCTGCACCCGGGTGCCGGGCTTGGCCCACTCCAGGAAGTCCACGTGCGGGGCGATGATCCCGTCCCGGAGACTGAAGATGCGCACCCACTGCAGCCGGTCCAGCGGGAAGTGCTTGGCCACCATGGACATGATGCCCGGCAGCTGCTTGCCCAGCTCGGTCAGGGCCAGGCTGCCCTCGTGGGGACGGAAAGCGGTGTCGGAATCGGCGCCGGTGCCGTTCGCCAGCACGTGGGACGACCACGACCCGAAGGTGAAGGTGTCGTATTCGCCGCCGTACTCGTGGCTGTCCACGATCGACAGCTCGGAATCCAGGTCGTACGAGTCGATGGGTAGCACCGCAAGCCGCTCGGACTTGAGCAAGGAAATCCCCTCCACACGTGATTGGTTGATGAACCCGGAAAGCTACTGGGGGTTCCTCCCGGCCGTCACCCTAAGTCGGCCTTCACGGCGCTGGCAACGAAAGACCGGCCCAACCGGAGCTGTTCACAAAGGAGTTGCCCGCCGGTATCGCGTATTCGCGTTCTAAACTCGGGCGCGAGGAACAGGCCGCGCCGCGTACGCGCCCGTACGGCCCGCCGCGCGGCCGCCCGAGGACCGCCCCCGTCCCGCCTCCGTACCGGCCTGGCGGGCAGGGAGCGGGGGCGGGTGTCCTGTCGGCGGGACAACCGGTGCCCGCCCGGGCGCTCGGCGCTGTCATCGCTTGCCCCCGGTTTCCCGGGCCATCTACGTTGGCGTCGCGATGGCTTCCCAGCGGCGCGCCCCCCGCGTGATCGATTCCGGGGCGGGGTGCGGACGACAGGAGCCGGCCGCCTTTTTGAAATGCGCAAAGGCGCCCGCCGTGTTCGACGCCGCCGGGAGACGGAGAACGGCACCCCCCCTTTTTTTTCGGGTACGGCACGAGCCGTCCGCAAGAAAGAAGAGGGAAACCTCCCGGCCGTCGAAACGATGCGTCACGTCGGCGCGACAGCGAAAAGAGGCGCCCCTCTCTTCGGGGCCGTGATGGCGTGGGCGGGCATTCCCGTTCGACAGAGGAAGGAAATGGCTGGCAATGGAATCGTCGCCGCAGGTGCTCCACCCGCGAGGTGGGCAGGACGAGACGTCACAGGAACGACAGGCCGCACCGTCACAGTCGCCGGCCCCGCTCGCGCAGGAGATCGCCGCCCTGTGGGGGGAGTACCTCGGCGGCCGTGAAGTGGGCCCCGACGACGACTTCTTCGCGCTCGGCGGCAACTCGCTGACCGGCATCAAGATCATCGACCGGGTGCTGCAGGACTACGGCGTCCAGCTGTCCGTGCGCGACTTCTACCTCGCCCAGACCCCGGCCCGGGTCAGCGAGCTGATCGAACAGGGGAGGGCGGCGGCGTGAGGCTGACGCCGGGTCCCCCGCGCGACGTCGACCTCGACACCCTCGACCTGTTCGACCTGGACCTGTACACCTCCGGTGACCCGCACCCGGTCTGGGACGTCATGCGCGAGCGGGCGCCGCTGCACCACCAAGTGCTGCCCGACGGGCGGGAGTTCTGGTCGGTGACCCGGCACGAGGACGTCTGCCGGGTGCTGGGCGACCACCGGGAGTTCACCTCCGAGCGCGGCACCGTGCCCACCCACCTCGGGCAGGACGACGTCGCGGCCGGGGTGCTGCTGACCTCCACCGACCCGCCCCGGCACACCGAGGTCCGCCGCCCGCTGGGCTCCAAGCTCACCGCCCGGGCGGTGAAGTCCTGGGAGGACTCCATCCGGCGCTCCATCGTCGGCTTCCTCCAGCCGGCGCTGGAGGGCGAGGTGTTCGACCTGGCCGAGCAGGCGCTGCTGCTGCCGGCGATCGTCACCGGACCGCTGCTGGGCATCCCGGAGAAGGACTGGGCCGAACTCGTCCAGCTGACCGCGATGGTGACCGCCCCCTCGGACCCCCACTTCCAGCAGGGCAGCGAGGCCGCCACGCTGGCCATCTCCCACCACGAGCTCGTCACCTACGTCAAGGACTGGGTCAAGGAGCGGCGCCGCAGCGGGAACCAGGACGACGACGGCAGCCTGCTCAACCACCTGATGAGCGTGCGGCCCGGCGGGGCGGCCCTGTCGGACGAGGAGATCGCCCTCGACGGCTACAGCATCCTGCTGGGCGCCAACGTCACCACCCCGCACACCGTCTCGGGCACGGTCGAGGCACTCATCGAGCGGCCCGAGCAGTTCGACAAGGCGCAGGCCGACCCCACCCTGATCCCCAACCTGGTCGAGGAGGGGCTGCGCTGGACCTCCGGCGCCTGCAACTTCATGCGCTACGCCGTCGACGACGTGCAGATCGGCGGCGGCACCATCCCCGCCCGCGGCGCGGTCGTGGCCTGGATCGGCTCCGCCAACCGCGACGCCGCCCAGTTCCCCGACCCGCACCGCTTCGACATCACCCGCCCCAACGCCAAACGACACGTCGCGTTCGGGTTCGGCCCGCACTTCTGCATCGGGGCGCCGCTGGCCCGGCTGACCTTGCGGATCTTCTTCGAGGAACTCCTCGAGCGCACCGCCTCGATCGAGCTCGCCGGCGAACCGCAGCACCTGCGGTCGTACTTCATCGCCGGGATGACCCACCTCCCCGTCCTCGCGCAGAAACGGCCCACGCCATGACCAGCGCCCCCGCCGCCACCCTCTCGCCCTGGTTCGTGCGCCCGCCCTCCGCCGACCCCCTCGCGCGGATCTTCTGCTTCCCCTTCTCCGGCTCCGGAGCCTCGGCGTTCAGCGCCTGGCCGGCCACCCTCGACGACGTCGAGATCTGCCCGGTGCAGTTCCCCGGCCGCGAGAACCGGCTCGGTCACCCCCACTACGGCACCTACGAGAACCTCGCCACCGACCTGGTGGAAGCCCTCACCCCGCTGCTGGACCGCCCCTTCGCGTTCTTCGCGCACTGCGCCGGCGCGCTGCCCGCCTACGAGAGCGTCCTGGCGCTCGCCGAACGCGGCCTGCCCACCCCGGAGTGCCTGATCGTGTCCGGCCAGATGGCCCCGCACGACGCCGCCGGCGACCGCATGCTGGCGATGAGCGAGAGCGAACTGCGCGCCGAGGTCGAGGCGTTCGTACGCAGCCGGGGCATCGAACCGCGCCCCGACATGATCGCGATGGGACTGATGGTGCTGCTGCGCGACCACGCCGCCGCGGCCGCCTACCGGCGCGTGGAAGCGGTGAAGGTGCCCTGCCCCGTCGTCGTCGTGCACTGGCGCCACGACACCGACGTGAGCCTGGCCGGCCTGCAGGGCTGGCGCCGCTACGCGGACTCCGTCGAGTTCCGGGTGGTGGACGGCGGCCACTACGACTTCATGGACGCACCGCACGAGCTGCGAAAGCTGCTGACCCGTTGGCTGTGAGCGCGAGGCGACGCGCCGGCAGCAGCCCAGGACCAAGGCAAGGGGAAGGACAAGCTATGAGCGGCCAAGCCGCCGGCATCGCCGTCATCGGGATGTCGTGCCGCTTTCCCGACGTGCACAGCCCGGCCGAGTTCTGGCAGCTGCTCGTCGAGGGGAAGTCCACCATCGGCACGTTCCCGCCCCAGCGGGCGGCCGACGCGCACACCCGCCACCTGTCCCACCCGGACGCGGCCACCCTGGACGCGGGCTCCTTCCTGGACCGCGTCGACACCTTCGACGCCGGCTTCTTCGACATCGCGCCCGCCGAGGCCGCCGCCATGGACCCGGTGCAGCGCCTGGGACTCGAACTGGCCTGGGAGGCCGTCGAGGACGCCGGCATGCCCGCGGGCGCCCTCGCGGGCCGCGACATCGACGTCGTGGTCGGCGCCGCCCCTTCCGGGTACGACCTGCTGCGCAGGCACTCCGGCAGCGACCGCGACGACCACTACGCGGCGCTCGGCTCCAGCGGCGCACTGATCGCCAACCGGATCTCCCACCTCTTCGACGCCCGCGGGATGAGCCTGTGCGCGGACTCCGGCCAGTCCTCCTCGCTGGTGTCGCTGGCATTGACGTGCGAACGCATCCACTCCGGCGCCGTCGACCTGGCGATCGCCGGCGGCGTGCACCTGATCACCGACCCCGAGACCGGCGCGGGCCTGGCCAACCTGGGCGCCCTGTCGCCCGAGGGGAACTGCTTCCCCTTCGACGAGCGCGCCAACGGCTTCGTACGCGGCGAGGGCGGCGCGTTCGTCGTCCTCAAACACCTCGACCAGGCGCTCGCCGACGGCGACCACGTCTACGCCGTCATCCGCGGCTGGGGCGTGGCCGGCGCCGGCGCCACCTCCCGGATGCCCGACCCCAGCCCCACCGGACAGGCCGCGGCCGTCCGCGCGGCCCTCACCCGCGCCGGCCTGGACCTCACGGACATCGACTACGTCGAGACCCACGGCACCGGCACCCGCCTGGGCGATCCGGCCGAGGCGTCGGGCCTGCGCCAGGCCGGCGCCGGCGCCGGCCGCGAGCGGCCCCTGGTGCTCGGCGCGGTCAAAGCCAACGTCGGCCACCTGGAACCGGCCGCGGGCATCGTCGGCTTCGTCAAGGCCGCCCTGTGCGTGGAACGCGGCCGGCTCCCGGCCCAGCCCGGCTTCGGCACCCCCAACCCCGCCATCGCCGATTTCGACCGCGACTTCGAGGTGCTGCGCGCCCCAAGAACCTGGCCCGGCACACCGCAGCGGCCGCGCCGCGCCGGCGTCTCCTCCATCGGCATGGGCGGCACCAACGCCCACCTCGTCCTCGAACAGGCCCCCCACCCCCCGGCCCCGTCGCGGCAGCCGGAACCGGAACCGGCAGCCGCGGACGCGGCCGCGGCCGCGGACGTGGACGCGACGGTGCCGTGGGTGCTGTCCGCGCACGGCGAGCAGGCCCTGCGCGCCCAGGCGGCCCGGCTGCGGGACCAGCTCGCCGGCACGCCCTGGCAGGCCGCCGACGTGGGCCACGCGCTGGCCGCGACCCGGACCGCGTTCACCCACCGCGCGGTCCTGCTCACCACCGGCCGCACGGACGCGCTCGCCGGCCTCGACGACCTGGCCGCGGGCACCGCCCCGGCCCGCGGAGCCCGCGGCGTCAGCAGCGGCGAGACGGGCCCGGTCGTCTTCGTCTTCCCCGGCCAGGGCTCGCAGTGGCCGGCCATGGGACGGCAGCTGTACGCGCAGAGCGAGGTCTTCGCACGCGCCGTCGACGACTGCGCCAAGGCCCTGGCGCCCTGGGTGGACTGGTCCCTGGTGGACGTCGTCACCGGGGCGCCCGGCGCCGCGTCACTGGAGCGGGTGGACGTCATCCAGCCCGCACTGTTCGCGATGATGGTGTCGCTGGCCCGGCTGTGGCGCTCGCTGGGCGTGGTCCCCGACGCGGTGGTGGGCCACTCCCAAGGGGAGATCGCCGCGGCCTGCGTGTCCGGCGCCCTGTCCCTGCCCGACGCCGCGCAGATCGTCGCCCGGCGCAGCCAGTGCCTGTCCGAACTGGCCGGCCTGGGCGGCATGAGCGCGGTCGCCGCCCCCGCCGACTGGGTGACACAGCGGCTGCGGCACTGGCCCGGGCGGCTGTCGGTGGCCGCCGTCAACGGCCCCCAGTCGGTGGTGATCTCCGGCGACGACGAGGCCCTGGAGCAGTTCGCGAAGGCCGCCGCCGACGACCAGGTGCGGGTACGCCGCATCAAGGTGGACTACGCCTCCCACTCCCACCACGTCGAACGCATCCAAGCCCAGGTCCTCGAAGCCGCGGCGGGGGTGAGCCCGCGCTCCTCGACGGTGGCGTTCCACTCCACCGTCACCGGGCAGCTCCTGGACACCCGCACCCTGGACGGCGCGTACTGGTACGACAACCTGCGCTCCCCGGTGCGCTTCGCCGACGTCGTCGACGACCTGATGCGCACCCGCCCCGGCGTGTTCGTGGAGGTCAGCCCGCACCCCGTGCTCCAGGTCGCGATGGAGGAAAGAGCCGACACCCTGGCGGCGCCGCCCCTGGTGGTGGGCACCCTGAGCAAACACGACGGCAGCCTCGGCAAGGTCTGGGGCGCGCTGGCCCAGCTGTATGTGCGCGGGGTGCCCGCCGACTGGACGGCCCTCTTCGCCGCCGCCCGGCCGCGCCGCATCACCCTGCCGACCTACCCCTTCCAGCGGCAGCGGTACTGGCTCAGCGCCCCCACCGGCCCCGCGGACGACCCCGCCGGCCCCACCCCGCACAACGCGGCGGCCGGCCTGGACTCACCCGCGGACGCGCTGGCCCTGGTGAGCGCCGAGACGGCGACGCTGCTCACCGCCAAGGGCGTCCAGGCCAGCGGCCCCGCCCTGCAGGCGCGGGCGGACGAGACGTTCAAGACGCTGGGCTTCGACTCCGCGACCGCCGTCGAGCTGCGCAACCGGCTGCACGCGCTCACCGGCGTCCGCCTGCCCGCCACCGTCGCCTTCACCTACCCCACCCCCCGCCGCCTCGCCCAGCGCCTGCTCGACCTCCTGCACCCGGCGGTGCCCGACACCCCGGCCACCACCACGCCCGGCAAAGACGCCGAGCACAGGGACGAGGCCGCCGCGCACAGCGACGACGACCTCTACGCCCTGATCGAGCGCGGATACGTGTAGCCCAGTTCGTTTTTCACACAAGTTGAGGGAGGACCCGGTGGAGGAAGTCGACAAGCTCCGCTCCTACTTGCGACGTGCCGTCACTGACGCGCAGGAACTGCGCGAGCGGGTGCGCGAGCTGGAGGAGTCCGCGCGCGAGCCCATCGCCGTCGTGGGGGTGGGGTGTCGCTTCCCGGGCGGGGTGACCTCCCCCGAAGACCTGTGGCACGTGGTGTCGCAGGGGGTGGACGCGATGGGCGACTTCCCCCAGGACCGCGGCTGGGACGTGGAAGCCCTCTACGACCCCGACCCCGAGGCGCACGGCAAGACCTACACCCGCACCGGCGGCTTCCTGCCCCACCTCGCGGACTTCGACGCACCGTTCTTCGGGATCAGCCCGCGCGAGGCGCTGGCGATGGACCCGCAGCAGCGGCTGATGCTGGAGACGACGTGGGAGGCGCTGGAACGGGCGGGCATCGACCCCCACGCCCTGCGCGACACCGCGACGGGCGTGTTCACCGGCATCTACGGCGTCGACTACGGCCCGCGGATGGGCGGCGGCGCGAACGGCGAGGTGGAGGGCTTCGCCCTGACCGGCGGCCACCTCAGCGTCGCCTCGGGCCGGGTGGCGTACGTCCTGGGCCTGGAGGGGCCGGCGCTGTCCACCGACACCGCCTGCTCCTCCTCGCTGGTGGCCGTGCACCAGGCGGTGCGCTCCCTGCGGGAGGGGGAGTGCACGCTGGCGCTGGCCGGCGGGGTGTCGACGCTGCCGACGCCGGGCATGTTCGTCGAACTCGCCCGCCAGCGCGGCCTGTCCGCGGACGGCAGGTGCAAGGCGTTCGCGGACGCCGCGGACGGCACCGGCTTCTCCGAGGGCGCCGGCGTCCTGGTCCTGGAACGCCTCTCCGACGCCCGGCGAAACGGCCACCGCGTCTGGGCGGTGATCCGCGGCTCGGCGATCAACCAGGACGGCGCCTCCAACGGCCTGACCGCCCCCAACCCCCTGGCCCAGCAGCGCGTCGTGCACGCCGCCCTGGCCGACGCCGGCCTCGCGGCGGGCGAGGTCGACGCGGTGGAGGCCCACGGCACCGGCACCCGCCTGGGCGACCCCATGGAAGCCGAAGCCCTGCTGGCCACCTACGGCCAGGAGCGCGAGGACGGCCGACCGTTGTGGCTGGGGTCGCTGAAGTCGAACATCGGGCACACCCAGGCGGCTGCCGGGGTGGGCGGCATCATCAAGATGGTGATGGCGATGCGCCACGGTGTGCTGCCCCGCACCCTGCACGTCGACCGCCCCTCCAGCCACGTCGACTGGACGGCCGGAGCGGTTGAACTCCTCACCGAGGCCCGCGAATGGACCACCCCCGAGGGCCGTCCCCGCCGGGCGGGAGTGTCGTCCTTCGGGATCAGCGGCACCAACGCCCACCTGCTGCTGGAACAGGCCCCCGAACCCCCCGCCCCCACCGACACCGGCACCGACGCCGACACCAGCACCAGCATCGATGCCGACGGGGGTGAGCCGGCCGCCGCCGCGCGCACCGCGTGGCCGTGGGTGCTGTCGGCGCGCTCGGAGGAAGCCGTCCGCGAACAGGCCGCCCGCCTCGCGGAGTTCGTCACCCGGGACCCGGCGCTGACCCCCGCCGCGGTGGGCCGGGCCCTGGTGGAGACCCGCTCGCTGTTCGAGCACCGCCAGGTGGTCATCGGCGCCGACCGGCAGGAACTGCTCACCGCCCTGGCCGCCGTCGCCGCCGGCACCGGCGACCTCGCGGTGTCCGGCACCGCACGCCCGGCCGGGCGGACCGTGTTCGTCTTCCCCGGCCAGGGCGCCCAGTGGACGGCCATGGGCCGCGAACTGTTCCAGACCTCACCCGTCTTCGCCCGCGAACTGCGCGCCTGCGCGGCGGCACTCCAGCCGTGGGTGTCCTGGTCGCTGATCGACACCGTGTGCGACGGACCCGCATCGGCGGACCTGGAGGACATCGACGTCGTCCAGCCGGTCCTCTTCGCGGTGATGGTGTCCCTGGCGAGGGTGTGGCAGTCGCTGGGCGTGACCCCCGACGTGGTGATCGGCCACTCCCAGGGCGAGATCGCCGCCGCCTACATCGCGGGCGCCCTGACCCTGCAGGACGCCGCCAAGATCGTCGCGCTGCGTTCGCGGCTGCTCGCCGAGGTCACCGGGCAGGGCAGCATGGCCGGCATCCTGCTGCCCGAACAGGACGTGCGGGACCTGCTGCAAGGACAGGAGTCGCGGATCGGGATCGCCGCGGTCAACGGCCCCAATTCCACGACCGTGTCCGGGGAGAGCGACGCCGTGAAGGACCTGGTCGCCGCCTGCCAGGCCCGCGGCGCCCGCGCCCGGCTGATCAAGTCCAGTGTGCCCGGCCACTCCCCGCTGATGGACCGCTTCCAGGGCCGCCTGGAGGCCGAGCTGGGCACACTCACCCCCCGCCCGTCGGCGGTGACGATCTACTCGACGGTGACCGGCGAGGTGATCGACCCGATGCGCCTGGACGCCGCCTACTGGTTCCGCAACCTGCGCCGGCCCGTGCAGTTCGGGCCCGCCATGAGCCGCCTGGCCGAGCAGGAACCGCACAGCACCGTCATCGAACTCAGCCCCCACCCGTTGCTGGTGATGAACATCCAGGAGATGTTCGACACCACCGACGGCGCCACCGGCGTCGTGGTGGGCTCGCTGCGCCGCGACGAGGGCGGCCTGGACCGCCTCTACCGGTCGGCGGCCGAGGCGTTCGTCTCCGGCGCGCCGGTGTCCTGGCAGGCGGTGTTCGGCCAGGTGGGCGGCCCGGTGCCCGAGCTGCCCACCTACCCCTTCCAGCGCCGGCGCTACTGGCTGAACACACCGCGCGAGACCGCCGCCGCGAGCACCAGCGACCACCCGCTGCTCGACGCCGTCATCGACCTGCCCGACGAGCGCGGCGGCGGCGCGGTGGCGGGCAGCGGACGCCTGTCGGCCGAACGCCACCCGTGGCTGGCCGAGCACACCGTGCACGGCGCCGCCCTGGTACCGGCCACCGTGCCGGCGGAACTCGCCGTGTGGGCGGCCCGCAAGGCGGGCTACGACCTCGTCGAGGACCTCACCCTGGAGACCCCTCTGGTGCTGCCGCGCAGCGGCGAGCGGGAGATCCGCGTCCAGGTCGACGGCACGGGGGCCATCAGCGTCCACTCCCGCGGCCGCGACGAGGCGGACTGGAGCCGCAACGCCAGCGGCCGCGCGGGACGCGACAGCACACCCCCGGCCGGCCCGGACGCCCTGACCGCGTGGCCGCCGCCCGGCGCGGCGAGCGTGCCCTTCGAGCAGGAGTACGCCCGCCTCGCGGCCCTCGGCTTCGGCCACGGCCCCCAGCTGCGCGGCCTGCGCCAGGTCTGGCGCCGGGACCGCACCCTGTTCGCCGAGGTGGAACTGCCCACGCCGAGCCCGGACAGCGCCCGCTTCACCCTCCACCCGGCACTGCTGCACGCCGTCTGGCCCGCGCTGGGCCTCCTCGACGGCACCGGCCCCTCCACGGCCCAGGGCCTGCTGCCCTCCCGCTGCACGGGCCTGCGCCTTTCGGCCGCGCCGGCGGGCGTGCTGCGCGTGCGGCTGGACCCGGCGGGCGAGAACACCGTGTCGGTGACCCTCGCCGGCCACGACGGCACCCCGGTGGGCTCCATCGCCTCACTGAGCCTTGCCCCCGCCGACCTCACCCGGCTGAGCGAGCTGAGCTTCGAGGACCAGGACGCGCTGTTCCACCTCGACTGGGAGCAGCTTCCGCCCCCGCCCGCCCCCGCAGCCGACGCGGCGGTGTTCACCGGCGTCGGGGAACTCACCGCTCATGAGGGGCCGTTGCCGCCCCAGGTCATCGCCCACCTCGACCACACGGGCGCCGACACGGGTGCGCCGGCCGCGGTCGAGGCCGCCCTGCACCGGGTGCTGGAGTGGACGCAGGCCTGGCTGGGCCAGGAGCGGTACGCCGCCTCCCGTCTGGTCCTGGTGACCCGGGGCGCGTCCGGCGACGAGTCCGTCCCCGCCGATCCCGCGGCGGCCGCCCTCTGGGGCTTCGTACGCACCGCGCAGACCGAGAACCCGGGCCGCTTCACCCTCATCGACACCGACGACCACCCCGCCTCACGCGACCTCCTGCACGCGGCCGCCGCCACCGCCCACCCCCAGCTCCGACTCCGCGCCGGGCGCCTCAGCCGCCCCCAACTGGCCCCCCTGCCACGCCGATCCACCGACCCCGGCGCGCTGGTGCCGGGGCTGGGGTCCGGCTCGGTCCTGATCACCGGCGGCACCAGCGGCCTGGGCGCCCTGCTGGCCCGCCACCTCGTGACGCGGCACGGCGTACGCCGGCTGCTGCTCACCAGCAGGCGCGGCCCGCACGCACCCGCGGCGGCGGCCCTGCGCGAGGAACTGACCGCGGCCGGCGCCCACGTCGACATCGTGGCCTGCGACGTCACCGACCGCGACGCGCTCGCCGCGCTGATCGACGCGGTGCCCGCCGCGCACCCGCTCAGCGCCGTCATCCACTGCGCGGCCGTCCTGGACGACGGCATCGTCCCCGCCCTGAACCAAGGCCGCCTGGATACGGTCCTGGCGCCGAAGGTGCGCGGAGCCTGGCACCTGCACGAACTGACCCGCCACCTCCCGCTGTCCGCGTTCGTGCTGTTCTCCTCCGTCGCCGGCGTCCTGGGCACCGCGGGACAGGCCAACTACGCGGCCGCCAACGCCTACCTCGACGGCCTGGCCCAGGCCCGCCGCGCCCAGGACCTGCCCGCCCTGGCCCTGTGCTTCGGCTTCTGGGCCGAGCGCGGCGACATGGGCGCCGACCTGGGCGACGCGGACGTCGAACGCCTGCAACGCCAGGGCGTACAGCCCCTGTCGACCCGCGAAGGACTCGCCCTGTTCGACGCGGCGCTCGGCACCGGCCGGCCGGTCGTGGTGCCGGTGCGCCTGAACCAGGCCGCGCTCGCCACCCCGGGCGGTGCACCGATGGGCTCCCCGCTGCTGCGCACCCTGGCCGCCGCCTTCGGCGCGGACGACCGGGCGGCGGGCGCGGAGACAGCGGCCGGGCCCGCGCTGGCGCAGCAGCTGGAGCTGATGGCTCCCGCCGAGGCGCGCACGGCGCTGCTGGAGGCCGTCCGCACGCAGACCGCCCTGGTCCTGGGGCATGCCGACACCGCGCGGGTCGCTCCCGCCGAGACGTTCAAGAAGCTCGGGATCGATTCGCTGACGGCGCTGGAGCTGCGCAACAAGCTGGCGGCCGTCACCGGGCTGAAGCTGCCCGCCACCCTGGTCTTCGACCACCCCAACCCCCAGGCCCTGGCCGCCTTCCTGTACGAGCACCTCATGCCCGAGGAGAGCGCCCCCGCCTCGCCGGCCGCCCCGCTGGTGCGGGAGATCGAGGGACTGGGCGCCCGGCTGGAGGACGCGTTCGCCGCGCTCGCCCAGGAGGACCAGAGCACCATTTCCACTCTGCTCGGCGAGCTGCAGGGCCGAGTGCGTTCGATGGCGGGCGCCGGATCACCGGTCGGCATCGTCGACCAGATCAGTGCGGCCTCGGCGGGAGAGCTCCTCTCGCTGCTCGACAAAGAGCTCGGCTAGGGGAGAGCGATGACCAACGACAACAACGCCGACGTCCTGGACTACCTGCGGCGCACCTCGATCGAACTGATCGAGACCAGGAAGCGCCTGCAGGAGCTGACGGACGCCGCCGCCGAGCCCATCGCGATCGTCGGCGTCGCCTGCCGCTACCCCGGCGGGGCGACCTCCCCCGAACAGCTGTGGGAACTGGTGCGCTCGGGCGCGGACGTGGTGTCCGGCTTCCCCGAGGACCGCCACTGGGACGTGCCCGGCCTCTACGATCCCGACCCCGACCATCCCGGCACGTGCAGCACCCGCTCGGGCGGATTCCTGTACGACGCGGGGGACTTCGACGCCGACTTCTTCGGGATCAGCCCGCGCGAGGCGCTGTCCGCGGACCCCCAGCAGCGGCTGCTGCTGGAGGCATCCTGGGAGTCGCTGGAGCGGGCGGGCATCGACCCCCACACCCTGCGCGGCAGCGACACCGGCGTCTTCGCCGGCCTTGCCTACTTCGGCTACGGCAACCACTTCGCCACCCCCGAGGCGATCGCCGGCTACGGGCAGATCGGCTCCCTGCTGAGCGTGGCCTCGGGCCGGGTGGCGTACACGCTGGGCCTGGAGGGTCCGGCGCTGTCCACGGACACCGCCTGCTCCTCCTCGCTGGTGGCCGTGCACCAGGCGGTGCAGTCTCTGCGGCAGGGCGAGTGCGGCCTGGCGCTGGCGGGCGGGGTCACCGTGATGGGCACGCCGCAGGTGTTCCGGGAGATGTCACGCCAGCGCGGCCTGTCCGCGGACGGCAGGTGCAAGGCGTTCGCGGACGCCGCGGACGGCACCGGCTTCGCCGAGGGCGTCGGCGTCCTGGTCCTGGAACGCCTCTCGGACGCGCGGCGCAACGGGCACGACGTGTGGGCGGTGATCCGCGGCTCGGCCGTCAACCAGGACGGCGCCTCCAACGGGCTGACCGCGCCCAGCGGTCCGGCCCAGCAGCGGGTGATCCGCTCGGCGCTGGCCAACGCCCGCCTGGAGGCGGGCGAGGTCGACGCGGTGGAGGCGCACGGCACCGGCACCACGCTGGGCGACCCCATCGAGGCGGGCGCCCTGCTGGCCACCTACGGCCGCGAGCGCCAGGACGGCTCGCCGTTGTGGCTGGGGTCGCTGAAGTCGAACATCGGGCACACCCAGGCGGCTGCCGGGGTGGGCGGCATCATCAAGATGGTGATGGCGATGCGCCACGGTGTGCTGCCCCGCACCCTGCACGTCGACCGCCCCTCCAGCCACGTCGACTGGACGGCCGGAGCGGTCCAGCTCCTCACCGAGGCCCGCGAATGGACCACCCCCGAGGGCCGTCCCCGCCGGGCGGGAGTGTCGTCCTTCGGGGCGAGCGGCACCAACGCCCACGTGATCCTCGAACAGGCCCCGCCCACGCCCCCCACAGACCCGCTGCCGGTGGGGGAGCCGGTCGCCGGGGGCCTGGTGCCGTGGACGGTGTCCGGCAAGAGCGCCGACGCCCTCAAGGAGCAGGCGGGCCGCCTGCACGACTTCCTCAGCGCCGACAGCGCACTGGACCTCGCCGACGCCGGCTGGTCGCTGGCCGCGACCCGCGCCCGCTTCGAGCACCGCGCCGTCGTCGTGGGACGCGACCGCGGCGAACTCCTCGACGCACTCAAGACGCTGCACGCGGGCGAGGAGTCCCCGGCCGTCATCCGCGGCACCACCACCGCCGCCCACGGCGGCACCGTGTTCATGTTCCCCGGCCAGGGCTCGCCCTGGGCCGGCACCGCCCGGCAGCTGTACGACACCTTCCCCGTCTTCGCCGCGAGTCTGGACGAGATCTGCACCCGCTTCGAGACGCGGCTGCCCTTCGCCCTCAAGCCGCTGCTGCTGGCCCAGGAGCCCGACGGACAGCGGCGCACCGACCTCGCCCAGCCGGCCCTGTTCGCCCTGCAGGTCAGCCTCTACCGGCTGCTGGAGCACCACCTGCCGCGCCCGGACCACCTGATCGGCCACTCGGTGGGGGAGATCGCCGCCGCCCACGTCTCGGGCGTCCTGGACCTGGACACCGCGACCCGGCTGGTGGCCGCCCGCGGCCGCCTCATGGCCACCGTCACCGAACCCGGCGCGATGCTCGCCGTCCGCGCCGCGCACAGCGACATCACGCCGCTGCTCGCCGGCTACGACCGGGTGGGGATCGCCGCCGTCAACGGCCCCGACTCGGTGGTGGTCTCGGGCCTGCGCGACCAGGTCCACGCCCTGCGCGACCAGCTCCTGGCCCAGGGCCGGTCGGCGAAACTCCTCGCCGTCGACGACGCCTTCCACTCCCCGCTCATGGACCCCGTCCTGGACGACTTCGCCCGCGCGCTGGGCGAGCTGCCCGCCGGCCGGATGACGATCCCGCTCATCTCGACCCGCCTGGGCCGCCTGGCCACGTCCGCCGAGCTGACGTCCGCCTCGTACTGGGTGGAGCACCTGCGCCACTCGGTGCGCTTCGACGACGCGGTGCAGTGCGCCCGTGCCGCCGGCGCGAGCGTCTTCCTCGAAGTGGGTCCGGGAGCGACCCTGACCTCCCTCACCCAGGACGCCTTCGCGAGCGCCGGCATCGACGACGCGCTCGTGCTGTCGGCCTCGCGACGCGACCGCGAAGGCCCCCGGGCCCTGCTGGGGGCACTCGCCGCTCTGCACACCGCAGGCCATTCCGTGCACTGGGACGCCCTGTTCGGCACGCGCCGCCGTGTCGACCTGCCCACCTACGCCTTCACCCGCCGCCGCTACTGGCTCGACTTCCAGGCCGGCGACCGCACCGACGTCGCCGCCGCGGGCCTGGCGGCCCCCGGGCACCCGCTGCTGGGCGCCGTCGTGGAACACCCCGCCACCGGCGAGATGGTCTTCACCCACCGCTGGTCCCTGCACAGCCACGGCTGGCTGGGCGACCACAGCGTGTTCGGCGCGGCCGTGGTCCCCGCGACCGCCTACCTGGACGTGGCCCTGTCGGCGGGCGCCTGGGCCGGCTGCGACAGCGTCGAGGAACTCACCCTGGAAGTCCCCCTGATCCTTCCCCCCGACGGCGACGTGCAGCTGCGCGTCGTCCTGGGCGCCGCGGACGACACCGGCCGGCGCACCGTGGAGGTGTACGCCCGGCCCGGCCAGGACCCGGACGCACAAGGCGGCTGGACCCGGCACGCCCGCGGCGACCTCGCCACCGCACCCGAGCCCACCGAGGCGGCCCGGCAGCCGCACCCGCCGGGCGTATGGCCGCCCGCCGGCGCCCGCCCGGTGGACCTGGAGCACCTGTACGAGGAGTTCACCGACGCCGGCTTCGACTACGGGCCCGCCTTCCGCGGACTGCGCGAGGTGTGGCGCCACGGCGAGGACCTCTACGCCCTGGCCACCCTGCCCGACACCGCACAGGCACCCCCCGGTGACGCCTTCGCCCTGCACCCCGCACTGCTGGACAGCGTCCTGCACGCGGTCGTCGCCGGCGGCGTGCTGAAGGTGACCGGCGAGCAGGGCTGGATGCCGTTCTCCTGGAGCGGCGCACACCTGCAGGGGCGGTGCGGCGACAGCGTGCGCGTGCGCCTGTCCCCGGCCGGGGAGGGCGCCGTGTCGGTGACCCTCGCCGACGAACACGGCGCACCCCTGGCCCGCATCCAGGCCCTGACGTTCCGCCCCGCCGTCGCCGAACAGGTCCGCACCGCCCCCGGCGCGCAGCAGCCGCTCTACACCCTGCACTGGCGCCCCGCCGCCCTCACCCCGGCCCCGCACCACAGCCCGTGGGGCGTCCTGGGCACCGGCAGCGCCCTGGCCCGCCAACTGGCCGGAACAGGCGGGCACATCGCGTCGTACGCCTCGCTGGCGGACGCCGCCGCGGGCCCGGCCCCCGCACACCTGGTGGTGTGCCCGGACGACACCGACACCAACACCGGCACCGGCACCGGCGTGCTGGAGAGCGTCGCCGCGGCGGACAAGCGCGTCCTGGACCTGCTCCAGCGCTTCCTCGCCGAGGACTCCCTGGCCGCCTCCACGCTGGTGGTCCTCACCCGCCACGCGGTTGCCGCCCGCGCCGAGGACCGCATCGAGGACCTGCCCGGCGCGTCCGTGTGGGGCCTGGTGCGCTCCGCGCAGAGCGAGCACCCCGGCAGGTTCAAGCTGGTCGACATCGACGACGCGGACACCTCCCGGGAACGCTTCGCCGACACCCTCACCGCCGGGGAGGAGCAGCTGGTCCTGCGCGAGGGCGCCTGCCTGGTGCCGCGCCTGGCCCCCGCGACCGCCGACGAGCGGCGCCTGGACGCCCCGCCGGCCGGCCCGCACCGCCTGGGCATCACCGACACCGGCACGCTGGAGAACCTGGACTGGACACCGTGCCCGGAGGTGCGGGCACCCCTGACCTCCGGCCAGGTCCGTATCGCCGTGCAGGCCGCGGGAGTGAACTTCCGCGACGTGACCATCGCGCTGGGACTGGTGGAGCGCACCGCCATCGACGCCGGGCTCGGCAGCGAGGGCTCCGGCGTCGTCCTGGAGGTCGCCGACGACGTGCCGCACCTGGCGCCCGGCGACCGGGTCGCCGGCATCTTCACCGGCGCCTTCGCCCGCACCGCCGTCGCCGACCACCGCCTCCTCGTGCCCGTCCCCGACGGATGGACCCACGCCCAGGCCGCGTCCGTGCCCTGCACCTTCCTCACCGCCTACTACGCCCTCTTCCAGGCGATACGCCTGCGCAAGGGGCAGCGCGTCCTCATCCACGCCGCGGCCGGCGGCGTCGGCATGGCCGCCGTCCAGCTGGCCCGGCACGCCGGCGCCGAGGTCTACGCCACCGCCAGCCCCGCCAAATGGCCCGCCCTGCGCGCGCTGGGCCTGGACGACGCGCACCTGGCGTCCTCCCGCGACCTGGACTTCGTCGACACCTTCCACCGCGCCACTGGCGGCCGCGGCGTGGACGTCGTCCTGAACTCCCTGGCCCACACCTTCGTCGACGCCTCCCTGCGGCTGCTCCCCGAAGGCGGCCACTTCCTGGAGATGGGCAAGACCGACATCCGCGACCCCGGTCAGGTGGCCATCGACCACCCGGGCGTCACCTACCAGGCCTTCGACCTGTACGAGACGGGCCCGGACGCCATCAAGGACATGTTCGGCGCCGTCATGGACCTGTTCGCCGAGGGCCGGCTGCACCTGAACCCGATCTCCCTGCGCGACATCCGCGACGCCCGCCGCACCTTCCGCGAGATGAGCCAGGGCCGGCACACCGGCAAGCTCGTCCTGGACGTCGGAGACGGCTTCGGCGGCGGCACCGTGCTGGTCACCGGCGGCACCGGGGGAGTGGGCTCCCTCGTGGCCCGCCACCTCGCCCGCGAACACGGCGTGCGCAGTCTCCTGCTGGCCAGCCGCAGCGGACCGGCGGCCCCCGGGGTGGACGAACTCGTCGCCGACCTCCAGGCCGCCGGCGCGGCGGTCAAGGTCGTCGCCTGCGACGTGGGGGACCGCGACGCGGTGGCGGCCCTGCTCACCGGCCTGCCCGCCCGCCACCCGCTGACCGCCGTCGTCCACGCCGCCGGCACCCTCGCCGACGCCACCGTGCAGGCCCTGACCGGCGACGCCGTCGACGACGTCCTGCACGCCAAGGCGGGCGGCGCCCTGCACCTGCACGAACTGACCCAGGACCACACCCTGTCGGCGTTCTGGCACTTCTCCGCCCTGGCCGGCACCCTCGGCACCGCGGGACAGGCCAACTACGCCGCGGCGAACGCCTTCCTCGACGCCCTGGCCCTCCAGCGCCACGCCGCCGGCCGGCCCGCCACCTCGCTGTGCTGGGGCTGGTGGGAACAGGCCGGCGGCATGACCGAGAACCTGGAGGACAGCGACCGCTCCCGGCTGCGACGAGCGGGCATCGCCCCGATGCCCACCGCGCAGGCCCTGGCCCTGTTCGACGCGGCCGCCACCGGCAGCCGGCCGGTCCTGGTCCCCGCCCGCTTCGACCTCGCCGCACTGCGCGCCACCAGCGGGCACGACATGCCGCCGCTGCTGCGCGAACTCGCCGACAGCGGCCCCGGCCGCCGCGGCACCCGCCCCCACACCACACCCCGCACCACCACGTCGCCCACCCTGGCGGCGAAGCTGACGGCCCTGCCCGCCGAGGAGGCCCGCCAGGTCGCCCTGGACTGGGTCCGCGACCAGGTCGCCCTCGTCCTGGGACACCCCTCCGGCGCGGGCATCGACGTCGACCAGGCCTTCACCCCGCTGGGCATCGACTCCCTGACCGCGGTCGAACTCTGCAACCGCCTGGCCGCCGCCACCGCCCTGCGCCTGCCCTCCGCGCTCGTCTTCAGCTACCCCACCCCCCGCGAACTGAGCGAGCACATCTGCCACCTGCTGCGCCCGGCCACCGACGACGACACGCAGGCCGCCCCGAGCGCCGAGGACAGCGAGATCCGCGCCGTCCTGCACAGCGTGCCGATCGAGCGGCTGCGCGCCGCGGGCCTCCTGGACCTGGTCCTGGCCTGCGCCCGGCAACCCGCACCCGACAACGACACCCCCACCGACCCGGACACAGAACCGGGCGCGGGTGTGGGGGAGTTGTCGGACCTGGACCTGGAAGCACTGGTCGACCTGGCTCTGGATGAGAAGAGGTAACGGACATGACCAACTCCGCGGAACAAGCGGACGGCGGGGCCCGGGTCCAGCGGGCACTGCGCACCCTCCTCGAAGAACGCGACCGCCTGCGCCAGGAGAACGAGGACCTCAAGGCCGGCCGCGGCGAACCCGTCGCCGTGGTGGCCATGGCCTGCCGCTTCCCCGGCGGCGTCTCCACCCCCGAGGAACTGTGGGAGGTCGTACGCGAGGGCCGCGACGTCGTCGGCGACTTCCCCCAGGACCGCGGATGGCGCGACGTGTACGACCCCGACCCCGACGCCGCCGGCGGCGCCCGCACCCGCCAGGGAGGCTTCCTGCACGACGTGGCCGGCTTCGACGCGGACTTCTTCAACATCAGCCCTCGCGAGGCACTGGCCGTCGACCCCCACCACCGCCTGCTGCTGGAGACCTCCTGGGAGGCCTTCGAACGCGCCGGGATCGTCCCCGCCGACATCCGCGGCAGCGACGTCGGCGTGTTCTCCGGCGTCAGCTCCTCCGAGTACGGGTGGCGCTTCCTGGAAGGCGGCTACCCGGACCTGGAGGGCTACCTGCTGTACGGCAGCGCGCTGAGCGTCGCCTCCGGCCGGGTCGCCTACGAACTGGGCCTGACCGGACCGGCGGTGTCGGTGGACACGGCCTGCTCCTCCTCACTGGTGGCCCTGCACATGGCGGTGCAGTCGCTGCGCTCGGGGGAGTCGTCGCTGGCGCTGGCGGGCGGCGCGCTGGTGATGTCGACGCCCGCGATGTTCGTGGAGTTCTCCCGCCAGGGCGCCCTGTCGGCGGACGGCCGGTGCAAGGCGTTCGCCGACGGCGCCGACGGCACCGGCTGGGCCGAAGGCGCGGGCGTGCTGCTGCTGGAACGGCTCTCCGACGCCCGCCGCAACAACCACCCCGTGCTCGCCCTCGTCCGCGGCTCCGCCGTGAACCAGGACGGCGCCTCCAACGGGCTGACCGCCCCCAACGGCCGCGCCCAGGAGAAAGTGATCCGCACCGCCCTGGCGAACGCCGGCATCGCCCCCGGCGAGGTGGACCTGGTGGAGGCGCACGGCACCGGGACCGTGCTGGGCGACCCCGTCGAGGCGGGCGCGCTGCTGGCCGCCTACGGCCAGGACCGCGAGGACGGCCGGCCGCTGTGGCTGGGGTCGCTGAAGTCGAACATGGGCCACGCCCAGGCCGCCGCCGGGGTGGGCGGCGTCATCAAGACCGTGATGGCCCTGCGCCACGCCCACCTGCCGAAGACCCTGCACGTGGACGCCCCCTCGCGGCACGTGGACTGGTCCTCGGGCACCGTCGAGCTCCTCGCCGAGGGCCGCCCCTGGACCCGGCAGCAGGGTCCGCGCCGGGCGGGCGTGTCCTCGTTCGGGGTCAGCGGCACCAACGTCCACGTGATCCTGGAGGAGGCCCCGCCCCAGCCGCCCGAGCCGTCCCACCCCGAGCACCCCGAGCAGGGGCGGGGGAGTGGGGTCGTCGGCCCCGTCGTGCCGTGGGTGGTGTCCGCCAAGAGCGCCCAGGCCCTGCAACTGCAGGCGCACAGACTGCGTACCCTCCTGGACGGCGACGCGCCCACCGACCTCGCCGACGCCGGCTGGTCGCTGGTCTCGGCCCGCTCCCGCTTCGAGCACCGCGCGGTCGTCCTGGGCCGCGACCACACCGAACTGAGCGCCGCCCTGAGCGCGTTGGGCGAGGGCCGCGAATCGGCGGCGGTGGTGCGCGGCACCACCGGCCCCCTGGGCGGCGTCGCCTTCGTCTTCCCCGGCCAGGGCTCCCAGTGGGCCGGCATGGGCCGCGAACTGTACGAGGCCTTCCCCGTCTTCGCACAAAGCATGGACGCCTGCGCGGCCGCCCTGGCCGAGTGGGTCGACTGGTCGCTGCTGGACGTCATCCGCGGCCAGGACGGCGCGCCCACCCTGGAGCGGGTGGACGTGGTGCAGCCCGCCCTGTTCTCCGTCATGGTGTCCATGGCCGCCCTGTGGCGCTCCTGGGGCGTGAAGCCGGACGCGGTGGTGGGCCACAGCCAGGGCGAGATCGCCGCAGCCTACGTGTGCGGCGCGCTGACCCTGCGGGACGCCACCCGCATCGTGGCGCTGCGCAGCAAGGCCCTGGTGGGCCTGATCGGGCACGGCGCGATGGCCTCCGTCGCCCAGTCCGCGCAGGAGGTGCAGGAACGGCTGGCCCCCTGGGAGGGACGGGTGAGCGTCGCCGTCGTCAACGGACCCCGCTCGGTGGTGGTCTCCGGCGAACCCGACGCACTGGACGAGTTCGTCGACAAGACGAAGGCCGACGGCGCCCAGGCCCGCCGGATCTCCGTCGACTACGCCTCCCACTCCCACCACGTGACCCGGGTCCGCGACGAGGTCCTGGCCTGCCTGACCGACGTACGCCCCGCCTCCGCCGAGCTGCCGTTCTACTCCACGCTGTACGGCGAGCCCGTCGACACCGCCCGACTGGACGGCGGCTACTGGTACGACAACCTGCGCGAGCAGGTCCGCTTCGAGTCCTCCATCCGCCACCTGGCCGACGACGGCACGCGGGTGTTCATCGAGATGAGCCCGCACCCCGTGCTGACCGTGCCGGTGCAGGAGACCGTCGAGGACGTGGACGACGCGCTGGTGCTGTCCTCCTCGCGGCGCGGTCGCGGCGAGGTGGAGTCCGTGCTCACCTCGCTGGCCGCGCTGCACGTGCGCGGCGGCCACGTCGACTGGGACGCCCTGTTCACCACCCGCCGGCGGGTGGACCTGCCCACGTACGCCTTCGCCCGCCGCCGCTACTGGCTCAGCTCCCTCGCCCCTACGACACCGGCCGCCCCGGCACCGCAGGCGCAGGCGCAGGTGGCCGGGCAGGACGACGAGGACCGCCTGGTCCCGCTGTCGGAGCGGATCTCGGCACTGTCCCCCGACGACGCGCACGCCCTGGTCCTGGACCACGTCCTGGAACGGGTCGCCGTGGTCCTTGGCCACTCCTCCAGCGAACAGCTCGGCCCCGACGACGAGTTCATGAAACTGGGCTTCGACTCGATGCTCTCCTCCGAGCTCAGCAAACGCCTCAGCGCGTCCACGGGGCGCAAACTCAAACCGAACGTGGTGTTGCGCCACCCCTCACCCCGGCTGATCGCCGGGCACATCGTGTCCCTGATGGCCGCCGACCCGCGATGACACCCACCCGCACCCGCCCGCGCCCGCCGCACCCGGCGAGCAAGCGGGCCGGGGCGGGGCGGGGGAGTGAGATGGAAAGTGTCCCGCCGGCGGGACAGCGCAAGCCTCAGCGCGCCCTGTCCCGCCGGGAACCGAGTTGTCTTGAACGGCTGATCCGACCCCCACGACGATGGGGGTCGATCTGCGAATTCCGCCGGAATCCGGGCTTGTTGAGGGGTTGATCTGTGTGCGTTCATTCGGTGCGTCGTCTGCGCATAAAGGCATGTGGCGGGCGCAGGAAATGGCTCCCGACACGCCGAACCATGCACTGACCATGTGGGACGTGGACGGTGAGCTGGACACGGACGTCATCGCCGCCGCGTTCCAGCACGTGATGGGCGAGGCGGAGGTGCTGCGCGTCAACTTCACCGACGACGGCGGCGGACTGCGCATGGCGCCCCGCGACCTGGGGGACTGGCAGCCCTTCTTCCTCGACCTGAGCGCCGAGGACGACCCCGAGCAGGCGGCCCGCGAAGCCATGGCCGACCTGGTGCGCCGGCCCTTCGACCTGAGCCGGGACCTGCTGTTCCGGCTCGGCGTGGTCACCCTCGCTCCTAACCGCTCCCTGCTGGTGATCGCCTACCACCACCTCATCTCGGACGGATTCGGCGCCGGCGGCCTGCTCTCCAAGCGCCTCGCGGAGGTGTACACGGCGCTGGCAGGCGGACATCAGGTGCCGCCGCTGCCGCACCCCTGGGACGTCGCCTCCTTCGCCGGCGAGGCCACCCAGTACCTCGACTCCGACACCTTCACCCAGGACAGCGAGTTCTGGCGCACCTACCTCACCGACGCGCCCCCGCCCGCCCAGGTGCCGCGCGTGGCCCTGTCCGACACCCAGCGCGCCGAGCTGTCCGAACCGCTCGGCAGCGCCGACCGCTGGTCGGAGGTGGCCGAGACCATCGGCATGGTCAGCCGGACCCTGTCCGTGCCCCGCGCCGAGGCCGAGGTGTGGACCAAGACCGCCCAGTCCATGGGCCTGTGGATGTCGCAGCTGCTCAGCGCCGCCACCGCGGTGTTCCTGCGCCACCGCTGCGACCGCCCGCACTTCCTCCTCTCGCTGGCCGTCGGCAACCGCGTCGGCGTCGCCAGCCGCACCCCGGGACTCGCCGTCAACGTGGTCCCGGTGCGCGCGCACGTCGATTTGAACTCCACGTTCGCCGAGGTCGCCGACGCCCTGGTGGAGGAGACCTACGACATCTCCGGGCACACCGCCTGCCACTACTCCGACATCCAGCGCGCCGCCGGCACCCCCTTGAGCGGACGCGGCAGCTACGGCGCCGTCGTCAACGTCGTGGAGTTCGTCGAGCAGCTCCACTTCGGCGACAGCCCGGCCCGCTACAGCGGCGCGACGACCGGCACCTTCGAGGAACTGTCCATCGGCGTCTACACCGACGGCAGCGCCGACAGCGACCTGTTCATCCGCCTGGACGCCCCCGCCCGCCTCTACCACCGCGCCGAACTGCGCCACGTCGGCGAGGAGCTGATCGCGTTCATCCGCGCCGCGGTGGCCGCCCCCGACGCGCCCGTCGGCGCCCTGGACGTACTGGAGGGCCCCGCACGCGAGCAGGTGCTGCCCGCACGCCGCCCCGCCCCCGCCACCGACTGGTCGACGGTTCCCGAGCTGTTCGCCCGCCAGGCCGCCGGCCGCCCCGACGCCCCGGCCCTGACCTGCGGCGAGCGCACCCTCACCTACCGGGAGCTGGACGAACACTCCACCCGCACGGCCCGGGAACTCACCTCCCGCCTCACCGGCGAGAAGGTCGTGGCGCTGGCGCTGCCCCGCTCCGCGGACCTGGCCATCGCCCTGCTGGGCGTCGCGAAAGCCGGCGCCGCCTACCTGCCGCTGGACCCCGACGCCCCGGCCGAACAGCTCAGCGCGCAGCTGCGCCAGAGTCCGGCGAGCGTCCTGCTCACCGACGCCGCCCACACCGCACGCCTGGCCGCGCAGCTGGACCTGCCGGTGCTGGCCGCGGCCGACCTCGCCTGGAGCGCCACCGACACCACCCCCGCCGCCGGGCCGGCGGTGCGGCCGCCGCGCCCCGACAGTCTGCTGGCGGTCCTGCCCGCCGCGACGAACCACGGCACCGACCACCCGGCGGTCGCGGTCAGCCACCGCAACATGAGCCACTTCGTCCAGGACCCGCACTGGCAGGGCGCCGGCGACAGCACCGTCCTCTGGCACACCCCGCCCACCCACGACGCCCTCGCCCTGGAGGTGTGGCTGCCGCTCCTGAGCGGCGGCCACGTCGTCACCCACCCCGACGCGGTTCTGGATGCCGACGCGCTGGCCGCGGCAGCCGCCGCCCACGCCCTCACCACCCTGTGGCTGCCCGCCGTGCAGTTCGCCACCATCGCCGCCCAGCGCCCCGACAGCCTGGCCGCCCTGCGCGAGGTGTGGACCGGCGGCGACCGCGTCTCCGCCGCCGCACTGCGCCGCGTCAAGGCCGCCTGCCCCGACCTGACCGTCGTCCACGGCCACGGACTGCGCGAAGCGACCGTGTTCGCCGCCTGCCACCGCCTGGCCGCCGACGAACCCGTACGCCACGCCGGCACCGTCGGCCGCCCCCTGGACGACACCGCCCTGTACGTCCTGGGCCCGGGACTTGCCCCGGTCCCCGTCGGCGTGAGCGGAGAACTCTACGTGGCCGGCCCCGGCGTGGCCCCCGGCTACCCGGGCCGCCCCGCCCTGACCGCGCAGCGCTTCGTGCCCTGCCCCTTCGGGCCGCCCGGCACCCTGATGCACCGCACCGGCGACCGGGCGCGCCGGGGCACCGGCGGCCGCCTGGAGTACGTGGCCCGCGCCAGCGAACAGGGCGAGGTCCGCGGCGTCGCCGTCGAACTGCCCGAGGTCGAGGAGGTGCTGAGCGAACACACCGCGGTCGCCTACGCCGTCGCCGGCTTCCGCAAGGACGCCACCGGAGCGCAGCGCCTGGCCGCCTACGTCGTGCCCGCCCCCGGCCACAGCGTCGCCGCCGACGAACTGCGCCGCTTCGCCGCGGGCTGGCTCCCCGAGTCCCTGGTGCCGTCGGTGTTCACCGTCCTCGACACCCTGCCGGTGGGAGCCGACGGCCGGGTGCAGCGGGCGGCCCTGCCGCAGCCCGCCTTCGACGAGGGCACCTACCGGGCACCGCGCAACGACACCGAGCGGGTGCTGGCCGCGGCCTTCGCCGACGTCCTGGAACGCGAGCGGGTCGGCATCGACGAGGACTTCTTCGACCTGGGCGGCAACTCCCTGCGCGCGATCCGCCTCGTCGGCCTCATCCGCACCGAACTCAAGCAGGAGGTGTCCATCCGCCGGCTGTTCGCGGCCCGCACCGTCATCGGCCTGTCGGACATGTGGAAGGACCTCGGCCAGTCCAGCAGGCCCAGCCTGCGCCGGCGCACCAAGCAGGGCGCGGTCCTCTAACACCCCCAGTTCCCCCGCCCCAGTTCCCCTGCCCCCGGCTGCCGCCGCGGGGCGGGGGAGCACCGGGCAGGCCCCCTTCCGCGACAACGGCCCCCCCCTTTTCCGCGCTCTCCAACGATCCGCCGCGCCCCACACCACGCCCACCGCTCGGCCCGGCGACGGAGAAAGGCACCTCATGGACTCTCTGACCCAGGCCCTGCTGTCCGGGGCCGGCCCGCAGGAACTCGAACGCCACGACCTGCCCGCCACCTACACCGCCGCGCACATCCTGGCCCGCGACACCGGCATGTTCGACGGCGTCGAGGACAAGGACGTACGCAAGTCACTGCACGTGGGACAGGTACCGATGCCCGACCTCGCCCCCGACGAGGTCGTGGTCGCGGTGATGGCCAGCTCCATCAACTACAACACCGTGTGGTCCGCCACCTTCGCCCCGGTGTCCACCTTCGAATTCCTCAAGCGCCAGGCCCGCCAGGGCGGTTACGCCGCCCGCCACGACCTGCCCCACCACGTCGTCGGATCCGACGCGGCCGGCGTCGTCGTGCGGACCGGCGCCGGGGTGCGGCACTGGAAGGTGGGCGACCACGTCGTCGCCAGCTGCGTCCAGGTCGACGAACAAGAACCCCAGACCCACGCCGACGCCATGCTCGGCACCGGACAGCGGATCTGGGGCTATGAGACCAACTTCGGCGGCCTGGCCCACTACGCGGTCCTGCGCGCCAGCCAGCTGCTGCCCAAACCCGCCCATCTGACCTGGGAGGAGTCGGCCGGCGTCCTGCTGACCGCGGCGACGTCCTACCGGATGCTGGTCGGCGCCAACGGCGCCCGCATCAAACAGGGCGACATCGTCCTCATCTGGGGCGCCACCGGGGGCCTGGGCGCGTTCGCCGTGCAGATGGTCAAGAACGCCGGCGGCATCGCCGTCGGTGTCGTCGGCTCCCAGACGAAGGCCGACGCGCTGCGCCGCCTGGGCTGCGACGTCGTCATCAACCGCAACGACATCGGCCTGGGCACCGACAGCGCCCCCAGCCCCGAGCAGACCATCGAGCTCGGCAAACGCCTGGGCCGCGAGATCCGCCGCCTGGTCGGCGAGGACCCCCACGTCGTCTTCGACTACGTCGGACGCGCCACCTTCGGCATCTCCGTGTTCGTCGTCCGCAAGGGCGGCGTGGTCGTCACCTGCGGATCCAGCACCGGCTACGACCACCACTTCGACAACCGCTACCTGTGGATGAACCTCAAACGCGTCATCGGCAGCCACGCCGCCAACCTCCAGGAACAGGCCGAGTGCAACCGCCTGGTCCGCCTGGGCCACATAGCCCCGGTGCTGTCGCGGGTGTTCCCGCTCGACGACGTCGGCGAAGCCGCCCGCCTGGTCCAGCTCAACCAGCACACCGGCAAGGTCGGCGTCCTGTGCCTGGCACCCCAGGAGGGCCTCGGCGTCACCGACCCCGCCCTGCGCGACCAGCTGGGCGCCACCCGCCTCAACCCCCTGCGCACCGCCCCCGTCTCCGGGCAGGCGGCCTGACATGGGCATCGGCATCCTCTCCACCGGCTCCTACCTGCCCAAGCACGAGGTCGGCAACGAAGAAGTCGCAGCGCGCGTCGGCGTCAGCGCCCAGTGGATCGAAGACAAGACCCAGATCCGCACCCGCCGCTACGCCGCCCCCCACGAAGCGACCTCCGACCTCGCCGTCAAGGCCGGCGAACGCGCCCTGGAGCAAGCCGGACTGACGCCCCATCAGATCGACTACCTCATCGTCTCCACCTCCACCGGCGACTTCCCCCAGCCCCCCACCTCCTATCTCGTCCAGCACCACCTGGGCGCCTACGGCGCCGCCTGCTTCGACATCAACGTCGTCTGCAGCGGCTTCGTCTACGCCCTCGCCCTGGCCCACAGCCTGGTGACCGTCCGCCCCGACGCCCGCGTCCTGGTCATCGGCGCCGACATCTACTCCCGCATCCTGGACTTCACCGACCGCAAGACCGCCATCCTGTTCGCCGACGGCGCCGGAGCCGCCGTCGTCGGCGCCGTACCCCACCCCTACGGCATCCTCGCCACCGACCTCTCCAGCCGCGGCGACGCCCACCACCTGATCCGCGTCGAAGCCGGCGGCAGCCGCAATCCCGCCTCCGCCGCCACCGTCGCCGACGGCGGCCACCACTTCAAAATGGACGGCCGCGGCGTACGCGACTTCGTCACCGAACACGTTCCACCCGCGCTGCGCGCCCTCACCCGCAGCGCAGGCGTCGACATCGGCGCGGTCGACCACTTCGTCCCCCACCAGGCCAACGGCGTCATGCTCACCGACGTCGTCGAACGCGCCGGACTCGACGCCGCCCACACCCACCGCACCCTCACCCGCTACGGCAACGTCGGCAGCGCCTCCGTGCCCATCGCCCTGGACGAAGCCCACCGCACCGGAGCACTGCACGCGGGCGAACTGGTACTGCTCGCCGGATTCGGCGGCGGCATGTCCATCGGAGCCACCCTTCTGACCTGGGGGACACCCACATGACCACCACCATCCCCGCCCAGCCGGGCGCCGCCATCGAACGGATCGGCGTCGTCGGCAGCGGCATCATGGGCACCGGCATCGCCGAACTCTGCGCCAAGACCGGCCTCGACGTCACCGTCGCCGTGTTCTCCGAAACCTCCCTCACCACCGCCCCCCGCCGCCTGGCCGCCTCCCTGGACCGCGGAGTGAGCCGCAACAAACTCACCTCCGACCAGCGCGACGCGGCCCTGGACCGGGTGACGTTCACCCGCGACCTCGCCGACCTCGCCGACCGCCACCTCGTCATCGAGGCCGTCAAAGAAGACGAGCCGCTCAAACTGGACCTGTTCGCCACCCTCGACAAAATTGTCGAAGACCCCGACGCGATCCTGGCGACCAACACCTCCTCGATCCCCGTCGTCCGCCTGTCCGCCGCCACCCGCCGCCCCGGCCAGGTCCTCGGCCTGCACTTCTTCAACCCCGTCCCGGCCCTGCCGCTGGTCGAACTCATCCCCTCCGTCCTCACCGACGAAGCCGTCACCACCCGCGCACACCACTTCGTCCGCGACGTCCTGGGCAAACACCCCATCACCGCCCCCGACCGCGCCGGCTTCCTCGTCAACGCCCTCCTCTTCCCCTACCTGCTCTCCGCCGTCCGCATGGTCGAATCAGGCCTGGCCACCGCCGAAACCCTCGACCAGGGCATGACCCTGGGCTGCTCCCACCCCATGGGCCCCCTGCGCCTGGCCGACCTCATCGGCCTGGACACCACCGTCTCCATCGCCCAGGCCATGTACGAGGAGTTCAAGGAACCCCTCTACGCGCCCCCGCCGCTCCTGCTGCGCATGGTCGAAGGCGGCCTCCTGGGCAAAAAATCCGGCCAGGGCTTCTACACCTACGCCTGACCGGCCACCGGCCGCGGCCCGGGACACGGGATCACCGGGAACCGGTCCGCGGGCTCGCCACGCCAGGAGACGATACGAGGCGAAGGCTCAGGCCGGCGTACTGCATGGGGCCCCGCGTCGAACGAAGGGACCCGCCTGTGAGCGTGAGGGGGATGCGGCCCACCTTGGACCAGCGGCGGCGCGGTGCGCTCCTCACCGCCCTGTTCGGGTGCCTGGTGGCGGGGCCGGCAGAGCTGCTGGAGTCCGGTGTCGGCTGGGACGCCCCTCTGGTCGGGCTGGTCGGGGGCGCCGCAGGAGCAGCCCTGGGCTTCGCGTTCCCCTTCGTCCTGTCCCGGAGGCGGAGGGAACACCTCGCCCCACCCCCGCCTCCACCCCATCCACCGTCCCCGCCGCCTCCCGCGCCCAAGTGACGTCCTGGCCCCAGCCGCCCGCCACCTGGACGTCAACTCCGGGCCCACTCCCGCCGTTCCGCCGGCGGGACTCGCCGCCGGCAGGTCACTCCTCGTCGCGGACGTTTCGGTACTCGTCGTTCATCAGGTCCCAGAACGACCGGTAGCGGACCGCGACCTGCGCTTCGAGGATCCGGAGGACTGCGAGAGCGCTGTCGACGCCGGACGGCAGGCCGTGCAGCAGTCATCCTCACCGTCCGACCTGGCTCCAGCGAGCTCATCGCCCGGGAGCACCTGATATCGCAACTCGCCGTCCGGACCCGCCAGCTCGTCACGCGTGCAGCGCTCGTGCGCCGGGCCGCTGGCGGGATCGGCTCAACCGTGCGGAGGACTCGCCCGGTAGTGATCCGGTATCGGGGCGGGAGCGTCGGGTCAGAGGCTGGGGCGTGACCGCACCGGTCGGTGCATGCACCCGCCTCGCGCGCATTGCGCGCATCCCATCCGTCGGAGGAGCACGTTGATCAGCGATGTTCTTCACCGTGGAGATGTCCTGACGAAATACGAGGACCAGCTTCGGCAAGCCCTCAACCAGGTCGGACGTAGCTCCCGGTCCAGCTCCGAGTTCACCCCTGCGTTCGAACTTCCTTCCTCCTCCTCCGCGTTGAGAGAATTCTTCGCCGTCGCCGATCCGCACTTCGCGGAGCTGGGCACGGTCGGCTCGAGCAGGCTCGTCCTGCTCGACCTGATGGGCAACCCGGCCACCCGTACGGTCAAGACCCTGGCCTCGCTGGTGATCGTGGCCCGCGCGGTGCTGCACACCGAACGGACCGGCGAGCCGGTGATGATCGTGACCCCGTCCTCGGCGAACAAGGCGACGGCCTTGCGGGATGCGGTGCTTCGCGCCTACCGGACCGGCCTCAGCGACCCGGACAGGCTGCGGATCGTCACCGTCGTCCCGGCGGCCGCCCGGCCCAAGCTGTGGTCCTCCGCCCTGAGCGAGGACACCGCCCGGTGGTGACGAAGCGTTCCGCTGTCAGCTCCGGGCGTCCGTGGTAGCCGGCCGTGACACCGGCGCCGCCGATGTGGATCTCACCGATCTGTCCCGGCACGACCGGTGCGAGCCGCTCGTCCAGGACGTGCACCGACGTCCCGGCGATCGGGTATCCGATCGGTACCGGCCCGCTGGCGGTGTCTGTCGTGCAGGACCAGACGGTGGTGATGACGGTCGCTTCGGTGGGCCCGTACTGGTTCTGCAGTTCGCACCACGGTGCGAGGGTCAAAAAGCGGTGGGCAAGACCGGGCGGCAGGACGTCCGCCCCTGAGATCGCCAGGCGCAGCGACGCGCAGTCGCCGGCGAAGTCTGGCAGGTCGACGACCTGGGCCAGCATGGCCGGGACCATGTCCCAGATCGTCACGCGGTGCTGCTTGACCGCAGCCACGAGCTTCGCCGCGTCCCGCCGCTCCTCCGCGGCCGCGACGACGAGCTTCGCACCGAAGGCGAGCGGGGCGAAGATCTCCAGCACCGACGCGTCGAAGGTGAAGGAGTGCGTGAAGATGGTGACGTCATCCGCGCAGAGCTTGTGGCTCTCGCCCACGGCGTTCAGCAGGTTCACGACGTTGGCCTCGGTGACCCGCACGCCCTTGGGGCGGCCGGTCGACCCGGAGGTGTAGATGACATAGACCAGGTCGTCCGGGCCCCGGCGCACCGTCTCGAAAGCCGGCGCGGACCCCGCACCGGCCGAGCTCGGGACACCGATGACGGGCAGTCCCCGCCCGGACAGCCGCGGAGCCAGGTGCTCTTCGGCGAGCACCGCGGACATCCCCGAATCCTGCACCAGGTAGTCGAGCCGCTGTGCGGGGTATTCGGGGTCGAGCGGCACATAGGCGGCGCCCGCCTTCAGCACGCCCAAGATGGCGGCGATCATCGCCGGCCCGGGCTCGGCGTACACACCCACCAGCGCTCCTCGCCGCACCCCGCTGTCGGCCAGTTCCAGCGCCTGACGGCGGGCCAGGGCGTCGAGTTCGCGGTAGCTGAGCGCGTCCGCCCCGGACACGACGGCCGTGGCGTCCGGCGTGGCCGCCACATGCGCTTCAAAGAAGTCGATGAACGACTCGGTCACTGTTCGGCTCCTCATTGGATTTCGGATGGCACTGCCGCTCAGACGGCGAAGGCTGTCTCGACCACGCGGCCACTGCCGCGCCGGTCGGCGGCCGAGGGCACCGGGTCGCTCACCAGGCACACCCTCTGCAGCCAGCGGTCACGGCCGTCGAACCGCGCGGAGAACTCCGAACGGGCGTGGACGGCACGCCGGTTGTTCACGATCAGTAGATCCCCCCGGCTCCAGGCGGACCCAGCGCTGCACCTTGTTCACAGCGCTGCGCAGCGCTTCGAGCGCCTGCTGCGCGTGCGGTGTCTCGCCGACCATCAGGTCGAGGTCGAACGTCATGTACGGGTCGTAGGGATTGCCGTACAGGACGGGCAGCGTGGGGCCGTTGCCCTGCACGCCGTTGGCGCTGCCGAAGGAGTAGTCGACCCCGGTGCGGAACTGCGGCAGGAAAAGCTCGCAGCGGTCCGCCAGGCTCAGGTGGGGCAGCGCCATCCGGACGCTGGCCATGATGGTCTTGGCGATGCCGTCGTGGTCGCTGCGCAGGCAGTGCAGCATGAGGAAGTCCGGCATGTGCGGGTGGAACGCCGTCTCGGTGTGGAAGTCCAGCAGGATCGCGGAACTCTCCGAGGACAGGTTCGAGGCGTTGTGCGGAGTGGGCGCCACGTTCTGGAAAAGCAGACCGTGCTTCTCCTGCAAGTACGCGAGCGGGAAACCCAGCGCGGACGCGAAGCCGGCCAGCCAGAGCTCGCTCAGCCACGTCGACTTGTCCACTTGCCGCGCCGGATCGGCGGGGGTGCCGGGCAGTTCCGCGTCCACCGGCAGCCCACGCACCAGCAGACCCTCGTAGTCGTTGGACTGGTGCCGGAAGGTACTCACCGCCTCGCGGATCACCCGCGGCATCTCGTCGAAGCGCAGCTCTGCCTCGAGCAGGAACGCTGCCTGGTCCTGGTAGGGATCCGGCAGGACGCCTCCGCCGATCCTCTCCAGCAGCGACCGGTAGGGCCGGGCATCGACGACGTGCGAGCCTTCGACCTTCGCCAGATCCTCCTCGGCGGCAAACGAGCGGACGGTGAAGAAGCGCTCGTGCCTCACCGCCTTCGCCAGTTCGGAGCCGCCCGGCGCGCACTGGCCGGTGAGCAGCCAGCTGAGGGTGTTCAGCAGGAACCTGGCATTGTCCGCGCGCCCGAGGAAGGGCAGAGCGAACAGCTCACCGCCACCTACGACGACGAGCCGTCCGGAGCCCACCTCGGCCGCGGCGGCCAGGACACTCCCGTCTCGGGCGGCGACGGCGGTGGCTGCGGAGCCGGTGACCGTCACACTCCTGGCCCGGTGGAAGTGCAGCTCCTCGACGCCTTCGGCCACCGGATGTCCCGGCAGACCGTCGGCACCGACCGAATAGGTCAAAAGGTGGCTGGTCGGCGGCTCTTGACGGACCGAGACGAGGTCGGGACCCACCACGAGTCCCGGCACCAGATCCGAGAGCGGGCAGGGCGCGGTGTCGCTCACGGAGCCACCGAAGACCAGCAGGCCCCGGCCCGTGCCGAGATGGCCGCGCAGCAGCGCCATGTCCTCGGCCGTCAGCGGCGGTTGGTCCGCGGTGGGCAGCGTGAGGATCAGAAGGTCCGCACCCTCCAGCGTGTCCGTCCCCCAGCGGGCGTCGATCGATCTGATCGCCACGTCACCCAGGTGCTCGCTGAGCACCTCGGCAAGGTCCGCGAGGTGTCCGAGGTACTTCTCCTCCGGTGCGGCAAAGGTCTCCCCGCGGATCGGCGCGGTGTGCCACGCATCGGAGTGGAATCGGTCCAGAACGATTTCTGGCATGTCAGCTCCCTGTCTGAACTCCCGAACTCGCGCTCGACAAGGCAGGCGGTGACCCCCGAAAGGAACTGCTCACCGCGAAAGCCCGTTGCTGAGGCCGGGATACTTCAGGCGCGACGTGACAGAGTCCCCCGTGCGCCTGCTTGTGGTGCCTCGACCATCGTGGGGGCACGGCTTCCCGTCCCATTCCCGCGGCGTTCCCGGTGCAGGGCCCATCGTTCGCGCAGGCCAGGCCGCTCCACGGGCACGGGCCCCGTGCCGGCTCCCGCGGTCCGGGAACAGCGATGTCACGAGAGCCGAGCGGACGGTAAAGGTGCGGGAGGTGAGGACGCCCGGGCCGTGCGTGAAGGCTGACTGCGAAGAGCGGCCGACATCAGTTGGACCAGGGCCCTTGGCGAACTGAAGCGGCCGGGCCCGATGGAAACGTCGGACCAGGCTGTCCCGCAGCAGCCAGGGTTGCTACCGGACAGCCGGTTGGCTTGCGTTCCAGCGCAGAACAACACCCCGGCAAACGCGGAGCCGGCTCCCGCAGCGCCCGCACCCGCCCCCCTCAATGCCCCATCTGCCTGCGAGGCTGGGGGAGTGGCACCCGCGCACGGGGCCGGGTGACCCCGCACCCACCAGAGCGGGCGGGACGATGGTGTGACGGAGATCTGGCATGCGGCCGACTGCCCTGAGCTCGCGGTGCGGCGCATCCTCACAGGAGACAATGCGCGCCGCTGTCTGTTCCGGCCGGCATGGTGGCATCCGAAGCGGAGTAGAGGAACTGCAAGATCCTGCCGTACGCCTCGCTGTGTGATGCTTCCTGTTCTGCTCTGTGTTGCGGCGTCTCTGTCCCGTTGTCGACTGCATGCAGCCAGTCCATGACTGTCCCGAAAACCGGCACCATGGCGCCACTTGCCGCCTGCGCTGCGTCGGCCATCTGGCTGGGACCCTCCACGTAAACGACGTGGAGGAGGCGGTTGAGGTGGCGGTGCAGAGCACGTGCTTCATTCCAGAGGTGGCGGGCGGCTTGGCGGCGCTCTTCGCGCTCTTCAGGAGGGTCGGTTGCGGCAATGCCGCCAAGTTTGATGGCTGCTTCGCCCAAGGTCCCGTGCACTTGACTCCAGCCTTCAGCGAAGGCCAGGTAGGCGTTCTTGCGTGATTCGCCAAGAGCACGAGTCCGTTCAGCATCTATCTGAAGGCGGGCGTGCCCCAGCTGCGTCTCGGACTGGATCTTGGCCTGTTGCTCTGCCTTCCTTCCGGTGATCCACGCTGATGTCGTGGCGCCGACTGCGCCGACGGCGGCGCCGATGACACCGCCGAGGAGTCCTGCAAGTCCTGCGTCCATGGTGTGAGTCTGCTCGTCAAGCGTTACGCGTCACCAGCGGGGCGCGATGTCCATCCCATTCCGCGAGGCGAAAGCCGGCGTATCCGAGCACGCGACGAGAGGCGATCTTGTCGTGTATCCATGCCCTTCAGCGCGACCAGCGCCTCGGGCCAACCGCCGGCCCCGTACCGGATCATCCATCCGCCCCTGTTTGGGAGAATGTCGGCCTGGACCGGAAAAGCCCTCGGCCTGCGAAGACGGACGAGTTTTCGTCGGCGTCGGACGACGGTTACGGGGCAGACAGGCATAGGCACGCAGTCAGGGGGCGTCCGGGTGCGTGTTGGGCAGAACAGTGGCCGTGGGGCGGGGCCGACGTGAGGGGACGGGTATCGCGTGGAGCGTTGGGACAAGGCCGGCCACGGACCGGAGGTGACCGCGGCCGGGGACGACGTGTTCGCCGCCGACCGTGAGGTGGGCGGGGATCTCGCCGCGGTGGACTGGGCGGCCACGCCCCTGGGCCCGCCACGGACGTGGCCGCAGAGCCTGCAGACAGCCGTCAGCATTCTGCTGTCCTCCCGGTTTCCCATGTGGATGGCCTGGGGCGAGCAGCTGACCTTCTTCTGCAATGCCGCCTACCGGCGTGACACCCTCGGCCGCAAGTACCCGTGGGCGCTGGGCCGCCCGGCGAACGAGGTGTGGGCGGAGATCTGGGACGACATCGGCCCGCGCATCGAAGCCGTGCTCAGCACGGGTGAAGCCACCTGGGACGAAGGGCTGCTGCTGTTCCTGGAGCGCTCCGGCTACAGCGAGGAGACGTACCACACCTTCTCCTACAGCCCGCTGCGCGACGAGGCCCGCGACGTGGTGGGCATGCTGTGCGTGGTCAGTGAGGACACCGACCGGGTGATCGGTGAGCGGCGCATGGCCACCCTGCGGGACCTGGGCTCCGACCCGAGTGTGATCCGCACCGAGCAGGAGGTGCTGGCCTTCACGGACCGGCAGCTCGGCCGCAATCGCAGGGACCTGCCTTTCACGCTCACCTATCTCTTCGACGGCGCCACGGCGCGGCTCGCCGGCGCGGTCGGCATCGACGCGGGCCATCCGGCCGCACCGCTCACCCTGCCTCTCGACGACCCCGCCGCGCTGTGGCCCGTCGCCGCTCTGAGCGAGGGTGAGACCGTCCTGGTTCCGCTCGCCGGCGATGCCTTCGTGGGCCTGCCCCGCGGCGACTGGCCCGAACCGCCCGAGCAGGCCCTCGTGGTCCCGCTGCTGCAGCAGGGCGCCGCCCCTTACGGCTTCTGCGTGGCGGCACTGAACCGCTACCGCGTGCTGGACGAGAGCTACCGGGGTTTCGTCGAGCTGACCGCGGGACACATCGCCTCCGGCATCGGCAGCGCACGCAGCTACGAGGCGCAGCAGCGGCGGGCTGAGGAGCTGGCCGAACTGGACCGCGCCAAGACCACCTTCTTCTCCAACATCAGCCACGAGTTCCGGACCCCGCTGACCCTGATCATGGGACCCCTCGGGGAGCTCCGCACTCGGCTCGCCGGCACCGACGACCATATGCGGGAGGAACTCGACGTCATCCACCGCAACGGGCTGCGGCTGGGCAAGCTGGTCAACACACTGCTGGACTTCTCCCGCATCGAGGCGGGCCGCATGCAGGCCCGCTACGAGCCGGTCGACCTGGCCGCGGTCACCGCGGAACTGGCCAGCGTGTTCCGCTCGGCCGTGGAGAAGGCGGGGCTCGCCTTCGACGTGTCCTGCCCGTCCCTGGACGAGCCGGTGTACGTCGACCGCGGCATGTGGGAGAAGGTGGTCCTCAACCTGCTGAGCAATGCGCTCAAGTTCACCTTCGACGGTGCGATCCGGGTGAGCGTGCGCGGCGAGGGCGCACATGCCGTGGTCACCGTCGCCGACACCGGGATCGGCGTGCCGGAGTCGGAGATGCCCCGGCTGTTCGAGCGGTTCCACCGCATAGAGAACGCCCGGTCCCGTTCGAACGAGGGCAGTGGCATCGGGCTGGCCCTGGTGCGGGAGTTGATCGGGCTGCACGGCGGAACGATCACGGCTGAGAGCACGGAGGGCGAAGGCACCGCTTTCACCGTCCGGCTGCCGCTCGGGACGGCTCATCTGGCGCCCGGGTCCGTGGCGGAGGCCACGGGGCCCGCCGCAGCCTCCGCCACCGTCGCTCCCTACGTCCAGGAGGCTCTGCGCTGGCTGCCGGCGAGCGAGAGGGCCACCGCGACCCAGGACTCCGGCGCGCCGGCCGAGGCGGACGTCGCCGCGTCCGACCCGCAGCCCGGTGCCCGCGCCCGGGTGCTGGTGGCCGACGACAACGCCGACATGCGCGAGTACCTCACCCGCATCCTGGCCAAATCCGGATACGAGGTCACCACCGTCACCGACGGTGCCGAGGCCCTGCACTCCATCCGCCGCGACATCCCCGACCTCGTCGTCAGCGACGTGATGATGCCCCGGCTGGACGGGCTGGAACTGGTGGCGCGACTGCGCAAGGACCCGCGTACGGCCTCGATACCCGTACTGCTGCTGTCGGCCAGGGCCGGGCAGGAGGCGTCGATCGAGGGACTGCGGGCGGGCGCCGACGACTACCTGGTCAAACCCTTCGCGGCCGCCGAGCTGCTGGCCCGTGTGCGCGCGAACCTCGAACTGGCCCGGCTGCGCAGTCATCACGTCCGCTGGCGGACAGCGCTCATCGACTCCCTCCAGGAGGCCTTCTTCGTCTGCGACGAGTCGGGAGCCGTCGTGGAGATCAACGCCGCGTTCACCGACATCCTCGGCTACGGTCCCGAGGACCTGCCCTACGCACCGCTTCACCCCTGGTGGCCCGATGCCGCCACCGACCCCGACGCACACCGTCAGGTCGGCGATGCCTTCGCCGGCCTGCTGGAACGTGCGCAGGGCTCCTACACCGTCCCCGTCATTCACCGCGACGGCCACCGGCTGTGGGTGGCCGTCACCTACAACAGGGCCCAGGACCCCGACACCGGACGCCGGGTCACCGTCGGCACCTTCCGTGACGTCACCGCCGAGCACTACGCCATCCAGCGCGAGACCGCACTGGCCGCCGTGAGCACGTCCCTGTCCCGGGCCGCCAGTCTGCCCGAGGCGCTGTCCGGCGCCCTCGCCGAACTGAAGACCTTGTGGCGCGCGCGGAGCGTGGTGGCCGCCGTCTTCGAACACGGGGACATACCGGCCCTCACGGCCACCGACACGGACCTGCGGTGGGAAAACCTGCCCGCCCAACGCCAGGACGCGCTGACCGGACTGCGCCGGCAGCCGCCGCTCACCCCGGTCGTCGACGGCACCAGTTCCGGCGTCCTGCTGGAACACCCCGACGGCCCGCTCGCCGTGTGGATCGACCTGGGCGAAGACCGCCCCTTCACCTCCGAGGACCAGCTTCTGCTCTCACTGCTTGCCGGTCATCTGGCGCAAGGTCTGGTCCGGGCCCACCAGATCGACCAGCAGCGAGAGACCGCCATCGCCCTGCAGCGCGCCATCCTGGGCCCCTCCACCCTCCCCGCCGGCTTCGCCGTGCGCTACGAGCCCGCGACCCGCCCGCTGGAAGTGGGGGGCGACTGGTACGACACCGTCGCCCTGCCGGACGGGCGCACAGGCATCGTCGTCGGAGACTGTGTCGGAAGAGGCCTGGAGGCGGCCAGCGTGATGGGGCAGCTGCGCAGCGCCTGCCGCGCGCTGATGCTCCAGGAAGCCAGCCCCTCCAAGACCCTGATGGCGCTCGACCAGTTCGCCGCGAGCGTTCCGGGCGCACTGTGCACGACAGTGTTCTGCGGCGTCCTGGACCCCGCGACGGGGCAGCTGACCTACTCCAGCGCCGGGCATCCGCCGGGCATCCTCACACACCCCGACGGCACCACCCTGCTGCTGGACGAGGGACGTTCCCTGCCCCTGGCCGTCCGCCCGGGCAGGCAGCGCCCCGAGGCCGCGTGCACCCTGCCCGCGCGAGGCACGCTGCTGCTGTACACCGACGGCCTCGTCGAACGCCGCCGACGCCCGCTCGGAATCGGGATCGCCCAGGCCGGCGAAGCCGTGCAGGAGGGCCGCGACACGCCGGTCGAGGAGCTCGCCACCGAGGTGATGTCACGGCTCGCACCGGACGGCGGCTACGACGACGACGTCGCTCTGCTCCTCTACCGCCACCCGGCACCACTGGAGATGACCTTCCCGGCCGAGTCCTCCCAGCTCGCGCCCGTCCGCCAGGCGCTGCGCGGCTGGCTCGCCCAGTGCGACCTCTCCGTACACACCGTGCAGAACGTTCTCATCGCCGCCGGGGAAGCGTGCGCCAACGCCATCGAGCACGGCCACCGGCACGCTCCGGGAGAAACCGTGCGGCTGCGCGCCGAGGCCTTCGTCGACAACCTGCGCCTGACAGTCGCCGACAGCGGCCGGTGGAAGATCCCGCAGCCCGACCTCAACCCCCACCGGGGCCGAGGCGTGGCCCTCATGCGGGCCCTGGCACAGCAAGTCACCCTCACCCCCGGCCCGTCCGGCACCACCGTCGACATGCAGATGAGGATCGTCTGATGACCACCCCTCTCACCATCACCCCCGGCAGACGCCCGGACGGAACGCCCCGGCTGACCGTCAGCGGCGAGATCGACATGAGCAACGCCGGCTCCCTGGCCGAGGCGCTCCAGAACAGCCAGGGACCCCTCGTGGTGGATCTGACGGCGGTGGAGTATCTCGACAGCGCCGGGCTGAGCGTCCTGTTCGCCCACGCCGCCCGGCTGGAGCTCATCGTCACGGACCTGCTGGAGCCCGTCATCACCGTCTCGGGCCTGAACGGCCTGGCCACCGTCCACGGCCCCGACAGCGCGCCGCAGCCATGACCGGTGCGACACCCGCCCCGGCCGGCGGCCGGGACGCCACCGCCGCAGTGCCCGAGACCTCCAGCAAGGAGTAATGACAGACGTGTTCGACACTCTCGACATGAGCGCCCGGCGCATCGGCGACCACATCGTCGTCACCGTCGCCGGAGACGTGGACCTGCATACGGCGCCGACCTTGCGTGCGTATGTCCGCAACCTCGTGCAACAGGGTGCTCAGCACCTGGTCCTGGACCTGCCTGGAGTGGACTTCGTCGACTCGACCGGGCTCAGTACCTTCATCACCCTGCTGCTCGAAGTGGAGAAGGCGGGCGGCTCGCTCCGCCTCGCGGGCGTCCCCGACCGCCTCATGCGCATGGTGACGGTCACCGGCGTCTCCGCGGTGCTGCCCGTCCACGCCACCGTCACCGACGCGCTGGCCGCCCGCACCGGCACCGCGGCCGATGCCTGCACCGATCGATGACGGCCGGCGATATCCGGGGCAGGCGGTCGGCCTGGGAACGACATGAGGGCTGAGCACGAGCGGCGGGCGGAAAGCGGTGCCCGCCGGACCCTGGACACCGACCAGGACCTGTCGCTGCTGTTCGGGACGTCCACCGCGCTGTTCGCGTCCATGACGGGCCCCGCGCACGTGCTGGAGACGGCGAACCCGGCCTTCTTCACGTCGATCGGAGGCGGACAGCGCGAACGCACCGGCGTGCCGCTGGTGCAGCTCATGCCCGAGCTGGCCGACCAGGGCTTCATCGGACTCCTGGACCAGGTGTACCGGTCGGGAGAGCGCCACGTCGGCCGGGACACCCGTGTCGTCATCGGCGTCGGCGAGGACGCCCGTGAGGCGTACTTCGACTTCACCTACGAGGCCCGGCGCGACGCCGGCGGCAACGTCATCGGCGTACGCCTGGTGGGCGTGGAGACCACCCAGGTCAAGCACGCCCGGCGGCTGGCCGCCGAACAGCGCGCCCTGCTGGAGCAGATCGCCCGCCAGGCACCGCTGCCGGACGTGCTGGACGGCATGTGCAGGGCGATCGAGGAACTGGCCCCCGAGGTGATCGTCTCGGTACTGCTGGCGGACCAGGACGGCCGGCACCTGCGGCACGGTGCGGCGCCCGGCCTGCCGGACTTCTACAACCAGGCCATCGACGGCATCGCCACCGGCGAAGGGGTCGGCTCGTGCGGCACCGCCGCACACCGGCGCAGGAACGTGATCGTCAACGACATCGCCACCGACCCCCTGTGGCAGCACTTCCGCGACCTCGCCGGCCGGGCGGGACTCGCCGCCTGCTGGTCGACGCCGATCCTCGCCCGTGACGGCCGGCTCCTGGGCACCTTCGCGATGTACCACCGCACCCCCCGCGCTCCTCAGGACACCGACCTCGCACTGGCCCGCGTCTTCGCCGACACCGCCGCCCTCGCCATGGAGCGGCACCACGCCGAACAGGCCCGGCAGGCAGCCGACGCACGGGAGAAGGCGGCCCGCGACGACCTCGCCTTCCTGCTGGCCGCCAGCACCGCCCTGGCCGGCCGGCTGGACGAGAGACAGACACTGCAGCGCCTGGCCACCCTGGCGAGCCCGGCACTGGCTCCGCTGGCCACCGTCGACATCCTGGAGGCCGGACGCGTGCAGCGAGTCGCCACCGCCGCGCCGAGCGAGGAGGCACGCAGTCTGCTCGCCGCCTGCGTACCGGCCCAGGACGATGCCGTCGCGCGCGTCCTGAACTCGGGGCTGACCGAAGTGGCACGCCGCGCCCCCACCAGACCCGGCCCCTGGCACGAACTGGGCGTCACCGGATACGTCTGCGTCCCCCTGGTGGACCGCGGGCGGCCCTTCGGCGCCGTGACTCTGCTGTCCGCGGACGGCCACTCCTTCGACGGCCACCGGATCGCCCTGGCGGAGGAACTTGCCCGCCGCACCGCCTCCGCCGCCCGTAACGCGCGTCAGTACGCGCAGCGCGCCGCCCTCGCCCGCGACCTGCAGACCGGCCTGCTGCTGCCCGACCTGCCCGACATCCCCGGCGCCGAGCTCGCCGCCTTCTACCACCCGGCCGGTGAAGGGCTGGAGGTCGGCGGTGACTTCTACGACGTCTTCGAACGGGGCGACGGCAGCTGGGCGTTCATCCTCGGCGACGTCTGCGGGCGCGGCGCCACGGCCGCCACTACCACCGCCCTGGTCCGCCACACCGCCCGCGCCGTGGCCTCGCTGCTCGACGACCCCGTCGACATCGTCAAGGCCGTCGACAAGGCCCTGAACGACCGCTACGCGCACCAGGACAGCGGCTTCGTGACCCTCGTCTACGGCCATCTCGCACCGGCCGCCGAAGGACTCGCCGTCACACTCGTGCGAGCCGGGCACACGTTGCCCCTGCTGCTGGACGCAGGCCACGTGGTCGACACGGTCGAGGCATCCGGCGGGCTGCTCGGCACCGGCCTCCCGTTCCGGCTCACCGCCCGCCGTCTCACGCTCCGCCCCGGGGAGAGCCTGCTGCTGTACACCGACGGCATCACCGAGTGCAGGGCCGCCGGCACCGAACAGTACGGCGAGGCCCGCCTGGCCACGGCCATGGCCTCCGTCCCGCGCGGGGCGGGCGCAGCCGACCTCATCCGGGCCGTGGCCGAGGACGTCCGCGGCTTCATGGACGGCCGGGAAGTGGAGGACGACCAGGCCGCCCTGGTCATCACCGCCGACAAACCCGCTCCCTAGTACTGCAAGTGCCCTGCACGAACTCGCCCGTGCACCGAAGCGGGGCAAAGCCGCGCCGCGCTCGCGTCCCGAGCGTGTTCCCCCGGCCGCCGGTGCGTTGCCGGCAGCTCTCGAAGGCACACCCGGAGCCGGGCCGCGGGGGGACCCGGGGTGGGGGAGAGGGCCGCGCTGTACGGCTACGGCCGTCACGGCAGCCCGGTCTGCGCGCGGTACTGCGCCTTCTTCCCTATGGGCGTCCTCCGGCCGGCGGCAGTCTGCTGCAAAACACGGCTTGGAGGCTCACAGTGACAGCAGGCCCTGCCCCCGAAGGGGCACCGTACGACGTCGACACCCGCACGGCATCCTTCGCGCAGCGCCGGCTGTGGTTCCTGGACCAGATGGCCAAAGACTCCACCGCCTCGATGCTCCCGCTGGTCCTGCGGCTGCGGGGCCCCCTCGACGTGGCCGGGCTCGAGCGGTCCCTGGCCGGGATCGTGACCCGGCACGAGGTGCTGCGCACCCGGTTCACGGCCGTCGACGGCGAGCCGGTACCGGTCGTGGACGCCCCCGCCGGCTTCGTCCTGCAACGCGTCGAGGCGAGCGGACCGGAGGACCTGTTCGCCCGGTTCCTGGACCGCCCCGTCGACCTGTCCGCCCAGCACCCGCTCCGTGCCACGCTCGCCCGCGTGGCACCCGAGGAGCACCTGCTGCTGGTGGAGGTGCACCACATCGCCGTGGACGGCTGGTCGTGGGGAGTGCTGCTGGACGAACTGGCCGCCGGATACCGCGGCGAGCCGGTCGCCGCGCCCGCGGTGCGCTACGCCGACCTCGCCCGCGCCCAGCGCGAACGCCTTCGCGGTGAACGCCTGGAGCGTCTGCTCGGCCACTGGCGTGAGCGGCTCACCGGCCTCACCCCGCTCGACCTGCCCACCGACCGGCCCCGGCCCCGTGTCTGGGACGGCTCCGGTGACGTCGTGCGTTTCGACCTGCCCGCCGATCTGGTCGCCGCCGTCGACGCCCTGGCCAGATCCCGGCGTGCCACCCGCTACATGGTCCTGCTCACCGCCTACCAGGCGCTCCTCGGTCACTGGTCGGGCCGCACCGACGTCGCCGTGTGCAGCACGCTCGCCGACCGCGCCCAGCGCGGTGCCGGAGCCCTGATCGGCCCGCTGGTCAACACGGTCGTCCTGCGCACGGACCTGGCCGGCGGGCCCGGTTTCGCCGCACTGCTGGACCGGGTGCGGGAGCGGGCACTGGCGGACCTCTCCCACGCGGAGGCCCCCTTCGACATGGTGGTGGGCGCGCTCGGCGGTGCCCGCGACCTGTCCCGGCACCCGCTGGCCCAGGCGTCGTTCACCCTCCTCAACGCCCCGATCCGCCCGGTGCAGATGCCCGGCCTGGACGTGAAGCTGGTCGAGCCGCCACTGACCGGGACACCGCTCGACGTCTTCCTCGACCTCACCCTGCGCACCGACGGCAGCATCGCCGCCATCCTCCAGTACGCCACCGCCCTGTTCGACGCCGCCACCATGCGCGCGTTCGCCCGTGCCTACGTCGCGCTGCTGCGCGCCGTCCTGGCCGATCCCCTCACCCCCGTGCAGGACCTGGCCCGCACGCTGCCCGCCGGACCAGGCGCGCCCGCCCGCCCCCGCCCCGACTGGCACCACGCTCCCGACCGGCCCGCGGACCCGGCGCCGCCGGTCGCCTTCACCGGCGACCCGGACGCCACCGCGCTGCTCTGCGGCGACGACAGCGCCACCTACGCACAACTGGACACCATGACCGGCTCACTCGCCGCCGCGCTGCGCGCCGTCGGCGTCGGCTCCGGCAGCCCGGTGGGAGTCCTGCTGCGCCGCGGCCTGTGGTCCGTCGCGGCCATCGAGGGGATCTGGCGGGCGGGCGGCGCCTACGTACCCCTGGACCCCGAACTCCCCGCCGAGCGGCTGAGGTTCATGGCGGACGAGGCCCGCCTCACCTGTGTGCTCACCGACCCCGCGACGGCGGCCACCGCCACCGCACTCGCATCCGTCACCGTCGACGTCACCGCCCTCACCCCGGCCGCGGACGGCCCCCGCCACCGCCCGCACCCCCGCGAACTGGCCCACGTCATCTTCACGTCGGGCTCCACCGGCCGGCCCAAGGCCGTGGGCGTCGAACACGCCGCGCTCGCCTCGCACGTGGCCGCCACCCGCGAGCGGCTCGGCATCGGCGCCGCCGACCGGGTACTGGCCTTCGCCTCCTTCTCCTTCGACGCCTCACTGGACCAGGTGCTGCCCGCCCTCACCTCCGGCGCCACCGTCGTCATGCGCCCCGACGAGCCCTGGCTGCCCACCCAGGTGCCGGAGATCGTCCAGCGGCACGCCCTGACCGTCGTCAACGTGCCCCCGACCTACTGGTCGGAGCTGACGCTCTGTCTCGACCGACGCCTGGCCGCGGCCCTGGCCCCCCTGCGGCTGCTCGTCCTCGGCGGTGAGGCCGTCCCGCCCGACACCCTCGCCGCCTGGCGGGCCGCCGTCCCCTGGGTGCGCGTGTGCAACGCCTACGGGCCCACCGAGACGACCGTCACCGCCACCACCTACGACGCCGACGACCCGCCCGCCGACACCGTGCCCATCGGCCGTCCCCTCGGCGGCCGGCGCGTGTACGTGGTCGACGCCGACGACCGGCCGGTACCCGTCGGCGTCCAGGGTGAACTCCTCATCGGCGGCACGGAGGTGGCCCGCGGCTACCTGGGACGCCCCGCCCCGACCGCCGAACGCTTCGTCCCCGACCCCTACGGACCGCCCGGCGGCCGCCTCTACCGCACCGGTGACCTCGTCCGCTGGACACCGGGCGGAGAGCTGGAGTTCCTCGGCCGCCGCGACGACCAGGTCAAGATCCGCGGCTTCCGGATCGAACTCGGCGAGGTGGAGAGCGTGCTGCGGGCCTGCCCGCAGGTCGCCGCGGCCGCCGCCCGCCCCGACCGCGCCACCGGGCGCAGCCTCACCGGCTACGTCGTACCGGCCCCGGACGCGCCCCGCCCGCCGGACCGGGCGGACCTGCGCGCCTGGTGCGCACGCCATCTGCCCCACTACGCCGTCCCCTCCGACTTCGTCGTCCTTGACGCCCTCCCGGTCGGCGTCTCCGGCAAACTCGACCGCTCCGCCCTGCCCGACCCCGCCCGCCAGGGCGCCGGTCCCGACCACACCGCACCGCGCGACGAGACCGAGCAGCTCGTCGCCGAGGTGTGGGCCGACGTCCTCGGCCTGGACCGGATCGGCATCGACGACAGCTTCTTCGACCTGGGCGGCCACTCCCTGCTGGCCACCATGGCGGTCTCCCGCATCGCCCAGCGCCTGGGCCGCGAGATCGAACTGCGCACCGTGTTCGAGAACCCCACCGTCCGGGGCTTCGCCCCCCGCGTGGCCGCCGCCCGCGCCTGTGGCGCCGGCGAGGTGGTGCCCGTCGACCGCGACCGGCCGCTGCCGCTGTCCTTCGCCCAGGAACGGCTGTGGTTCCTGGACCGCACCTCCGAACGCGGCGACTCCTACCTGCTGTGGTACTCCTGGCGCACCCGCGGCGGCCTGGACCGCACCGCCTGGCAGCAGGCCCTGGACGACCTGGTGGAACGCCACGAGGTGCTGCGCACCGCGCTCGTGGAGTCCGACGGCCGCCCCGTGCAGCGGATCTGCGACCCGGTGGCAGTCCCGCTGCACTGGGAGGAGGCACCCGGGGCGCCGGACGAGCAGACCCGGCTTGAGGCGGTACGGCGCCGGGCCGTCACCCTGGCCACGCGCCGCTTCGACCTCACCCGGCCGCCCCTGCTGCGGGCCGGCGTGTGGGAACTGGCCGACGACGACCACGTCGTGCTCCTGGCCCTGCACCACGCCGTCACCGACGGCTGGTCCAAGGGCCTGCTGCTGGACGAACTCACCCAGCACTACGAGGCCCGGCGCGCGGGCCGGCGCGCCCAGCTGCCGCCGCTCGCCGTGCAGTACGGCGACTTCGCCGTCTGGCAGCGCGAGCGCGCCGACAGCGGCGCCCTGGAACCCCAGCTCGCCTACTGGGAAAGCACCCTGGAGGACGCACCCGCCCTGGAACTGCCCACGGACCGGCCCCGGCCGCCCGTGTTCACCGGCCGGGGCGGCGCCGTGGAGGTCGACCTGCCCGCCGCTCTCCTCGACCGCGTGGACGCCCGCGCCCGCGAGCTGGGCGCGACCCGGTTCATGGTGCTGCTGGCCGCGGCCCAGGCGGTCCTGGCCCGCTGGTCGGGGCAGAGCGACGTGTGCGTGGGCACACCCGTCGCCGGACGCGCGAGGCTCGAACTGGAGCCCCTGATCGGCTTCTTCGTCAACACCGTCGTGCTGCGCACGGACCTGTCCGGACGCCCGACGTTCACCGGGCTCGTGGACCGGGTTCGGGACGTCGTCCTGGGCGCCTTCGACCGCCAGGAGGTGCCCTTCGAACGGGTCGTGGAGCGACTGCGCCCCGAACGCGACCTGTCCCGCAACCCCTTGTTCCAGGTGATGGTGGACGTCCAGGACGCCTCCACGGGCGGCTCCACCCGGCCGGATCCGGCCGCCACCGACTTCCCGCTGCCCTGGGGCTCGGCCAAGTTCGACCTGACCGCCACCTTCGTCGTCCGGGAGGACCGCTTCGCCCTCAACGTCGAGTACGCCGCCGACCTGTTCGACCCGTCCACCGCCACCCGGTTCGCCCGGCACGTCGGGCGGCTGCTGGAGACCCTCGTCGCCGACCCCGCGGCGCGCGTCGACGAGGCACCGCTGCTCTCGCCAGGGGAGCGGGAGAGCCTGCTGGCCGGGGCCGGCCGGGACACGGCGCCCGCGCCGCGGCTGCGGGTGCGGGGCCGGGCAGACGCCCCGGCCGTCGTCTGCGAGGGCACGACCCTCGACCACGCCCGGCTGGACGCCCTGACCGGCGGACTGGCCGCGGCCCTGGCCGGCGCGGGAGCGGCCCCCGGCGACGCCGTGGGCGTGTGCGTCGGCCGAGGCGTGTGGCCCATCGCCGCGATGCTCGCCGTGTGGCGGGCTGGCGGCGTGTACGTCCCGCTCGACACCCGCATCCCCGAGGAACGCCTGCGGTACATGCTCCGCGAGGCCGGGGCGCGGCACGTGGTGTGCGACGCCGGCACCCGCGAGAAGGTCACCCGGCTCGGGGCCACGGCGATCGACGTCGGCCAGGTCCGGCCGGCCCCCGACGGCCCCCGCCACACCCCCCGCCCCGACGACCTCGCCTACGTCATCTTCACGTCCGGCTCCACCGGCCGCCCCAAGGCCGTCGGCGTCGAACACCACGCCCTGGACGCCCATGTGGCCACCGCCCGCGAGACGTTCGCGCTGACCGCGGACGACCGGGTGCTCACCTTCGCCTCCACCTCCTTCGACGCCTCGCTGGAGCAGATCCTGCCCGCGCTGAGCGCCGGGGCGACGGTGGTGGTGCGCCCGGAGGAGATCTGGGCGCCGGAGGAACTCGCCGCCCGGGTCGCCGCCGAGCGGGTGACCGTCATGGAACTCACCCCCTCCTACTGGGCGGAGCTCGTCGCCCGCCTGGACACACTGGCACCCCAACTGGCGTCACTGCGGCTGCTGGTGACCGGGGGAGAGGCACTGCCCGCCGACCCCCTGGAGCGGTGGTTCGCGCACCTGCCCGCGGTACCCGTGATCAACACCTACGGCCCCACCGAGGCGGTGATCTCCGCGACCGCGCACACCGTCGAGGCGGTCCCGCACGGCCGGGTCCCCATCGGCCGCGCCCTCGGCGGCCGCCGCACCTACGTCGTCGACGCCCTGGGCGAGCTCACCCCCGACGGCGTACCGGGCGAACTCCTCATCGGAGGAACGGAGTTGGCGCGCGGATACCTGGGCCGTCCCGCACTGACCGCCGAGCGTTTCGTGCCCGACCCGTTCGGCGGGCGAGGCGGCCGGCTCTACCGCACCGGGGACGTCGTACGCCGACTGCCCACCGGCGAGCTGGAGTTCCTCGGCCGCAACGACGACCAGGTCAAGATCCGCGGATTCCGCGTCGAACCGGGAGAGGCCGAGGCGGTGCTGCGCCGGCATCCCGGAGTGCGGGACGCGGCCGTCGTGGTGCGCACCCTGCACGGCGAGGCCGCCCTCGTCGCCTACACCGCGGGCGCCCGCCTGTCGCAGGAGTCCCTGGAGCGGCACTGCCGGGAGCACCTGCCCCACTACCTGGTGCCGTCGGCGTTCGTCCTGCTGGACGCCCTGCCGCTGACCGTGCAGGGAAAACTGGACACCGCCGCCCTGCCCGAGCCCGTGGCACGCGCACCGCACGCCTTCGTGGCACCGCGCACCCCCGCCGAGACGGTCGTCGCGCAGATCTGGTGCGAGGTCCTCGACCTGCCCCGGGTCGGCGTCCACGACGACTTCTTCGCCCTGGGCGGCCACTCCCTGCGCGCGGTGTCGGTCGCCTCCCGTCTGCGGACCGCCTTCGACTGCCCGCTGCAGGTCCGGGACCTGTTCGAGCACCCCACCGTCGAACGGCTCGCCGCCGAGGTGGAGCGCCGGCTGCTGGAGCTGATCTCGCAGCTGAGCGACGAGGAGATCGACCTGTCCCTCACGGCCGGCCTCTGACCCCGTCGCCCGCGCCCGCCCCTGCCCGACTTCTCTCTCCCCAGTTCTTGGATCGGAGTGCCCTCATGACCACATCCGACGTGCGTCCCGGCCCCCTCGCCGCGGGCGGCGGCCTGTCCCCGGCCGCCCGGCGCCTGCTGGAGCAGCGACTGCGCGGCCGGGCCGCCGTACGCGAGGACGGCCCGGCGCGGGTCCGGCCCCGCCCACAGCGGATCCCGCTGTCCGCGGCCCAGCAGCGCCTGTACTTCCTGGACCGGCTCGACCCGGGCGCACCCACCTATCTGCTGCCCGCGGCATGGCGGTTCACCGGCCCGCTGGACCTGCCGGCGCTGCGCGCCGCCGTGGCGGACCTGGTCGCCCGGCACGAGCAGCTGCGCGTGATCTTCCCCGAGCACGACGGCATCCCCCACCAGCAGGTCCTGCCCGCCGACGGCACCGTCCTGGACGTGATCGAGGTGAGCGGCCAGGAGGGCCAGGAGGACGGGGACCGCGAACGGCGCCTGTCGGCCGCCGTGCACACCGCCGCCGTACGGCCCTTCGACCTCGCCCACGAGCCCGCCTTCCGGGCCACCCTGGTCCGCGCCGCCGACGACGACCACGTGCTGGTCCTGGCCATGCACCACATCGTCTCCGACGGCTGGTCCCTCGGTCTCGTCGTGCGTGACCTGACCGAGCTGTACCGGGCCCGCCGCGAGGGACGCGCCGCCCACCTGCCCGAACTGCCCCTGGACTACAGCGACTACGCGATCTGGCAGCGCCGAGGCGAGCAGTCCGCCGCCCTGGACCACTGGCGCACCCGGCTGGCCGGCCTCACCCCGCTGGAACTGCCCACCGACCACCCCCGCCCCGACACCCCCTGCGGCCGCGGCGCCGCCCACCGACTCACCCTGCCCCCCGCGCTGAGCGACGCGCTCGCCGCGCTGTGCCGGCGCACCGGCACGACCCCCTACATGACGGTGCTGGCCGCGTTCCAGGCCGCGCTGGCCTTCCACAGCGGACAGCGCGACATCGCCGTCGGCACCGTGGTCGCCAACCGGGAGCGGGCCGAGACCGAGCAACTCGTCGGCTTCTTCGTCAACACCCTCGTCCTGCGCGGCGACCTCTCCGACGACCCGACCCCGGCCGCGCTGCTCGCCCGCACCCGCGAGCGGGTCCTGGAGGCGTTCCAGCACCAGTCGCTGCCCTTCGAGCAGGTCGTCGACGCGCTGAGCCCCGAACGCGACCTCGCCCGCAACCCGCTCGTCCAGGTGCTCTACACGCACACGGACACCACCCCGTCCGGCTTCGACCTGGGGCAGGCGACCGGGACGCCGTACCCGATCGACCTCACCACCGCCAAATTCGACCTCACCCTCGATCTGCGCGACGGCGACGGACACACCGACCTGGTGTTCGTCTACCGGCCCGACCTGTTCGAGGAGACCTCGGTCGCCGCCCTCGCCCGGCACACCGTGACACTGCTGGAGGCGTTCTGCGCCGCCCCCGACACCCCGCTCAGCACCGTCGACCCGCTCACCCCCGCCGAACGCGCCCACCTCCTCGGCCCCAACGGCCCCGCCAACACCGGCACCGACACCGCCCGGGCCCCGCACACCGCCGCCGACCGCCTCGCCGCCCACATCGCCCGCACCCCCCACGCGGTCGCGGTGAGCGGATCGGGACGCACCCTCACCTACGCCCAGCTCGACGCCCGCGCCTCGGCGCTGGCCCGGCGACTGCGCGCCGCCGGCGTCACCCGCGGCTCCCTCGTCGGCGTCTGCCTCGACCGCACCCCCGACCTGGCCGCCGCACTGCTCGCCGTCTGGCGGGCCGGCGCCGCCTACCTCCCCCTCGACCCCTCCCACCCCAGAGCACGCCGCGAGTTCACCGTCACCGACTCCGGCGTCGAGTGGATCGTCACCGACACCGCCACCCGGGCCGCCGTCGAGGGACTGCCGGCCCGCGTGGTCCCCCTCGACGCGGACGCCCCGCACACCCCGGACGACGGCGACGACCTGCGCCCGGCCCCCGACGACCTCGCCTACGTCATCTACACCTCCGGCTCCACCGGCCGCCCCAAGGGCGTGGAGATCACCCACGGCAACCTGGCCTGGCTGCTGGACGCCGCCGACCGCCACTTCGACTTCGGCCCCGCCGACGTGTGGACCCTGATGCACTCACCCGCCTTCGACTTCTCCGTGTGGGAGCTGTGGGCGCCGCTCACCAGCGGCGCACGCGTCGTCGTGCTCGGCGCGGACGAGGTGCGCGACCCGGCGGCCGTGCACCGGATACTGCGCGAGGAGAACGTCACCGTCCTCAACCAGACCCCGGCCGCCTTCAAGGGCCTGCGCGCCCACCTGGAGGACACCGGGGCCGGCTTCGCGGACCTTCCCCTGCGCACCGTGATCTTCGGCGGCGACGCCTTCGACGTACGCGACTACCGCGACTGGTTCACGACCCCGGGACACCGCCCCGCGCTGGTGAACATGTACGGCATCACCGAGACCACCGTGCACGTCACGATCCGCACCATCACCGAGCAGGACATCGACGCCGGCGTCCGCTCGCCCATCGGCCGCCCGCTCGCCGGCCAGCACGGCTACGTCCTGGACTCCTTCGGCCGGCTCGTGCCGCCCGGCAGCACCGGCGAACTGTACGTCTCCGGCGGCGGCGTGGCCCGCGGCTACCTCAACCGGCCCGAGCTGACCGCTGAACGCTTCCTCGACGACCCCTTCGGGACACCCGGCGCCCGCATGTACCGCACCGGTGACCTGGTCCGCGTGCTGCCCGACGGCCGGCTCGGCTACGTCGGCCGTGCCGACCACCAGGTGAAGATCCGCGGCTACCGCATCGAACCCGGCGAGATCGAGACCGCCCTGCGCGCGCTGCCCGGCGTCGCCGACGCCGCCGTGGTGGCCCGCCGCGACGAGGGCACCGCCCGCCTGGTCGCGCACGTCGTCACGCCCGAGGGCCGCCCCCTCGACCCGCCCGCCCTGCGCGAGGGACTGCGGCTGACCCTGCCCGAGCACATGGTCCCGGCGCTGTTCGTCCGCCACGAACACCTGCCGCTGACCGCCAACGGCAAGGTGGACCGGGCCGCGCTGACGGCGGTCCGGCCCGCCTCGGACGGGCCTCGGGCACACGTACCGCCCCAGGGGCCCCGGGAACAGGCCCTCGCCGCCGTGTGGAGCCAGGTACTGGGCGTCGAGCACGTCGGCCGCACCGACAACTTCTTCGACCTGGGCGGCGACTCCATCCTGGCCCTGCGCCTGGTGGGCCTCGGCCGCCTGGCCGGACTCGGGTTCACCGTCGCCGACGTCTTCCGCGCCCGCACCCTGGCCGACCTGGCCGCGCTCGTCACCGACGCCGGCGACACCCCCACCCCGGTCGCCCCCTTCTCCCAGCTCGACCCCGCCGACGCCGGCCGCCTGCCCGACGGACTCGCCGACGCCTACCCGCTCACCATGCTCCAGGCCGGCATGCTGCACGAGATGCTCGCCGACCCCCGGCGCGGCGCCTACCACAACGTCACCGACCTGAAGATCACCGTCCCCGAGGGCTTCGACCTCGACGCTTTCCAGGCCGCCGTCGACGCGGTCGTCACCGGCCACCCGATCCTGCGCACCTCCGTCGACCTCGTCTCCTACCGCGAGCCCCTCCAGCTCGTCCACCGCGCCGCCCGCCTGCCCGTCGGCTACACCGACCTGCGCGCACTGCCGCGCGAGGAACAGCGGGCGCGGCTGCGCGCCTTCGTCGACGAGGAGTTCGAGCGCCGCTTCGACCTCGCCGCCGCCCCCCTGGTGCGCATCCACCTCCACCACATCACCGACCACGACCTGCGCCTCGTCCTCACCGACTGCCACGTCGTCCTGGACGGCTGGAGCCTGACCTCACTCGTCGCCGACCTGCTGGCCCTGCACCGGCAGGCCGTCGCCCACCGCCGCGCGCCCGAGCCGCCGACCGCACCGCCCTTCGCCGAGTACGTCGCCCTGGAGCGGGCCGCGCTCGGCAACGAGGAGTCCCTCGACTACTGGCGCGGCCGGCTCGCCGATCTGCGGCCCGTCACCTTCCGCAGGCGCACCGCCGCCGACCCCGCCGGCCAGGCGCCGGTGCACGAGGTCCGCCGCTCCTACGCCCACCTCGCCGAACGCATCGGCCGCCTGGCCAAGGAGGCCGGCGTGCCGCGGCGCACCGTACTGCTCACGGCCTTCCACCACACCATGAGCCTGTTCGCCGACCGCGACGACAGCGCCCTCGGCCACAGCATCGGCCTGGTCACCAACGGGCGGCCCGAGGTGCCCGGCGCCGACCGGATGCGCGGACTGTTCCTGAACACCGTGCCGTTCGGCGTGGCCCGCCCGCACGGCAGCTGGCTCACCTACCTGCGGGACGTCTTCACAGCCGAACAGGAGATGCTCCCGCACCGCAGGCTCCCGCTGGTCCACATCGCCCGCCTGCGGCCCACCGAACCGAACCTGACCGACGCCGTCTTCAACTACGTCAACTTCCACCGGCTCTCGCACGACTCCTGGGACGACTCCCTGGAGATCGCGCGGACCATGTTCCCGCTGCTCATCAACGCCAGTGTCAACGCCTTCACCCTCGACGCCGACCCGGCGTTCGTCGCACCCGCCACCGCCGAGCAGCTCGCCGACGTGTACTGCGCCCAGCTGGAGGCCATGACCGCCACCCCGCACACCCCGGTGACCCGGCCCGCACTCACCGGCGCCGCCCGCGCCACCGCCCTCGACGTCTGGGCCCGCGGCCCCGAGACCCCCTCCTCACCGCTGCTGTTCCACGAGCACATCGCCGCCCACGCCGCCCGCACCCCCGACGCGGTCGCCGTCGAGCACCGCGGGCAGCACCTGACGTACGCCGGACTCCAGGAACAGGCCGAGCAGCTGGCACGGCGGCTGCGGCGGCTGGGGGTCGGCCCCGAGACCGTGGTGGGCATCTGCGCCGAGCGCGGCCCCGACCTGGTACGTGCCGCCGTCGGTGTGCTGCGCTCCGGCGGCGCCTTCCTGCCCCTGGACCCGCAACACCCCACCGAACGGCTCGCGTTCATGGCCCAGGACAGCGGCATGCGGGTGCTGCTCACCCAGCGCGCACTCACCGGGACGGTGCCCTTCGACGGGCCGGTGATCCACCTGGACACCCCCGCCGACCCCGTGGAAGCCGTGCCGGGCCGAGAGCCCGACGCCGACACCCTCGCCTACATCATCTACACCTCGGGCTCCACCGGCACACCCAAGGGCGTGGCCATCCCGCACCGGGGCCTGTCCAACATGCTCGAAGGACAGCGCGACCTGGTGCGCCCCACCGCCGGCGACCGGGTACTGCAGTTCGCCTCCTTCGGCTTCGACGCCTCCATCCTGGAACTCACCTGGTCCCTCGCCAACGGCGGCCGGCTGGTCACCGCCCCCAAGGAGGACCTGCGCCCCGGCCCCGACCTGGCCCGCACCCTGCGCGAGGCCCACGTCACCGGCGCCATGCTGCCGCCCAGCGCACTGGCGGTACTCGGCCAGGACGACTTCCCCGAGCTGGCGGTGCTCCAGGTCGCCGGCGAGGCCTGCCCGGCCGAACTCGCCGACGTCTGGTCGCGCGGCCGGCGCTTCCACAACGTCTACGGCCTCACCGAGACCTCCGTGTGGTCCGTCGCCGCCGAACTGAGCCCCGGCCGGGGCACCCCGCCCATCGGCACCCCGATCCGCAACACCCGCATCCATGTCCTGGACGACGACCTCCAGCCCGTCCCGGTGGGCGTGCCGGGCGAGATCCACCTCGGCGGGCAGGCCGTCGGCCGCGGCTACCTGGGCCGGCCCGCACTGACCGCCGCCACCTACGTCCCCGATCCGTACGGCGCACCCGGCGAGCGGCTGTGCCGCACCGGAGACCTCGGCACCCACCGGCCCGACGGCTCCGTGGAATGGCTCGGCCGCCGCGACTCACAGGTCAAACTGCGCGGCTTCCGCATCGAACTCGGCGAGATCGAGCACGCCCTCAGGGCCCTGCCCGAGGTCCGCCAGGCCGTCGTCCTGCACCGCACCGACCTGCCCGGCGAACCGGCCCTCGTCGCCTACCTCGTCGTCCACGGCCCGCAGCGGCCCCGGCCCGAAAAGCTGCGCCGCGACCTGCGGGCCTCACTGCCCGCCTACATGCTGCCCGCCCGGTTCGTCTTCCTGGACGAGATGCCCGTCAACCGCAGCGGCAAGACCGACAAGCGGGCGCTGCCCCTGCCACCGGCCGAACTCGACCGCGACGACACCCGGTACGCCGCCCCGTCCACCACCGCGGAGAAGGTCCTCGCCGAGATCTGGCGCGAAGTCCTCGGCCTGTCGCGCATCGGCGCCCACGACGACTTCTTCCGCATCGGCGGCAGCTCCCTGTCCACCGTCCGGGTCTCCCTGATGGCCGCCGCACGCGGCCTGCCGGTGTCGGTCGGCGACCTGATCGAACACCCGACGATCGCCCAGCTCGCCGCGCACGCCACCCGGGCGGCCGGTGACGGGCTGCCCGCCGCCGTCACCTCCGAGGTACGGCTGCGCGAGGGCACCGGGGAGCCCCTGTGGTGCGTGCACCCCACCGGCGGCAGCGCCGCCTGGTTCGTGCCGCTCGCCCGCGCCCTGCCGCCCGGCCGGCCCGTCCACGCCTTCCAGGCACGCGGACTGCTCGGCGGCGTCGACCCGAGCACGGTCGCCGGCATCGCCGCCAACTACGTCGCCGAGATCACCGACCGGGACGCCACCGGCCCGCACGCCCTGCTCGGCTGGTCCATGGGCGCCAACATCGCCCTGGAGATGGCCACCCAGCTGCACACGGCGCGCCACCAGGTCGCCCCCCTCGTCCTGATCGAGCCGTACCTGCCCAACACCGCCGCCCGCGCCCGTCTGGACGGCGTCACCAAGGACCTGCGCGAAGCCCTGCGCCTGCGCGACCGGCTGCGCGAACTGCCGGCCTCCCCGCAGCGCGAGAGGGCCACGGCCGAACTCACCGCCACCCTGCTGGGCGCCGGCATGAGCCCCGCCGAAGCGGCCCTGGTCGAGAACGCGCCCATCGAGGTGTGGCACTCGCTGCTCGCCGCCCTGGCCGCCTACGAGGTCCGTCCCTACCCCGGCCACATCCACCTCGTGGTCGGCAGCGAGGCCGCCTCACTGCCCCGCGGCCGCACCATGCCGGGCCTGGACGTCGACTACGACACCTACGTCGCCCGCTGGCGCGAGGTGGCCGGCGACGGACTCACCCTGCACATCAGCGAAGGCGACCACATGTCGATGATGGCCGAGCCCAGGGTGCACGGCATCGCCCGACTGCTCGCCGGCATCCAGGCGGGAGAAGACCGATGACCACCGCAGCCCCCGCCTTCACCGAGCGCTACCTGCTGTCCGCCGACATGGTCGCCGACCCCTACGACCACCTCGACGCCCTGCGCGCGCACGCCCCCGTCCACTGGAGCCCGATGCACCACGCCTGGCTCGTCACCGGCTACGACCAGGTGATGCGCTGCCTGCGCGATCCCGCGGTCTCCGCCGACCGGGTACGCCCCCTGATGGACGCCGTACCCCACGGCGCCCGCGAGGACGCCGAGCGGGCCTTCGGGATCCTCTCCCGCTGGATGGTCTTCAACGACGCTCCCCAGCACCGCAGGCTGCGCCAGGTGTTCCAGGAGGCGTTCGCCGCCCGCGCGGTGGCCCGCTACCGCGCCTTCACCGAGAAGGCGACCCGCGCCGTCCTCGCCCGCAAGGCGCTACCCGGCCGCACCGGCGACCTGATGGCCGACGTCGCCAAGCCCCTGCCCGCGCTGGTGTTCGCCCGCTGGCTCGGCATCCCGCCCACCGACGCCCCCTCCTTCTGGTACTGGAACGCCCGCGTCGCCGACCTCGTCCTCGGCACCGCCCAGGAGGAGAGCGAGTACCGGGCCTCCCTGCAGGCACTGGTGAGCCTGGAGGACTACCTCGCGGCGCTGGTCGCGCGGCGCCGCGCCGAACCCGGCGACGACCTGATCAGCCAGGTGCTGCGCGAGGGCCGGGTCGGCGACTCCGTCAGCGAGGAGGAGTTCGTCGGGATGCTCACCCAGATGGCGTTCGCCGGCGGGGAGACCACCAGCAACCTCATCGCGAACACCGTCCTGGCCCTGCACACCAGGCCCGAACAGCTCGCCGCCGTCCGCGCGGACCCCGAACTGGCCCAGGGCGCCGTGGAGGAGACCCTGCGCCTGGACGGCCCGTCCAAGATGTCGATCCGCACCGCGGCCCGCGACCTCGACCTCGACGGCCACACCCTGCACACCGGCGACCGGATCTTCCTCGTCACCGCCGCCGCCAACCGCGACCCGGCCCGCTTCCCCGACCCCACACGGTTCGACGTGCGCCGCACCGGCGCGACCCACCTCGGCTTCGGCTTCGGCGCCCACTTCTGCATCGGCGCCGCGCTGGCCCGGCTGGTCGCCGTGTCCGCCGTGCGGACCCTGGTCACCGACCATCCCGCCCTGACCCTGGCGGACCCCGGCACAGAAACCTGGCAGCCCTCCCTGCTCAACCGCAGCCTCACCGCCCTGCCCGTCCGCTACTGACCGGACCCCCGAGAGCGTCCGCGACGAAAGGCACCCCATGGCCACCACTCTCGCCGACGCCGGTCCCCGGCTGTGGGCACCGGCCCGGCAACGGCCCTTCCAGCTCCTGTGGCTGGGACAGTCGCTGTCCCTGCTCGGCGACGGCTTCAGCGTCGTCGCCTTCTCCTGGATCACCCTCGAACTGACCGGCTCCACCCTCGCCCTCGGCTACGTCCTCGCCTTCCAGGCCGTACCCCGCGCACTGCTCACCCTGGTGGGCGGCTCCCTCGGCGACTCCTGGTCCACCCGCACCCTCATGGTCGCCTCCAGCTGGACCCGGGCGGCACTGATGGCGGGCGTCGGACTCGCCGGACTGAGCGGGCAGCTGACGGTGGGGACGCTGTGCGCGGCGGCCGCCGCCTTCGGCGCCGTCGACGCCTTCTTCCAGCCCGCCCGCGTCTCCATCCTGCCCTCCGTCGTGGACAAGGACCTGCTCACCGCGGCCAACGCGCTGCTGGGCACCGGCGCCCGGACCGCCGCCGTCATCGGACCCGCCGTCGGCGGTGTGGTCATCGCCGTCACCCGCGCGCCGGTCGCCTTCCTCGTCGACGCCGTCTGCTTCGCCCTGTGCGGCTGGTGCGTGGCGAGCATCCGCACCCGCCCCGGCGCCGGCCGTGCGCAGACCGGCGCGGCGAAAGAACGCACACCCCTCGGCATCCGCATCCGCGAGGGTGTCACCTACACCTTCCGCGACCCCCGGCTGCGGACGATCGTCGCCCTCGACACCGCCGTCAACTTCTGTTACGCCGGGCCCTTCACGGTCGGCTTCGCCACCCTCGCCGACCAGGTGCTGCGGGGCGGCTCCGCCACACTCGGCGTGCTCAACGGATCCCTCGCCGGCGGCGCGATCCTCGGCACGCTCGCCGGCGGCGCGCTCGGCGGCCGGCCCCGGGTGGGCCTGCTGGTGGCCGCTCTCGCGGGCTGGCTGGGCGCCGGAATGGCCGTACTGGGCCTGGTGCACAGCACCGCGGCCGTCGTGGCGACCGTGCTCGCCATGGGCTTCGCCATCGGATTCCAGGGCGTGTTCGGACTCAGCTGGATCCAGCGGAACATCCCGCAGGACGTGCTCGGCCGAGTCGTCTCCGTCGACATGGTCCTCGGCTACGCGGCCGCCCCACTGTCACTGATCGCGTGCGGTGCACTGGCACGGATCGACACGTTCGCCCTGTTCGCGGTGGTGGCCGCCGTCCTCGCCGCAACGGGCCTCGCGGTCCTCGCCTCACCCGCGGTACGCGAGATGCGCTAGGCCGTGTCCGCGAAGTCCCGCCTGTTCCGCGACGCCTGGCACGCACTCTCGCCGCACCGGGCGAAGCCCCGAGTACACCCAGTACGAGGGACTCCGCCCCGCGCACCGAGAGCACGCACCAGACGCCGCGGAACCCGTCCTCCGGGCGGACGACGGGACTTCGCGGACACGACCTAACCCGGCTTCAGGAGGACCGCAGGGCGGCCGACCGCGCGCACAGGTCCGCGCGGTTGGCCGCCCCCGTCTTGGTGATCAGGCTCGCGATGTGCTTCTCCGCCGTACGGGGCGAGATGAACAGCCGGTCGGCGATGTCCTTGTTGCCGAGCCGCTCCGCGAGCAGCCGGAACACCTCGAACTCCCGCACGGTCACCCCCTGCGCCCGCAACTGGTCGGGAATGCCGCTGGTTCCGGTGCGGTGCTGGTGCACGGGAGCGCCGAGCCGGCGCAGCGCGGCCCGGCAGGCACCCGCCACGGCCGCCGTGTCCCGCTCGTGGAAGTGGTGTTCGGCGCGCCGCAGCCAGCCCACCGGATCACCCCAGCCGTCCTGGTGCGCCGCGTCGGCGATCAGCCGCAGGCCCAGGTGCTGGGCCAGCGGGTACGGCTGCGCCAGCGCCAGCGCCGACTCCACCGCCGCCGCGGCGCGCGCGCCCGCCCCCTCCCGGCCGAGCAGCACGGCGTCGGCGAGCAGCACGAACTGCCGGTTCCAGCGCATCCGGGCGACGGCGGTGGCGGTGACCTCGTCGTGCCGGGCCCGGTCCGCGTCCCCGGCGAGCACGTCCAGCAGCAGGACGAGGCCATGGGTGCCGCTGAGGTGGTAGGTGGAGGGGTTGTCCGCCTCCAGCGCCACCACCGCCCGCAGCTCGGCACGGGCCAGCTCGCGGTCCTCCTCCAGCAGCGCGCAGAAGGCGCGGGCCAGACCCAGGCACAGCGGCTCCTCCTGCGAGCCGGCACCGTCCCACTCGGTGAACGCGGCGAGCGCCGCCAACATCGCCGTACGGTCCCCGCGGTGTGCCTCCAGGACGGACTGCGCCATCAGGACGTACCGCACGGCGGGCGCCAGCCGCAGGCGCCGTACCACGGCCAGGCATTCGGCGGCGGCCGCCCGGGCGCCCTCGTAGTCGCCGCGCAGCACCGCGTCCAGCACGAGGATGCCGTCCACGGTGTGCACGAGGTGCACCGAGCCGAGCCGCAGCGCCTCCGCGCGGGCCGCCAGCAGACCCGAGGTGTCGCCCTCGGCGAGCCAGGCGTTGCCGCCCATGCGGGTGGCCGCGTACATGCGCTGCAGCGGCAGGCGATGGCGTTCCGCCGTGGCGAGGGCCTGTTCGAGCATCGCCTGCGACTCCTGGGGGTCCCGTTCCCTGGCCACGGTGGCGAGCAGCTCGCTGGCCTGGCAGGCGACGACGGGCAGTCCGTACCGCTCGGCGGTGTCGGCGGCCGAGCGGGCCAGCTTCTCCGCGTGCTGGGTGCGGTCCGGCCCCGGGGTGTCCAGGGCCAGATAGGCGGCCGTGACGTCGACGGCCGCGGCCGTCGCCTCGTCCGGCGCGCTCGCCAGCATCTGGCGGGCACGCACGATCTGGCGGTTGCCGTCGCTCCACCGCCCCGCCGTGTGGGCGACCTTGGCCAGCCGGGTGTGCAGGGCGGCCAGGCGCGCCGGGCTCAGCCCGGACCCGCTCAGCACGTGCAGGTCCTCGGCCAGCTCGAAGGCGCGGGCGAAGTCACCGGCCTCCGCGAGGGCCGGCAGCAGGTTCTCCAGCACCTCCGCCCGCGCCTGCGGATCACCGGCCTCGGCCAGCAGGCCCTCCGCGCTGCTGAGCAGGGTCACGGCGGAGCCCAGCGCGCCCGCCGCCAGGGCCCGGCCGCCGGCCTCCGCGAACAGCAGCCCCGCCTCGATGCGGTCCCCGGCCTCGCACCGCAGCCCGGCCGCGAGCGCGCACCAGTCGCCGCCGAGGCCGGGGTGCAGTTCCTCGGCCGCCTCCGCGCCCCGCCGGGCCAGCTCCGCCCGCTGACCCGGCGTCATCTGCGTGAACAGCGCCTCCACGGTGAGGGAGTGCCGGAAGGCGTACCAGTCCGGAGCCGGCTCGTCGGGGATGACCAGCCGCGCCGCCACGCCCGCGTGCAGATGGCTGAGCAGGGCCCGGTCGTCGACGCCGGTCATACGCTGCAGCACGGTGAGCGGGAAGCGCCGGCCAAGGACGGCGGCGGCCGACAACAGGGTCAGGCCCTGCGCGCCCAGCCGGTCGATGCGGCGCAGAATGCCTCGCGCCAGCGTCGAGGAAACGTCACTGCGCAGATCTCCGACCGCGCGCCAGCCCTGCGGCCCCTGCACCAGCGTCCCGGCCCCGATCATCGACTGCAGCAGCTCCTCCACCAGGTACGGGCTGCCCGCGCTGTCCTCCCACAGCCGCTGCAGGACCGCCTCGGGCACCTCGTCCGGGCCCTCGGCACCGAGCTGCGCCGCGATCATGCCGTGCACCTGGGGCCGGGTCAGCGGCGGCAGCTCGACCAGAGCCGCGACGCCGCGCCGGCGGGCGGACTGCGCGAGGTCCAGCGCCTCGCTGAAGTCCGTGCGCACGGTGGCCAGCAGGAGTACGGGTGAGTACTCCAGGTTGTCCACCAGGTACTCCAGGACCCCGAGCGTCTCGGGGTCGGCGTCGTGCAGGTCCTCCAGCAGGAGCAGCTGGCCCTGCCCGCGCCCGGCGGCGGTCAGCAGGCGCAGCACCGCCTCGCCCAGGATGACCATGGAGCTGCTCTCGCGTTCCCCGGTGTCCCAGTCGGGGATCAGCCGCCCCAGGACGGGGCGGTAGGGGCCAAGGGGCAGGTCGTCCATGGGCTCGCCGCCGCGGAACAGCGACATCAGCGCCTCGGTGAGGGGACGGAACGGCACGGCCGGCCCCGTGGTGCTGCTGCGGCCGCGCAGGACGCGCATCCCGGCGTCCAGCGCCCGGCCCACCGCCTCCGCCGCGAGCCGTGACTTGCCGACACCGGCCTCGCCGACCAGGAAGACGACACCGCCGCGTCCCTGCCTCGCCTCGGTCAAGGCACGTTCGAGCAGGGCGATTTGGGGGTCCCGCCCGACCAGGGATGGCGCATGGGAACGCATGGACGCAGATGATAATCGGAATATCCTGATCTGCGGCAGGTCGCCCGCTCCCGGTCTCTCCCGGCCGCTTCCGTCACCGGCTCCCGTACGCAGCACGGCGGCGCGGACCCGGCGAACGGGCCCGCGCCGCACGCGGTGTCGGTACTGACTGGCCGTCAGTTCGGTGCGGAGACCGAGGTGTCCAGGGTGCTCAGCGTGATGACGACGCCGCTGGTCAGGACCATCCCCGCCAGTACGCGGGCCCGGGCGCAGGCGCGGTTGCGGCCCTTGAGCGTGACGCCGCCCGCCGCGTCCTGCTCGTCGGCGGCGGTCTCGGTGACGTCGGCGGCGGTGGTGGCGAGGTGCTTGTCCATGACGGTGATCCCCTTCTGGTGTCCCGTGCGGATGCGCACGGTGTGAGGTGGAGCGGTGCCGTGGTGCCGAGGAGCGCAGGTACGTGGGTCGGTCAGTGGCCGGGGTGTCCCAGGAGCAGGACGGACGGCACGTGTTCGGGCCGGGCCAGGCGGAGCAGTCCGTAGCCGATGCCGGACAGTCCGGTCAGCAGCCCGGGGGAGGGGACGTGATCGGGGGTGGCACATCGGTGGCTCTGCGCCTCGACGAGGGCGAGCACCTGACCGCTGCGCCGGTTCAGTGCCTCGGCGGCGGTCGCGTCGCCCTGTCCGGCGAGGACGGCCAGCGCCTCCAGCGTGCCGAGGGTGCCCTGTCCCAGGCTCAGGTCCGGGCGTACCTCGGCGTCCGCCAGCCGCTCCGCCGGCCGGGGCGCACCCGGTCGCGGGGGAAGGTGGGCGGCGGGAAGGCGGGCGGCGGCGGCCGCCACGCCCGCGAGCCCGTCGGCCCAGGACGTGTCGGCGGGCGCGGCCCCCGCGCCCCGGAGCGCGGCGCGGAGCAGGGCGTGGGCGGCCCCCGTGTGCCGGGCGGCACGTCCGGGCCGCCGGGCGGCGTACCGCAGCAACGCCCACCCGATCCCCGCGGCCCCGTCCGCGAACCCGGTGCGCCCGCCGGCCGCCACGGCCCCGCCCGCAAGACCGGTCGGGTCGATCGCCGGGGTGCCGTCCGTGTCCGTGCGCGCGGTGTGCCCGCCGTTGCCGGTGGCGCTGCTTGCGACTCCGGTGCGCACACCGGCCGCCACGGCCCCCGCGACGCCGGCGTCCGCGGCGCTGCCCGTGAGGCCGGCGGCCGTGTACGTCGCGGCCATGCCCTGCGCGGCGCCGGACACCGTCGTCAGCAGCCGGTCCGCCACCGTGTCCGCCAGCCGCAGTGCCGCCGGATCGCCGGTCGCCTCGTGCGCCGCGACGGCGGCCGCCAGGGCGCCGGCCGTGCCGCCGGCGAGCCCCGGGTCGGGGCAGGCCGCGACGGCGTGGCCGAGCGCGGTGAGCGCGTCCGGCAGACAGCCCGTCAGGTCCTCGCCGAGCAGCCCCGACAGTCGCACCAGGGCGTAGACGATGCCGCCGAGTCCGTCGTAGGCGCCGGGCCCCGCCGCCGCGCTCAGCTCGGGGTCGCAGGCCAGTGCCTTCAGCAGGCCGGGCAGCGGCCGGACCGCCTCGCGGGCCGGGTCGGCGTACCGGCCGGCCCCGACCAGCGCGTCCGTGTGCGCGAGGAACAGCGCGACCCCGCAGTAGCCCTGCGCGAGCCCGGCGCCCATCGGCAGCACCGCCCAGTGCGGGCCGGAAACCCGTTCCAGACCGAGCCAGTTGGTGCGGCCGCCGTCCCGTACCGCGCGGGCCGCGAGCTCGTCGGCGATCCCGCACGCGGCGGCGAGCAGCCGGGACGCCTCGGGCGCCACCGCCGGTACCGGCGCCACCGCCAGCTCGGAGCGGGGCCGGTCCAGCGGCGAACCGGTGCCCCGTGCCGCCAGCGTGGCCGCGATGATCCACTCCTGGTCGCGGCAGTCGACCTCGTCCATCCGGGCGATCTTCTCCCGCACCGCCGCCAGACTCGCCACCGGCAGCACTCCCGCCAGCCAGGTGCCGTCGGCCGCCCGGACCCCCGTACCGGACGGCCGGTGCGCGAACAGGGGGACGTCCCCCCGCCACAGGTCCGCCGTCTCGTGCTCGATGAGCCGTCGGCGCACCTCGTCGTGCTCGGACTCGGTCCACAGCACCGCGAACACGCTCTCCCGGGCGAGCGCGTCGCCGAGCAGGGAGGGGTGGGCGGACTCCTCCAGCAGCGTCGTGTACAGGCGGGTGGAACGGGCGATGAGCCGGGCCGGGCTGCCGGCGCGGGAGGCCAGCGGGCCGTCCTCGCCGAGCAGTTCACCGCCGTCGGCGGCGATCGCCGCGTACGCGGTGCGAAAGCCCTCCAGCAGGGCCGCCCGGTGGTCGGCGCCCTGCAGCGGGCGCCCGGCGGGCAGCGGCTGGTTCTGCGCGGCCGGGCTGAGCAGCGGCGCGCGCACGGCCCGCATGGTGTCCCGCCCGCTGTCCTGCCAGTGCAGGCCCTCGCTCGGGAAAGTGCCGTCGGTGGACCGGCCGAGCGCCGAGATGTCCAGCGCCCCGTGCTCGCCGATCAGCAGGTGGGGCAGCAGACAGGTGCGGTGTACGGAGGCGTGCAGGGCGTCGGCGGCCGGGTCGGCGCCCGCCGTCATGGGCTGCGGGAGCCCGGTGTGCAGGAGCGTCTCGGCGTCCACCAGGACCGGCTGGTCACCGCAGGCGATGACGTTCTCGTAGTGCATGTCGGCGCCGTCCACCGCGTAGAGCAGCGCCAGCAGCGCTCCCTGGCGCCGGTAGAAGGCGTCGGTCTCGGCCACCGACCGGCACCAGCGGTGCTCGACGAACTCCAGCCAGCCGTACGAGTTCCGGCGCAGGCTGCGCGCAGTGCGCAGCGCCAGGCCGGGCACCTTGGCGTTGAGCCAGGCCACCAGGTCGTCGAGCAGGGCGTGCTGGTCGAGCGGCCGGGGCTTGTACACCAGCCGCTCGCCGCTCGCGAAGTGCAGGACCGCCACGGACCGGTGGCCCTGGTGGGCGTCTCCGCGGCCCAGGTCGACCCCGGTGAGCGCCCCGGGGGCGCGACCGCCGAGGAGGGTGGTGGTCAGGGCGTCCCGGTCGGCGTGGAAGCGCGCCACCAGTTCGGCCGTCGCCTCCGTCGCGTCCAGCGCGCTCTGCCCGAGCATCCGGGCGAGCACCGGGTAGGCGGCGAACAGGCTGCCCAGCCCCCGGCGGGTGCCGGCGGCGGCGACGAAGGAGGCGAACCGCTCGCGCGGGCCGGCGCCGCTCAGGCGCCGGGCGCGCCGGGCCAGGTCGAGCTCGTGGACCAGCGTGCGGGCGGCCTGCCGGACCAGGTGGTGGGTCAGCCGGCACTCGAACGCGCCCCGCCAGACGGCTCGTTCGGCAGCCGGGACGCCGGGCAGCAGCTCGGCGAGCCGGGCGGAGGCCGCGGCGACGACCGGGCGTACGACCGGTGCGAAGGCATCGGGTCCCTCACCGGGCACCACCGGCTCCGCCGTGTCCTCGGCGTCCGCGTCCAGGACCGCTTCCACGTACGCCGCCCAGCGGGGCTTCACCGTCCGGGCGGCCAGCCGCTCGGCGGGCTCCGCCGCCAGGGCCGCCGCCGTGGCGCCGTCCACCCCGAGGTGGGCCAGCCGCAGGGCGAAGCCCTCCGCGTCACCGGCGGCCCAGGGGGCGCGCCCGGTGGCCCCCGGAGCGGCGGGCGCCACCGGGAGTCCGGGGGCGGCGAGCCGTTCCGCGAGGGACAGCGCCGGAGCCCACCAGGCGAGTGGCAGGCAGGCGCTCCGGGGAGTCGGGAGGCTGGTGGTCTCGGTCACGGGAAAGAAGTTCGCAGACCCCCTGCGGCCCCCACATGGGGAAGCGGCCCCCATATTCTGCGCGGGCTGCGCCCCACCGGTGGGTACCGCGTGCGCGCAGACGCCCCCGGACGGGGAAACACGCAGGTCGAACCGGGATCCCGGCGTCCCCGGACAGGACCGGGGGAGCGCCGCACTTACGCCTGCGCACGCCGGTACGGCCCGCTGCACCCCCCCACTTCACGGGCCCGCGCCCGCACTTCCTGCGGGTCGCACCCGGGCACACCCCCATTCCCGAGGGCGCGCACCCCCGCCCCCCTCCGTCCTCCCGCCCCCGCGCGTACGCCCCGGACACCGCGCGGCTCGCCCTGCCCGCCGCCGGCCGCCGCACACCGCACCCGGGAGGCGGCCTTACGGGGGACAGGGCCGCCCGCCCCGCGGGAAAGGTGGGGACCGGCTACCGATGCCCGCGCCCCGCCGCCCACGGCACGGTGGGCGCAGTACCCCAGACCGCCCGCAGCGCTCATGACGGGGCGGACGACCTTTCAAGGAGCAGCAGATGGGAGCACCCCTACCCGTCGGTGTGGTCGCGCTCGACCCGGTGCTGGAGGCAGGCACCCGCAGTACCCTGCTCGCCTGCCCCGAGCTGAGCGTGTGCGAGCCCGGCGACGCCCGGGTCGCCGTCCTGACCGTGGACCGGCTCGGCCCCGCGGAACTCGACATGGTGCGCACCACCCGCGCCCACCGGCAGCACCCCGCCGTCGTCCTGGTGGTCGCCGCCCTCGCCTCCGGCGACGCCCTGCACGCCCTGGCCGCCGGCGCCCGCGGCCTGCTGCTGCGCCGCGACGCCGACGCCTCCCGTCTCAACCACGCGGTGCTGGCCGCCGCCCGGGACGACTGCACCCTGCCACCCGAGCTGCTCGAACAGATCCTGGAGCGTCCGGCGAACACCCGGCACGGCTCGGGCGGCTGGGCCGACGGCATGCTCTCGGACCGGGAACGCTCGGTGCTGCGGCTGGTCGCCGACGGGCACGAGACAGCGGAGATCGCCCAGCAGCTGGCCTACTCGCCGCGCACCGTCACCACCGTCGTCCACGACATCACCCAGCGGTTCAGGCTGCGCAACCGTGCCCACGCGGTCGCCTACGCGCTGCGGGCAGGCATGCTGTGACGGCCACCCTGATCGCCCCGCCCGCGCCCCCCGCGCCCCCCGCGCCGGCCACCCAGGTCACGCCCGGCACGCTCCCTTCGCGCCCGGTCCTGCGTATCACGCCCTCGCGCGGCGCGGACCGCGTCCGCTCCCTCGCCCGCCGCGCCGGCTTCGCCTGCGAGCCCGAGCACGGGCCCGCCGGGACCGGGAGCGTGGTCGTGGTCGTGGCCGCCGACGCCGAACAGGCTCTGCGCGGCGGGCGGGATGCCGGCCGGCTGCTGCTCGTGTGCGACACCGTCAGCCGCCCGGGCCTGCTGCTGGCCCTGCGCACCGGAGCCGTCGTCCTGAAAACCGCGGACCTCACCGAGGAGACCCTCGCGGCCGCGGTACGCCGCGCCGCCCACCCCCATCCGAGCATCCCCTACCCGGAACTCTCCCACCTGCTGACCGCTACTCCCGGCGGCGGCGAACCGGTAGCGGACGTGCGGCCCCCGGCCCTGACGGCCCGCCAGATGTCCGTGCTGCGCCTGCTGGCCGAGGGCCACGCCAACGCGGGCATCGCCCGCCTGCTGGACTGTTCCGAACACACCGTCAAGAACGTCATCTACGAGATCATGGGGCGTCTGCAGGCCCGCAACCGGGCCCACGCGGTCGCGCAGGCCGTGCGCCACGGCCTCGTCTGACGCACGCCAGGGCGCCGGGCCGGGGGGCGAGCCGCATGACGCCGGGCGTCAAGAGCGCCGCCCGGGCGCTCCACCCGCCCCACCCCGTTGCCGTGTCCGGCACTCGGCACAGGGGTGAGGGCGGGGCGGGCCGAACGCGGGGCGGACGAACGCCGCACCGTGCGCATGCGGCGGGAGCGGGCCGTCAGAACGCGGGCGCCGGCAGCAGCCGCGGTACGAGCCGTTCCTCCACGACCCGCTCGCCGTCCCGGCGCACCACGTAGGCGGCCTTGTCCGGCAGTTCCGCCACCACCTCGGCCAGTTCGGTGCCCCGGTAGACCAGGCCCACCCCGTCATCGGTGCAGTGGGCCCTGGCGAAGGTGCCGTCGGCGACCAGGCGGTGGATCAGGGGACGCCGGCCCGGGTCGGAGTCGTAGTGGACGCCGTTGCCGTACGGAAGCAGGCCAAGACCCCCGGTCACCGGGCGCAGTTCGGGTCCGAAGGAGTCCGTGGCACCGCCCTCGAACCAGCAGATGGAACCCGCGCTCACCCCGGCCAGCACCACACCCGCCCGCCACGCGCGCCGCATCACCGCGTCCAGCGCGTGCACCCGCCACACGGCGAGCAGGTTGGCCACCGAGCCGCCCATCACCCACACCACGTCGTGGTCGAGGACCGTGCCCTCGACGTCGTCGACGTTCGGCATGGGGAACAGGTGCAGCGGGGTGAGGTCGAAGCCCGCGATCCGGGCGGCCTCCGCCATCCGCGCCGCGACGTGCTCGGCGTCCCCCACCGCCGTGCCGACGTACAGGATGCGCGGGCGCCTGCCGTGCACGCCGGACAGGTGCACCGCGTGGTGGACCAGAGCATCGAAGAGGACCCGGGCCCGCGCGCCGACGCGGTGGCCTCCGGACGTGGCGAGGATGGTCGGTTCAGCACCGCTCACGACCGTGATCGTAGCGCGGTCCCGCGCGCCGGGAAGGGGGGAAGCCGTGAAGAGCGCACTGCCGGCCCGTACCTCGCGGGGGAGCACCCCGACAGCACGGCGGGGACCGGTCCGATGACCGGTCCCCGCCGTGCTGTGAGTGCTGTCGGGGGCGCCCTCACGGTGCCCGCAGGGCCACCGCCGCCCCGTACCCCGCGGGGACCAGGACGTCCCGCACGGTCCACTGCGGCGACGGAGCCGCCGGCCGCGGCCCGGTGCCCACGTAGTCGAGCGCCGGATCCCGCACCAGCCCGGTGCCCAGGCCCTTGAGGTAGGCCTCCTTGCGCACCCAGGCCCGGGTGAAGGCCGCCGGCCGCTCGTGCGCGGGCAGCCGCGCCAGTTCCCGCGCCTCCCCTGGGTGCAGCGCGGACTGCGCGCCGAGCACCGCCTGCGCGGTGGCCAGCCCCTCCACGTCCACACCGACCGGCGCCGGGGCGAGCGCCACCATCACCAGGTCCCCGCTGTGCGACAGGGAGAAGTGCACCCCGGCCGTGCGCAGCGCCGGCCGGCCGTGCGGCCCGCCGCAGCCGGCGCACGGTTCACGCATCAGCGGCAACGCCTCGGCGCGGATGCCCAGCAGCACACTCAGCACACTGCGCAGCGCCGCGTGCGCGACCACATAGGCGTCGCGGTCCCGGTCGCGCCGGAACGCGCGCGCCCGCGCCCGCTCCTCCGCGTCCAGCAACTCCCGCGCGCGCCGCAGCGCCCGCTCGTCCTGCGTGCCGACCTGGGCCAGGTACAGCTCCAGCGGTCCCCGCAACGCCCGCGGGCCCGCCGGGTGCGTCCGGTCGGGCAGCGCGGACAGGTCCAGCACGGCCGGGCACAGCCGTTCCGGTGGCGCCCCCTGCGGGGGACCGTGGGCAGGCCGCGACAGGAGCCGGCCCGGACGGCCCTCAGACATCTGCCCCGGCCAGCCGGCGGCGCAGGCTGAGCGGGCGCATGTCCGTCCAGATCACGCCGATGTGGTCCAGGCACTCCTGCCGGCTGCCGCGCCGGCCCTCCGGGTACCAGCCGGCGGGCACCTCACGGTCCGCCCGCCAGATCGAGTACTGCTCCTCGTCGTTGCGCACCACGAGGTACACCTCGTCGGTGCCGGGGCGCGGTGTCTCGCCGCCCGCGCCGGCCGCGGAGTTGGGTTGCGTCACGGTGAACCTCCCGCAGGTGATGGGGCCGGCCACAGGTCAGGGGCCGACGCTGCCAGCGTGCCCGGAACCCGCCGCGCCGGGTCAGGGACGAACGCGCCGTACCGGCGGCGTGCGTTGCTGCCGGATCTTCTCTGGTGAGCCACGGTCCCGGCGCGGGACCGTGCTCTGCGGCCGGGGCGCCCGGCATCCCGGCGGCGGCACCCGCCCGGCCGGGCAGAGGAACCCCCGCGCACCCCCCCTTTCCGGAAGGAGCACGCGATGTCGGACGAGCACGCACCTGTCCTGCTGCCGGGCGGAGGCTGGCGGCTGTGGGACCAGTTCGCGCTGCGCGGCCCCGGCTTCCCCGCCGACGGCGTGCTGCGCCTGGCCCCGCCCGGACTGGCCGAGGCCGCCGACAAGTTCGGCCCCGGCACGGACCTGTCCGGGCCCGAGTGGCAGGCCTTCACCGAGGAACTGTCCGCCGCCGCCGTACACACCGCCCGCCACCTCCAGGAGGTGGCCGCCCAGCCCCGCTTCCAGGCGGCCCTCGCCTGGCAGAACCCCGCCGTCCTGCGGACCGGCATCGCCCCGTTCCTGCGCTGGACACCGGGCGTGGACAGCCGCAGCAGCATGCCGCGCCAGCGCGAGGAACTGGTCGCGCACTACTGGCAGCGGTTCTGCGTCAAGAACGACACCATCGGCTTCTTCGGCCCCGTCGGCTGGGGCCGCTGGGACCTGTCCGCACCGGACGCCGTCGCCGTGGACGCCGGCGACGGATTCCTCGCCGCGCAGGAGGTGTACTTCTCCGGCTGGGCCATCGACGCCCTGGCCAAGGTGCTCGGTGAGGACCGCGAACTGATGCGCTGGATCCCGCCGCGCCGGGTGTCCTTCGTACGCTGCCAAGACGGCCGGGTACGGGTCCCCGGACGCCCCGCACAGCCCATCGGCGCACGCGAACTCGCCGTACTGGAACGCTGCGACGGCACCCGGCACACGGACGCCATCGCCGCCGAACTGGGCCTGGACGCCGACGAGGTGGCCCACACCGTCGGCGAGCTGCTCACCCGGCGCTGGGTGCACTGGCGGCTGGAGGTGCCCGCGGCCACCCACCCCGACCGCGCCCTGCGCCGCATCCTGGAACGCGTCCCCGACCAGGCCGCCCGGCAGCGGGCGCTGGACAGCCTCGCCGTCCTGGAACGCGGCCGGGACGCCGTACGCGCCGCCCGCTTCGACGCCGGCGCGCTGACCGCCGCGATCTCCGCCCTGGAAGCCGACTTCGCCGCGCTCACCGACAGCGAGGCCCAGCGCGCCAAGGGCGAACGCACCGCCCCCTGCCGGGGCCTGGTGTACTCCGACGCACGCCGGTCGGCCACGGCCACGGCCGGCGCCGCACTGCTGGCACACCTGGAACCCCTGCAACTGTGCCTGACCGCCGCCCGCTGGATGACGAACCGCTTCGCCGAAGCCGTCCGCGGCCGTCTGCACACCGTGTACGACCGCCTGCGCGCCGGCGGCGCACCGGTGGACCTCGCCACCCTGTGGCTGCACACCCTGCCCTCCCCGCACCCCGACGCCGGAGACCTGATCGACGCCGCCCAGGCCGAACTGCGCGCCAAGTGGGCCCGCATCCTCCACCTTCCGCCGGGCGCGCGCCGGGTACGGCTGAGCACGGGCGAACTGGCCGAACGGGTACGCCAGGAGTTCGACGAACCGGGCGACGGCTGGTCCCTGGCCCGGTACATCAGCCCCGACGTCCTGGTCATCGCCGAGGACGACGCCGCCCTGGCCCGCGGCGACGTCCAGCTCGTCCTCGGAGAGATGCACTGCGCGCTCAACACCATGGGCGCCTCCCTGTTCGTCCACCAGCACCCGGACCGCGACGAGCTGCTCGACGAGACCACCCGCGACTTCCCCGGCCCGCGCCTGCTGCCCACGCTGCCGAAGGAACTGCCGCTGAAGTGGTCCACCCGCAGCCGGCCCTCACTGGACCGCCCCGAGGACCACTACGTGACCCTGGTCGACCAGACCGGCGACCCGTACCGCCCCCGCACGGTGCTGAGCGCCGACGTCCTGGTGGAGGAACGCGACGGCCGGCTGACCGCCGTGCTGCCCGACGGCACCGCCCACGACCTCCTCGACGTCTACGCCAACACCCTCACCCAGCGCGTCATGGACCGCTTCACCCTGCGCCCCGAGGGCGAACACACCCCGCGCATCACCATCGACCGCATGATCGTGGCCCGCGAGACCTGGCAACTGCCCGTCACGGAGGTCGACTTCGCCGACGAGAAGACGGAAGCCGCCCGCTTCGTCCGGGCCCGGCACTTCCAGCGCCGGCACGAGCTGCCCCGGTTCGTGTTCGTCGTCTCCCCGACCGAACCCCGCCCCTTCTACGTCGACTTCGACAGCCCCGTGTACACGACGATCCTCGCCAAGGCGGCCCGCAGGCTCGCCCGCAAGGACCCCGCGGCACGGCTGAAGGTCAGCGAGATGCTGCCCACCCCCGAGCAGGCCTGGCTCACCGACGACGAGGGCCGCCGCTACACCTCGGAGCTGCGCTTCGTGGCCGTCGACCAGACCGTCACCGTGGGGGAGGACTGATGCGCACGATCGCCGACGACATCGCCGCGCACGCCGCCCGCACCCCGCAGCGCATCGCGCTGACCACCCCCGCCGGTGACGTGACGTACGCCCGCCTCGCCGCCCGCATCGAGGAGCTCACCCGGCTCCTGCAGGCCCACGGCGCCCGCCCGGAGACGGTGTGCGCCATCGCCGTCGAGCACGGCACCGACGCGGTCGCGGCCATGGCGGCGGTCCTGCGCTGCGGCGCCGCCTTCCTCACCCTGGACGTGGGACAGCCCCGAGACCGGCTGGCGGCCTTCGTGCGCAGCGCCGGCGCCCGCCTGCTGCTGACCACGTCCGCGCACGCCTCCCTCCTCGGCCAGAGCGTGCCCACCGTCCTGCTGGACCGCCCGGCACCCCCGACCGCCCCGCCGCCGCCCGCGGCCGACCCTCGCGCCCTCGCCTACGTCAGCCACACCTCCGGCAGCACCGGGGAACCCAGCGCCGTCCTGATCGAACACCGCTCCCTCGACGCCTACCTGCGCGACACCGCCCACGCGTTCGGCCTCGGCCCAGGCACGGTCGCCCTGCAGACCGCGCCCCTGGGCTACGACGCCTCGATCCGCGACACCTTCGTCCCACTGCTGGCCGGAGCACGGCTGGTGATCGTGGACCGGGCCCGGCTGCTGCGCCCCCAGGAGTTCGCCCGCACCGTCCGGGAACACCGGGTGACGGCCCTGCTCAGCGTCACCCCCTCCTTCCTCTCACACCTGGCCGGAACGCCGGGTCTCACCGATCCGCTCGCCGGGGTCACCCTGGTCGCCTCCAGCGGCGAGTCGCTGCGGCCCTTCCTCGCCGCCGGCGGGCGCCCGCTCGTACCCGGCAGCCTCGTCAACCAGTACGGCCCGACCGAGTGCACGATGACCACCACCCGCCACAGCGTGCCGGCCGAGCCCGACCCGTCCGCCGACCTGGTGGGCGTGCCCCGAGCCGGCGCCGTCCTGCGGATCCTGGACGCGGACCTCGCCCCGGTCGCCCACGGCACGGTGGGCGAGGTGTACATCGGGGGGGAGGGACTGGCCCGCGGCTACGGCGGGCGCCCGGCCCGCACGGCCGAGTGCTTCGTCCCCGACCCCTTCGGCCCGCCCGGCGCCCGCCTCTACCGCACCGGCGACCTCGGCTGGTGGGACGAGGAAGGACTGCACTACGCCGGCCGCACCGACCGGCAGGTCAAGATCCGCGGCTACCGCGTCGACCCCGCCGAGGTGGAGGGGGCCCTGCTCTGCCACCCGGGAGTCACAGGCGCGGTGGTGACCTCGCACACCGACGACCGGGGGCGCGTCCACCTGCTCGCCCACGTCACCGGCGACCTGGCCGACATCACGGACGCGGCCCTGCGCGGCCACCTCGCCCGGTCGCTGCCGCCCCATCTGATGCCGCGCCGCTTCCAGCGCCTGGACACGCTGCCCACCACCCGCGGCGGCAAGGCGGACCGCCGCCGGCTGGCCGCCGGGAGCACCCGATGACCGCCACCGGCCTGCGCCCGGGCACCGGCGACACACGCGCCGGCACCACCCGCCGGCACCCCGGCCCCGCCCCCCGCGGCCCCCACGCGCCCGGCCCCGCCGGTCTCGGCCCCGCGGACCTCGAAGCCGCCGCCACCCGTATCGCCCCCCACATCGTCCGAACGCCCCTGCTGCGCGGCCCGGCGACGGCGGCGCACGGCCCGCGGCTCCTGCTGAAGGCCGAACACCTCCAATCCGGCGGCTCGTTCAAGACGCGCGGCGCCGCCAACGCCGTCCTCGCCCTGGGCGCCGACCGGGTCGTCACCGGCTCCTCCGGAAACCACGGCATCGCCCTCGCCGTACTCGCCCGCACCCTCGGCATCCGGCTGACCGTCGTCCTCGCCGCAGGCGCTTCCCCCGCCAAGGCCGCCGCGATCCGGGCACTGGGCGCCGAGACCCTCCAGGCGGGCGGCGCCGTGGCCGAACGCGAGGAGCGCGCCCGCGCCCTCGCGCAGGAAACCGGTGCCCTGCTCATCCCCTCCTCGGACCACCCCCTGGTGGTCGCCGGACAGGGCACGGCCGGAAGCGAACTGCTCGCCGACGCCCCCGGCACCGACACCGTCTACGTCCCCACCGGCGGCGGGGGACTCCTCGCCGGCGTGTGCCTCGCCGCCACCGGCCACCCGGTCCGGGTGGTCGGCGTCGAACCCGCCCTCACCCCGCGCTACGCCCGCTCCCTGGCCGCCGGCCGCCCCGTCCGGCTGCCGCCCAGCACCACCGTCGCGGACGGGCTGCGCGGCCAGTGCCCCGGGCACGTCCCCTTCCCCATCATCCGCGACCGCGTCGACGACCTGATCGCCGTCGGCGACGCCGAGATCCTCGCCGCCACCGCCCTGCTGCACCGGCACGGCGTCCACGCCGAACCCAGCGGAGCCGTCGCGCTGGCCGGGGCGCTGCGCGCCGGCCGCCGCGAACGGGCCGTGGCCATCGTCTCGGGCGGCAACACCCCCGCCCGCCTGCACCCCACCCACCCCGACCCGTACACCGGCCCGTATCCCGCCACCCCCGCGAAGGAGCACACGTCATGACCCCGAACACCGCCACCGCCGCGACGTCCCTCACCACGGTCGACCTCCTCGTCGGCATCTTCCAGGACGTGCTCGGCCTGCCCGACCTCACCGCGGACACCGACTTCTACGAGGCGGGCGGCGACTCGCTCACCGCCTTCCAGATCACCGGCCGCCTCCAGGAGGCGATCGGCGCGGACGTCCCCGTCTCCCTGGTCTTCGCCTACCCCACACCGCTCGACCTGGCCGAGGTCGTCGACGCCGACTACGGCGCCGCCTGACCCCCGCGGGACCAGCACGGGCAGGACCGTCCACCCACGCTCGCCAAGGAGAACCGTGCCATGACCGAAGACTTCGTGCCGTCCCTCGGCCGCTGGCGGCTGTGGGAGCAGTTCGCCCTGCGGGGGCCGGGCTTCCCCGCCGACGGGGTCCTGCGCCTGGCACCGGCCGGCCTGGCGCAGGCGGCCGACAAGTTCACCCCCGACGACCCGCTGGAGGGCGCCCGCTGGGCGGACTTCGCCCGCCTCTTCGCGGACGCCGCCGTGGAGAGCGCGCACACCTTGCAGGACATCGCCCGCATGCCCGCCTTCCGGGAGGCGGTGGCCTGGCAGAACCGGCCGGTCCTCACCTCCGGCATCGCCCCGTTCCTGCGCTGGACACCGGGCGTGGACAGCCGCAGCAGCATGCCGCGCCAGCGCGAGGAACTGGTCGCGCACTACTGGCAGCGGTTCTGCGTCAAGAACGACACCATCGGCTTCTTCGGCCCCGTCGGCTGGGGCCGCTGGGACGCCGCGACACCCGGCGCCGCCGTCGACACAGGCCGCGGACTCATCGCCGACTCCACCGTCTACTGGGCCAGTTGGGGCATCGACGCACTGGCGAAGACGCTGGACACCGACCCCGCTCTGCGGGAATGGATCGCACCCCGGCGCGTGCCGTTCATCGCACTGGACGGGGACCGCGTCCGGGTACCCGGACGCCGCCCGGTGACCGTGTCCGCCGACACGGCGGCCGTCCTGGCCCGCTGCGACGGCGTCCGCCCGGCCCGGCGCATCGCCGCCGAACTCCCCGACACCGACGTGCCCGCCGTCCTGGCCGACCTGGTAACCCGCCGCTGGGTGGCCTGGCGGCTGGAAGTGCCCGCGGGCACCCACCCCGACCGGGCCCTGCGAGCCTGGCTCGAATCCGTCGGCGCACCGCAGCCGCGCGACCGCGCACTGGCCGCACTCGACCGGCTGGAGCGCGGCCGCGCCGAAGTGGCCGCGGCCCGTGACGTGGAAGCACTGGTCCAAGCCATGACGGAACTGGAGCGGGACTTCACCGCCCTGACCGACACAGCCGCCGTACGCGAGAAGTCCGCGTCGACGGCTCCCTGCCGGGCGCTGGTCTACTCCGACACCCGCCGCTCCGCCACCGCCCGCCTCGGCCCCGCCGTGCTGGACGCACTGCACCCGCTGCGGCTGCTCATGGACAGCGCCACCTGGCTCACCACACAGCTCGCGGCGACGGTGACGGCCAAGACGCACCGCGTGTACGACCGGCTCGCCGCCCAGGGCGAGGTCGACCTGGCGACCTTCTGGTTCGAGTGCCTGCCGGTCCTGCACGGCGCCGCCCGCACCACCGCCACCGAACTCCAGCGGGAGTTCGCCGCACGCTGGCAGCGCATCCTGGCCGCCCCCGAGGGCACCCGCCGGGTGACCCTGGCATCGGCGGACATCGAGGCACAGGTACGGGAGGCGTTCAAGAGCACCGGCGGCGCCTGGACGGCAGCCCGCTACCTCAGCCCGGACGTGATGATCGCCGCCGACGGAGCGCAGGCGGTGGCCCGCGGCGACTTCACCCTCGTCCTGGGCGAACTGCACCTCGCCGCCAACACACTGGGCGCCTCCCTGTTCACCCACCAGCACCCGGACGCAGCCGAACTGCTCCGCCTCACCGACCGCGACCACCCCGGCCCGCGCCTCATGCCCCTGATCCCCAAAGAGCACCGCTCACGCCTGTCCGTCCGGGTCCGTCACACGCTCGTACGCCCCGAGGACCACCAGGTCGCCCTCGCCGACTTCACGGCCGACCCCGCCCGCCCCCGGGCCGTCCGCAGCGCCGACGCCACCGTCGAAGAACACGACGGCCGGCTCCTCGTCCGCCTCCCGGACGGCTCCGCCTTCCCGGCCATCGACGTCTTCTCCCACGTCCTGACCACACTGGCGATGGACCTCTTCCAACTCCTGCCGCAGGCCGGCCACACCCCCCGAGTGACCCTCGACCGCATGGTGGTCGCCCGGGAGACCTGGCGGCTGCCCGCCACCGACACGGCATTCGCCGACGACAAGGACGAGGCCCGACGCTTCGTCCGCGCCCGCCACTGGCACACCCGACTCGGCCTGCCGCGCCACGTCTTCGTCGTCCTGCCCACCGAACCGCGGCCCTTCTACGTCGACTTCGACAGCCCCGTCTACGTCACCATCCTCGCCAAGGCGCTGCGCCGCCTGTCCCGCAAGGACCCGCAGGGCACCTTCACCATCACCGAGATGCTGCCCACCCCGGAACAGACCTGGCTCACCGACGACGAAGGCCGCCGGTACACCTCGGAGCTGCGGTTCGTGGCCTTCGACACGGAACCCAGCCCCTGAACTCCCCCCCGGGCCCGGCAGTCAGCGGTAGTAGGGCTCGACCACGGCCCGTACCTCGTCGAGCAGTGCGGGGCCCTCCTGCGGCACGGGCGGCCGGCTGCTGCCCGGCCTGATGTCCAGGAGCTGTTCGCTGGACAGGGCGAACACCACGCGCCGCAGCCCCGCCCATCGGATGACGGCCTCACACATCCCGCACGGCTGGCAGCTGGTGTACATCGTGGTGCCCGCCGCCGTCCGCGCGTCGAGCTCTCGTGCGGCCCACCTCGCCAGTTTGAGTTCCGGGTGCGCGGTGACGTCGTCGTCGGTGAGGGTGGTGTTGTGCTCCTCGGCCAGGATCGTCCCGTCCGGTCCCGCCAGCAGCGATCCGAAGGGCGGGTTGCCGCTCGCGCGTGCCCTGGCCGCGAGCGAGATGGCCCGGCGCAGGAGGGTGTGGTCGTCGGGTGGGGTCATGACTGCTCCCTCGTGGTGCCGGATGGAGTGCCGGGCTCGTGGAGGTGTGCGGCCACGGTGGCCAGCGCCTGCCAGGCCGCCCGCGGGTGACACGTCGCGCGGGGATCGCCCGGGTAGGTGTCGAGGACGACGAACCGGGCGCCCAGCAGCCGCAGTTGGTCGAGATCGTCCATGATCTGGCCGAGGGTGCCCTCACCGGCGAGCCGCTCTTCGGCGTCGACGGGTTCCTCGGTGAGTCGCAGGGCGATGCGGGGAGCCAGCGCCGGCACGGGCAGGCGCTGCTGGTCCGCGTACGTCTCCAGCCTGCCCGCGGCTTCGCGCAGCCACGGCATGGTGGGGTGCAGCGGATGCCATGCGTCCGCGAGCCGTACGGCCCGGCGCAGCCCCGCGTCGCTGTTTCCGCCGACCCACACCGGGATGTGGCGCTCTCCGTAGGACGCGGTGTCCTTCCAGGCGGCCCGGATGTCCCGCAGGTGGTCGTCGGTCAGCTGTCCGCGCCGTGCGAACGGGATGCCGAGGGCGGCGAACTCCTGTTGTGCCCAGCCCACTCCGACACCGAGGACCAGCCGGCCGCCGCTCAGCTCATTCAGATTGGCCGCCATGCGGGCGGTGAGCAGAGGATGCCGGTAGGGAGCGATGAGGACCGTCGTGCCGAGCTGGACACGGGTGGTGAGGCCGGCCAGCCAGGACAAGGTGGTGAAGGGCTCGTAGAAGGGTGCCGGGTAGCGCTCGGCGACGTCCGGCGTGATGGCTACGTGGTCCGAGACCATCATCAGGTCGAAACCCAGGCCCTCCACGGTCTGGGCCCAGCTGCGCAGCATGCCGGGGTCGGTGCCCGGGCCGAAGTTGGGGACGTTCACTCCGATCTTCACAAGGCCCAACCCTAGGCAGGACGTAGCGGCCGCCAGAAGGGATTCCCGCCTGTTCAGAGGCAGTTCAGCCGTGGATCCGCCGGTAAAATGGGCGGATGACCGAGAGTCTCGACGCGACGGACTGGGCGATCCTGACGGAAGTCCAACGGGACGGCAGGATCCCGTTCACCGAGCTGGCACGGCGGGTGAACCTGAGCGCGTCGGCGACCAAGGAGCGAGTGCGCCGGCTCGAGGAGGCCGAGGTGATCACGGGGTACCGCGCGGAGGTGGACCTCCAGCGGACCGGTTACCCGGTGATGGCGGTGGTCCGGCTCAAGTACCCGGGGCCGGGAACCCGGCACGAGCCGCTGCGGCGGCTGCTGGAGGAGCGCCCGGAGATCCTGGAGTGCCTGCGCACCACCGGAGACGACTGCTACGTCATGAAAGTGGCGGCCACGTCGACGGCCCACCTGGAGGAGATCGTCGACGAGTTGGCCGAGTTCGGAAGCACCACCACCAACCTCGTCCTCAGCCGAACGCTCCCGCTGCGCGGCCCGGGGGCGCCTCGGGGGACCACCGGCAGGTAGGGCACGGATGCGCCACCCCACGGCCGGAACCCGGCCCGGCGCCCAGCGGCGGCGACGGCCGCCGGGCAGCGCCCTGACCGCGCAGGTGGGGGTTCGGCCAGAACTGTCTTGCCGCGGATGACGATGATGGGCCCGCCGAATGTGAGTCCCGCAGGGACGTGATTGCCGGCGCGCGAGGGGCGTCCGTCATGGGTGGGGATGCATCTGCGGGGCCAGGCACCGGGCACGGTCGAGCAGACACACAGCCGCCCGTCCAAAGGATTTGGCGGCTCTCGCCGGCCTCTCCGAGTCCGGGGTCAGCGGCTTCGGGCCGTGGTGGTGTGGAGGTGTTCGAGGGCGTCGAGGACGAGGGTGTGGCGGTGCCAGTGCAGCCATCGGCCGACAGCGGCGCCGGTGTCGTCCAGGGCGGTGAGCTGTGTCTGGCTGAGGCCTGCCAAGGGCTGTGCGTGGTGGGAGGAGATCATGCCGAGCACGTGGCCGCGGTGGGTGAGGGGGAGGCTGTGGGCGGCGCGGCTGCCGGCCTGGAGGATGGCGTGGCGGGAATCCTCATCGAAGATGTCGGCTGATTCGACGTCTTTCACGGTGATCTGCTGACGCTGCTGGGCTGCTTGCGCGCACAGGGTGCTCGAATCGTTGACGAAGGCGAAGAAGTCGGTGAAGTACCGGTTCAGGCCGGTGTGTTTCTCCAGGCGCAGCATTCCGTGCTCGGCGAGCTGGACGTTGCCCATGCCGGTCTCGGCGATGTGCAGCACTCGCCGCAGCGCGGCCCGAAGAACCGCTCCGTGACTTCCAGGCTCGGCACCCTGCACCGCCAGGCCCGGCAGCACCGGAGCCCTGAAGCGGGCCCGGCGGGGGAACCACTGGCCGGCGCCCGCATCCGGAGGGGCGACGTGCATGAGCGCATCGGCGAGCGTATGCAGCTTGATGTTGAAGCGCTGCGAGGTCTGCTTCAGCAGATCGAACCCCGCCGCCTGCGAGGGCAGACGGTAACGGTGGACCAGCACCTGCTGCGCCGGTTCGACCGCCGCCCGCGCCAGCTGCCGGTTGCGCACTTCAATGCACCCGCCCCAGCGGCCGGTACCCCTTGAGGAGGCTCGAGCGCCCGGCTGGCGGGGGGCTGAGAACCGGAGGTCCCTGGGCTTTCGCCGATCACGACAACACTTCCTGAGGGCTCACGGACAGGAGGGACCGCAGGAACGCACGCTCTACTGATGAAGCGTCCCTGCGGGGTGCCTGTGGCCTAAGCACTCATCCCCAGCCTAGACACACTCCTGCCCGGCTCGGAATAGGGCCTGTCATGCCGGAAAGCACCGGCTCCTGCGTCCATCAGCCAGGGTGACGGTAGTCATGACGTGCTTGCCGGCCGGTTCGCCGTGCATCTGGAGGCTGGGGGAGTCGGCCATCACGATCTCAGAAGTGTGTGGCGATCCCGAAGACGCGGCGGAGTTGTGCCATGTCGTGCCGGTCGCGTTCCGATGGTTCGTAACCCTGGTGGAAGTAGACCTGCTGCTCGGCGGACAAGCACGGGACTGGCGTCTGCTGAACGGTGCCCGTCACGAAGCAGTCTGTTCGCCGATCAGAGCGTCGTCCCCCATCCGCCACCGAGCCAGACGTCGGCCTTCGCCCGCCGCGACAGGGCCAGGACGAACAACACGTCGTCAGATGTCATCACCCGATGCAGGCTGGAAGCGTCAGCGTCGGGATGCCGTGACGAAGTCGAGGATCGCGGGGTTGAGGACATCCGGGTAGACGGACAGCATCCCGTGCGGGTACCCCTCGTAGGTCTTCAGGGTGGCGTTCCGCAGGATCTCGGCGCTCTTGGGGCCGGCGTCCGCGTAGGGCACGATTTGGTCGTCGGTGCCGTGCATGACGAGCACCGGGAGGTCGATCTGCTGCAGGTCCTCGGTGAAGTCCGTCTCGGAAAACGCCTTGATGCACTCGTAGTGCGCGTTGACGGCTCCCGTCATCCCCTGCGCCCACCATCGGTCGATGAGCCCCTGGTTCACCTCGGCGCCGGGCCGGTTGTAGCCGTAGAAGGGCCCGGACGCCACGTCGATGTAGAACTGGGCGCGGTTGGCGGCGAGCCCGGCGCGCAGTTCGTCGAACGCCTCGATCGGGGTTCCCTCGGGGTTGCTGTCCTTCTTGACCATGACGGGCGGCACCGCCGACACGATCACCGCTTTGGAGACGCGCCCGGGCTCCGCACGAGCCACGTAGTGGACCACTTCACCGCCGCCGGTGGAGTGCCCGATGTGCACGGCGTCCCGCAGATCCAGCGCGTCGGTCAAGGCGGCCACGTCCGCGGCGTAGGTGTCCATCTCATGGCCCGACGACGGCTGGCCGGAGCGCCCGTGACCACGACGGTCGTGCGCGATGACCCGGTAGCCCTTGGAGAGGAAGTACAGCAGCTGGCTGTCCCAGTCCACATGGCTCAGTGGCCAGCCGTGGTGGAAGACGAGCGGCGTCGCGTCCCGTGGCCCCCAGTCGACGTAGTAGATGCTCGTGCCGTCCGCGGTGGTGACCGTGCTCATGGGTATTCCTTCCCGGATGGTTGATCGCTCCCTCTCGCGCTCCGTTCCTTACGCGAGCGGATCGCGTCGCCGCGGCGAGGTCCCTCACGCGCAGGACGACTGCCGTGGTGCCGATCGGCCGATGTGAGCGGGAGGACCGGCAGTGAGCTCGGGCAGCCGGAACGGTGGTGATCGTCGCTCCGTGACGGTGGGCGACATGTCCTCGCTGTGCCGGCGCCGGTCGCTTCGCGCAGCCTCCCGCACGGACCGGCCGTGCCGAACTCCCTTTCCAGGGTGCGTCGGTCCAGGAGGGGCGGCAACTTTCCGGCGGGCGCCCGCCGCGAACCGGCACGAGCGCGGATGTCGCAGCCCGTGCCAAGGGGTTTCCGCCCGCGGTGACGCCGACATTCGTTTGACGACCCCCGATGTAACAATTACGGTTACGTTCAAGGAGGTGGTCACGTGGCGGGCAACAGTCAGCTCACCGTGGCGGCGCACGCGCTGACGTGGATCGAGCTGCACCGTCGGATCGGCGACGGAACGGCGACATCCGAGGGTGTCGCGGGCAGCGTCAACACCAACCCCGTCGTGATCCGGCGGCTGCTCGGCCGGATGCGCGACGCCGGACTGGTCCACTCGCGACGCGGCGCCGACGCCGGCTGGGTACTCGCCAGACCGCTGGAGGACATCACCCTGCGGGACGTGTACGAGGCGATCGAGCCGCCACCGCTGTTCGCCATGCACCGAGCGGAACCCAACCTCGGCTGTCCGGTCGGTTCCGGTATCCAGCCCGCGATGCGCCCGGTGTACGCCCGTGTCGAGGAAGCCGTCCGCACCGAACTGGAGCGGATCACACTGGCCGACGTCCTGCAGGACGTCCTCGCGTCGCGCTGACCCCCGTTGCGTCGCGTGCACCCTTCAGGGGCCGGACCGGCACGCCGCCGGTGCCCCCTCCTCACGTCCCGCTCTGCCGGGCGGCGACACCATCAACCTTCACGGGCCGATCCCGGCCCCTCTATATAGAACTGGAGTTCCCATCATGGGACAGCTCGACGGGAAGACCGCCGTAATAACCGGCGGCAACAGCGGCATCGGACTGGCCGGCGCCAAGCGCTTCGCCGCCGAAGGAGCACACGTCTTCATCACCGGGCGACGGCAAGAAGCACTGGACGCCGCCCTGGCCGAGATCGGCCCGAACGCCACGGCGGTCCGAGGTGACGTCTCCGACCCGGCCGACCTCGACCGGCTCTACGCCGCCGTCGCCGATCAGGGGCGACGCGTGGACGTGCTGTTCGCCAACGCGGGCGGCGGTGACTTCTCCACCCTGGAGCAGGTCACCGAGCGGCACTTCGACACCACCTTCGGCATCAATGTGCGAGGCACGCTCTTCACCGTCCAGAAGGCGCTGCCGCTGCTGAACGACGGTGCCTCGGTGATTCTCACCGGCTCCACCGCGGCGACCTCCGGTGGTGAGGCGTTCGGCGTCTACGCCGCCTCGAAGGCCGCCATCCGTTCGTTCTCCCGCACCTGGGCCAACGAACTCAGGCACCGGAAGATCCGTGTCAACACCCTCGTCCTCGGCCCCATCGAGACACCAGGGAACGCCGGTCTGGCCCCCGGCGCAGACGAGGCCGCCAAGCTGTGGGGCTTCTTCGCGAGCCAGGTGCCGCTGGGCCGCATGGGCCGCCCCGACGAGGCGGCCGCCGCGGCGCTCTTCCTCGCCGGCGACCAGAGCAGCTTCGTCACCGGTACCGAACTCTTCGTCGACGGCGGCCTCAACCAGATCTGAAGCACGCGACCTCGATACGCCAGAAGCCGTCGCTCCGATCCCGGCCGCGCCCGTCCCCTTGCGCACGCGACGTGGGGGCGGTGGTCCGGCAAGAGCTGGAGCGGCAGGAAGTGCACCGAGCCATGGCCGCCTCAAGACACCCCTTGCGTGACTCCCTCCCGAGTCGCTGCTGCCGGCCCGGCCCGCAGCCGGTGTCGGCGGGCCGATCGTCGGCTCAGGCGGTCGTGCTCTGCACGTGGGCTTCCGCCTGTGCGCGGTGGGCGACCGCGATCACGCAGGCGGCGCGTACGAAGGCGGCGACGGCCGCAGAGCGGGCCTCCTGAGGCCACGCGACGGCCAGGGTGCAATCAGGCAGATCGCTGACCGGCCGGTAGGCGATGCCAGGGCGCGGGTTCTGCCGGGCGACCGAGGCGGGCGCGAAGAACACGACGCTGCCCGTCTCGACGAGGCTGAAGATCTCCGACAAGTTGGAGACAGGACTTGTCGCCCCGGGCGAGGGCGGCGCCATTCGGCCGCTGTCGGCGGGCGCACCGCTGGGCAGGCTCCGCCCGGCCAGGTCGGCCAGGCACAGCTCGGTGCGGGCGGCCAGCGGATCGGTGGCCGCCAGGGCGACCAGGACCGGCTCGGTCAGCAGCGGCTCGCTGTCCAGCCCCCGCTCGTCCACGGGGCGGAGCACCAGCGCGACATCGGCGAGGCCGTCGCGCAGTGCCTGGGGCTGCTCGCCGAACCCTCCAAGCACCAGTTCGGGCGGCAGAGCCGCGGGGTCGGCGCTGTAGGCGTCCAGGATCTGCGGCAGCAGACCGCCGTCGATGTCGGCCTTGAGGGCGATCCGCAACCGGGGCGAGGCGCTCCCGGCGTGCCGGGCCCGGTGGGCAGCGGCGGTGACCGCCTCCAGGGCGCTCCTGGCGTCGCGCAGCAGGACCTCGCCGGCACCAGTGAGCCTCACCTGCCGGGTGGTCCGCTCGAACAGCGTCACACCGAGCTGTCGCTCAAGATCCCGGATCGTCCGGGACAGCGGCGGCTGCGCCATACCCAGCCGGCCGGCGGCGCGCCCGAAGTGCAGTTCCTCCGCGACCGCGACGAAGTAGCGGAGCTGCCGCACCTCCAGATCATTCATACCGCCAGGGTATCAATGGCTACCGAACTGGTCCTTCACCTGCACCGCTGCGCCGGGTTCACTCGAAAGCGACCGCCCGGCACGCCCCTGTGGTTCGCCGTCGCCCGCCACCCATGGAGGCACTCATGATCGTCATCACCACGCCGACCGGAGACATCGGCGGACAGGTCCTTCACCGCGTCCTGGACAGCGGTGAAGCCGTGCGGGTGATCGCCCGCGACGCCTCCCGCCTCCCGGAGCACGTGCACGCGCAGGCAGAGGTGGTGGAGGGCTCCCACGCCGACGCCGACACGATCGCCAAGGCACTGGAAGGCGCCGATCGCCTGTTCTGGCTCGTACCCCCGGCCCGCTTCCAGGACGCCGGCCCCGCCAAGAGCTACTACCTGGACTTCACCCGGGCCGCCGCCCAGGAAGCCGCCGGCCGGGGCGTGCGGATGGTCCACGTCACCTCCCTGGGGCACGGCTACAACGGCGAAGCCGGACTTCTGTCGGCCGCGCTCCACATGGACGAGCTGATCGAGAGCACCGGCGTGCACTACCGGGCGCTGGCACTGCCGTTCTTCATGGAGAACGTCCTCCGCCAGGCCCAACAGATCACCCAGCAGGGCGTGTTCTCCATGGCGAACACCGCGGGCCGGCCGTTGCTGACCGTCGCCACCCAGGACGTGGCCGCCGCGGCGGCAGCCCTTCTGCTGGACACCACCTGGAACGGCCAGGCCCGCGTCCCCCTGGTCAGCCCCGACAACCTGACCCCCGACGCCATGGCCGAGATCATCTCCGAAACCGCGGGACGCACGGTGCGCTACCAGCAAGTGCCGCTCGCTGACTTCCAGACCCAGATGGTGCAGCACGGCGCGAGCCCTTCGCTGGCCCAGGACATGGCCGACATGGTGGGCGCGCAGAACAACGGCATCTACGACACCGAACCCCGCGACCCGGCCTCCGCCACCGCCACCGGGTTCCGCCAGTGGTGCCGCAACGTCCTGAAGCCGGCCCTCCAGCCCTGACCGGTGGGCGTACGCCGGTCACCGGATCGGCCGCGGCGCGGTCGCCACTACGACGCACACCGATGCGTGAGAGCGGCCGTATTGATCTTTGCCTGTCACGTGACGCACGGGTGCCCCGCGACCGGACCGGTCGCGGGGCACCCGTGCGTCACGTGCGGTTACTCCGTCTTGATCGCCGTCAGCATGTTCAGCCGCGCGGCGCTGCGGGCCGGCCACAACGAGGCCAGCACACCGACGACTCCGGCCAGCAGCAGGAAGACGCCGATCCGCTCCCACGGCAGGACCAGTGCGTAGTTCGGGATGCTCGAGCGGATCGTCTCGCCGATCGCCCAGGCCAGGAACGTACCGAGACCGACGCCGATCACCGCGCCGAAGAGGGAGATGATGACCGCCTCCAGGCGGATCATGCGCTTGACCTTGCCGCGGTCCAGGCCGATCGCCCGCAGCATGCCGATCTCCTGCTGGCGTTCGAAGACGGACATCGCGAGGGTGTTGACGACGCCGAGCACCGCGATCAGCAGGGCCATGGCGAGCAGCCCGTACATGATGTTCAGCATCGTGTTGATCATGCCGCCGAACGTGTTGCGGATGTCCTGGCGGTCCATGACGCTCATCGCCGGGTTGTCACCGAGCGCGTTCACGAGCGCCTGCTCGTTGGCCTTGCTCGCGCCGCCGTCCGTCTTCACCCAGATCTCGGGGATGTACGGCTTGGGCTCGAAGGGCGCGACCAGTGAGGTCGGCACCACCACCGGCGAGAGGAACTCGTTGTCCTGGTAGATCGCGCCGACCGTCATGGTCTTCGTCGCCGACTTGCCGCCGCCCTGGTCGTCGCCGACCGTCACGGGCAGCTTGTCGCCGGCCTTCCAGCCGTTGGACTTGGCGGTCTTCTCGGCGACGGCGATCCCGCCCTTGCCGAGGGTGTCCAACGATCCGGAGAGGAGCTTCAGGTCGAAGACCTGCTGCACGTCGCCAGGGGTGACCGCGGAGGCGGAGTGCCAGGTGCCCTTGACCTTCACCGAGGTGGCCTGCTGCGGGGAGACCGCGGTGACGCCGTCGGCCTTCTCCAGCGCGCTCAGCGCGGACTTGTCCAGGCCGCCGCCGCTCGCCATGGTGACCATGTAGTCGGCGCGGATGTTGTCGGTGGTCATCTTGTCGATGGCCTGGCCCAGCGTGACACCGATGACGGTGAGGCCGGTGACCAGGGTGAGACCGATCGCCAGCGCCGAGGCGGTGGCGCCGGTACGGCGCGGGTTGCGCACCGCGTTCTTGCCGGCGAGCTTGCCGGACACCCCGAACCCGCGGTGCAGCAGCGGCTTGGCGAGCGCGATGACCGGGCGGGAGAGCAGCGGGATCAGCACGATGATGCCGATCAGCGCCAGGAAGGCACCGGCACCGATGAACATGCGGCCGGTGTTCTCGCCGACGGCGGCGCCGCCGAAGATTGCCGCGGCACCGCCCAGCGTGATGATGCCGCCCAGGGTGTTGCGCACGACCAGCGACTTGGTGCTGGCGGGCAGATGGGCGCTGCCCATGGCCGCCACCGGCGGGATCTTCGCGGCCCGGCGGGCGGGCAGCCAGGCAGCGAGAACGGTGATCAGAACACCGACGCCGAGGGCGGAGAGGACCGCGGTGGGGGAGACGATCAGCGGTCCGGCCGGGACCTTGGCGCCGAACGAGCCCATGGCGGACCGCAGTCCGGTGGCGAGTCCGATGCCGAGCGCGAAGCCGACGACGGAGGCGATCACGCCGACGATCATGGCCTCGAGGATCACCGAGCGCTTGACCTGCCGGCGGGAGGCGCCGACGGCCCGCAGCAGGGCGAGTTCCTTGGTGCGCTGGGCGACCAGCATGGTGAAGGTGTTGGCGATCAGGAAGACGCCGACGAACAGGGCGATGGCGGCGAAGGCCAGCAGCATCTTGTTGAGACTGCTCAGCCCCGACTCGATGTCCATCGCCTGCTTGTCGGCGAGCTCGCGGCCGGTCTGCGCCTCGGAGTCCTTCGGCAGCAGCGGCCGGACGGCGTCGAGGAGCTTCGCGTCGGAGGCGCCCGGCTCGGCGGCGATGGTGACGTCCTGGTAGTACCCCGGCTGGAGGTACAGCTTCTGCGCCACGGCGGTGTCGAACAGCACGAGGCTGCCACCCGCGTTCACGGCGCCGTCCTCGGTGGTGAAGACACCGGCGAGGGTGTACTCCTTCACGGGCCCGTTGGTGGCGACCCGCACGGTGTCGCCGACCTCGTACTCGCCCTTGGCCGCGGAGTCCTGGTCGAGAGCGATCTGGTCGTCCTTCACCGGGCCCGAGCCGTCGGTGAAGGTGTACGCCGGATCCGCTGCGTTCTTACCGGCCTTGCCGTTCTTGCCCGGGGCGTAGTTGGCGCCGGTGTTGGACCAGCCGTTGCCGATCAGCTTGCCGTCCTGGTCGGCGACCCCGGCGAAGCCGGACACCCGCCCGGTGGCCTCGGCGACGCCGTCCAGACCACGGATCCTGTCCAGGGTCGCGTTGTCGATGCCGGACTTCTTGCCGTCGTCCTGGACGCCGTAGGTGGTGACGGCGACGGCGACGTCGTCGTAGCTCTTGGCCGACTGGTTGCGGTAGGCGTTGCCGAGGGTGTCGGTGAAGACCAGGGTGCCGGAGACGAACGCCACGCCGAGCATGACGGCGAGCACGGTCATCAGCAGTCTGGCCTTGTGCGCGAGCACGGTGCGCAGGGCGGTACGGAACATGTGTGTGTCAGTCCTGTGGTGAGAGCCGGAGGTCGACGGATCGGCGGATGGTCAGCTGGTCCGGCCCTTGGCGTCGAATTCCTTCATGCGGTCCAGGACGCCGTCCGCGGAGGGGTGGATCATCTCGTCGACGATCCGCCCGTCGGCGAGGAAGACCACGCGGTCCGCGTACGCGGCGGCCACCGGGTCGTGGGTGACCATGACGACGGTCTGGCCCAGCTCGCGTACGGAGTTGCGCAGGAAGCCCAGCACCTCGGCGCCCGCCCGGGAGTCGAGGTTTCCGGTCGGCTCGTCGCCGAAGATGATGTCCGGCTGGGAGGCGAGCGCCCGGGCGACGGCGACGCGCTGCTGCTGACCGCCGGAGAGCTGGGTCGGGCGGTGACCGAGCCGGTCGTGCAGACCCACCATGTCGATGACCTTCTGCAGCCACTGCTTGTCGGGCTTGCGGCCCGCGATGTCCATGGGGAGCGTGATGTTCTCCAGCGCGGTCAGGGTCGGCAGCAGGTTGAACGCCTGGAAGATGAAGCCGATCTTGTCGCGGCGCAGCCGGGTGAGCTGCTTGTCCTTGAGCGAGCCGAGCTCGGTCTCGCCGATGCGCACGGAGCCGGAGCTGAAGGTGTCCAGGCCGGCCACGCAGTGCATGAGCGTGGACTTGCCGGACCCGGAGGGGCCCATGATCGCCGTGAACTCGGCCTGCCGGAAGTCGACGGTGACCCGGTCGAGCGCGACCACCTGGGTCTCGCCCTGGCCGTACACCTTGGACAGGTCCGTGGCGCGGGCGGCCACGGCGGTGGCGCGGTGAGCGGTGGGCGTGGTGGTCACGAGAAGGGCTCCTGTGGCATGGGATGGGCATCGGGGACCACCTCATCGTGTCCGCCCCGCGGCCGCGGATCGTCAGTCCCCGTGCCCGTTCCAAGGGCCCTCTTGAGTCGGACCACCCACTCCGCTCCTCCTCCTCTGGTATGACGGCACCCCCGAGAGAGGCGGATTCCGGGGGCAGTTGCAGCACAGGCGAAGGTGCACAGACGTAACGCGTGGCGGTACTACATGCGCGTAGTCGGGTGGGGGGACGGCGTCCGGGCGGCCGGAGACGGCCGCCCCGGCCGGTGCTCACCGGGAAAGACCGAGCGCAGCGTCCGTGACGCAAAGACCGGCCCAGATGCAAGCAGGCACCGTAGGTCATCGCCCGCTCCCCGGAACGATGACAGGGCGGCGGAATCGGTGTCGGCGAATCCGATTATCTCAAGTTCGCTAGGTGTATATGGTGAGGGGAGTTTTAACGGTCGCGGTCAACGAGGCCCTCCGGAGATCCCCTCTCCTGCATCCCGGCTCACCCGTCTGCCGGGCATCCATGCGCGCGCCACAATCGTTCATGGCATATGACAGCACCCAGGAACTTCCATCGGGCAGGGGGCACGCGCTCTGCCGGCCAGATCCGCTCGCCCTGGAACGGGGGTCCGTCGGCCGCCTGGAAAGAAGGCCCCACGGAAGTCCCGGATCCCGCGCTCCCGCAACCAACCACGACACCCGACAGGACATATTTCACGGATGTCCTGAAAGAGTTTTTGCAGCATCTTGACCATCTGCAGGCCGAATTTCAAAACAGGGCGGCCTCCGGAGGCTTCCCCACTGCGAGCGCAGGCATGACGCATTCAGTGAACGACCCCGCGCCGGCTCCCGTGTCACAAAACGCAGTCCAGCGGCACGAATCAGTTGAGATGCAGAGCGCCCGGCGGGAGAAAAAACAACATGCATGAACGGAGTGGAATCTTCGATCCCTATCCGGAACCGTCCTACGAGCACCTGTACTCCGTCGACCCGGGGCCCCCTGCAGCACACCCCGAAAACCTGGTGAACATGCAGGAGCTTTTCAGCCCGGTACAGGACCCCTTCCCTCACCAAGTCCTGAACGACCCGCAGGACCAGTTCGTCTTCGACCACACCCAGCGCCTGGACGACGAACTGGCAGAGGTGCTACGCACCACAGTTGAGCCGCCACAGACCGTTCACGCTGCTGTGCCGCGTCCTCGGACGGGATCTCACGACCACCGCAGACCACGCCTGCGTCGGGTCCGTCCTCCGCAAGGATGGTCATGGCTGAAGGTCGCCAGCATCAGTCTCGCAGCGCTCACGGCACTCATCGTCGCCATGGTCAGCATGTTCGGCGCAGCCGTCTCGTATGACCCGCTGCGCCATCTGGCCACTCCAAGCGTGCCGGAGAGCCTTACCCGCGGCTGGCCTCTCCTCGTCTTCGGGCCCTGGCTCGTGGCCTCGCTGTCTGTTCTGCGCGCGGCTTTGCACCGACGCCGGGCAGCGCACTCCTGGACCGTGGTCGTGTTGTTCTCCGCTCTCGCGGTCACCCTGTGCATCAACCAGGCCGAAAAGACGCTTCCTGGCGTGGCGGTGGCCGGCCTGCCGCCGATCACCGCACTGACGTGCTTTCACCAGCTTGTCCGTCAGATCACTCTCACCCGCCCTCATCGACGGCCGCCCCGACGCCGGCCCCACCGAGCCCGCCGCTAAGTGCTCACCGGAGCCGTACCTCTTGTCCTCGACGGTCTCGCCACTCGTCGCGGCACCCATCAGACACCCACCCGATCCTGGCGGGTCGGGCCGCGCGGACGGGCGTGATCACCGTGCAACCTGCCGCGTGTCAGCCCGCGTTGAAACGGCAAGAGGGGCACGTCCCGGTGGTGTGCGCCCCCGAAACGCGCCCCTTGGCCCGAGCGTCCGGGCTCAGCCGCTGATCGGCGCCCCGAACTCGGGGTACCAGTCCTCGCCGGTGGCGAGCCCGACAGTCTGCGCGCTGAAGCCGACCCCGCGGCTGAAGGTGATCCGCACGCCGTCGCCGCGCAGCGACGTGAGCGCGCCGTACCAGCCGTTCTCGCCGGGCGCGCCGACGGCCAGGTCCAGCCGCCCGTCGCGGTCGGTGTCGGCCAGCGCCAGGGCCTCGCCGAAGGAGTCGCGGGACTCCGCGACGCCGGGCACGCCCGGGGTGTCCTGGTGGAAGGCGTACGAGCCGGTGCCGGTCAGGCCCCGTGCGGAGCCGGGGAGCACGGTGACGGAGCCGGTGAAGCCCGTCAGGCCCACGCCCTCGTCGACGGCGCCGGTCGCCAGGTCGGCCCGTCCGTCCCGGTTGACGTCGCCGAGCTCGACGGACCAGCCGAAACGGTCGCCCTCCTCGACGACCCCGGGCACCCCGGCGGTGTTCTGCGTGATCACGACCGCCCCTCGGCCGTCGACGCCCTGCGCCGAGCCCCGCAGCACGCTCACGCTGCCGCCGTCCCGGGCGCCGTCCACCTCCTCGCGCCCGTACGGCTGCCCGGACACCACGTCGCCGTGGCCGTCGCCGTCCACGTCGCCGATGGCGAGGGAGAGTGCCGGGGGCAGGTCGCCCGCCGCGCGGCGGTTCGCCGGGACTCCGGGGGAGAGGTAGAGCACGCCGCCGGAGCCGCTGAGCGGGTTGGTGACGGCGGCCAGGTCGTCGGTGCCGTCACCGTCCACGTCCCCGGCGGCGAGCGCGGTGACGCCGCCGGCGGTGGCGGGCACCGCCGACGCCTCGAAGTCGCTGAGCGCGAAGCCCATTTCGCCGGACTGGCCGGTGCTCCGGTTGAGGTAGAGCCACAGGTGGGTGCCGCTGCCCGTGCTCGCCGCGATGTCGGCATGGCCGTCCCCGTCGAAGTCCCCGGCGGTGACCGCGGTGCCGAACCCGCGCTGCTCGATGCCCAGCGGCTGGCTCAGCGCCCCGCCCGCGCCCAGCCCCGTCGGGCTGCCCCACAGCACCGTGACCGAGCCCCAGTCGTCACCGCGCGGCACGTCCTCACCGGGCGAGCCGACCGCGAGGTCGGTGTAGCCGTCCTTGTTGAAGTCCCCGGCCGCGGTGGAGGTGCCGAAGCGGTCGAACGCCTCGGCGACACCCGGCACGCGCGGTGTGTTCTGGCTGACGACCGTCGTCCGCGAGGACTTGATCCCGCCGGACGAGCCGTAGGCGACGACCACCGCCCCGGCCAGGATGTGCCCGTCGATCGCCGCCCCGGGCGCGGAGACGGCGAGATCGCCGTAGCCGTCGCCGTTGAAGTCGGCGGAGGGCGCCGGGGTACGGGCGTGGGCGGCGGCCGGGGGCAGAAGGACGGAAGCCGCGAGGGCGGCCGGCAGCGCGGCGCCGGCGACGATGAGTCTTCGCATGCCACGGCAGACCCGCCCCCGCGGCCGATGGTTGTACGGGCGCCGGCCGGCCGCCGGAGCCTCCACCGAGCGGTCACAGGCCCCGCGTGCCTGAGCGATCGGACAAATGGGCCAAGGGTGACGGTCACTCATTTGCCCGACCAGCCGTTTTCACACTGTCAGACTCCCCGAAGGAGAACGCTCCGGTGGGGCGTGGGCATGGACGAGGCAGGACGGGGCGGGCGTGACCGAGCGCGGTACGACTGACCGTGTCGCTCCACGCGGGACGGGGCCGGACGGGAGGGACCGCGGCGTCCCGCGTGCCCGCGCCGCGGCCCAGGAGCAGTCGAACGGGACGCACTACGGCGAAGGACAGCGCCGCGACCACGAACCCACCCGTGCGGTGCCGCGGCACGTGGCATGCGTGATGGACGGCAACGGCCGCTGGGCGCAGCGGCGTTCGCTTCCCCGCACGGCCGGCCACCGGGCCGCTGAGAGCACCGTCATCGACATCATCGAGGCAGCCAGGGCCGCCGGCGTCCAGTGGCTGAGCCTGTACGCCTTCTCCACCGAGAACTGGAACCGTCCCGGCGCCGAGGTCGACTACCTGATGCGTCTGGTCCGCCGGGTCGTGCGCAAGCACGCACCACTGTTGCTGGCCCGCGACATCCGCTGCCGCTTCCTCGGAGTCACCGACCCCCGCATCCCCCGTGAACTGGCCCAGGACTTCGATGACTTGGCTGTGCTGACCGCCGACAACCGGGGGATGACGCTGACCGTGGCCTTCGACCACGGCGGGCGCCGGGACATCGTCGAGGCCGCACGAGCGCTGATCCGCAGCAAGACACCCGCCGACGAGGTCACCGAGCAGCTCTTCGCGGACCACCTGCCCTTCCCCGACACCCCCGATGTGGACCTCGTCATCCGCACCTCCGGTGAACAGCGCATCTCCAACTTCATGCTCTGGCAGGTGGCCTACGCGGAGTGGATCTTCCCCGAGGTGCTCTGGCCGGACTTCCGGGCCCCCGACTTCCTTGCCTGCCTGCACACCTACCGGAGCCGTGACCGCCGCTTCGGCGGCGTGCCACCCCGGACGAACGGAGACCCATCATGACCACCGACGCCACGGCAACGGACGACGAAGCGCCCCTGTTCGGCCCGCAGTCCCAGTTCAGCGCCTTCTTCGACGACCCGCGCTGGGCGCTGGCCATGATCCGCGCCACGGTGCTGGAGGCCGCCCACCCGCAGATCGGCGCCGCCCTCGCCGACAACTCCACCTTCGTCGCCCACCCCTGGCGCCGACTGCGCAACACCTTCCTCAGCATGCGGCGCATGTTCGGCGGCGACCCGGCAGTACGCGAACGGGAGGCCGCCCGGCTCAACCGTCTGCACGCCCGCATGAGCGGCCTGGACTCCCGCGGCCGCGCCTATGACGCGATGGACCGCGCGGCCCGCGCCTGGGTCGTCGCCACGCTCTTCGAGAGCGCCGTCACCATGTGCCGGCTCAGCGGCCAGCCACTCAGCCAGGACACCATGGAGCGGATGTACGCCGAGTACCGCACCTTCCTTGCCGCCCTCGACGGCGACGCCGCCGAACTCCCCGACAACCTGACCGACTTCTGGCAGTACTTCGACCGGGTCGTCGAAAACGAGCTGGAGAACACCGAGGCAGCCCGCGTCATCCTCTACCGGCTCTTCGACCACCTGCCCGCCCCAGCACTGCTCGACGGCGCACCGACACTGTGGGCGGCAGGCCGGGCCGTCGCCGGCCCGCTGCTCGGCGCGATCACCGTCGCCTCCCTCCCCGAGCCCTACCGGCGCCGGGCCGGCCTGCCGGAAATGCCTGGCGCCCCGACCCTCATGCAGGGCGCCTACCTCGCCGCCGGACTCGCCCGCTTCCTGCCCGAAGGCTGGATCAACGCCGAAACCATCATCGAAACCCTCTCCCTGTCACCCGACAGCGACGACCCTCGCGCCCGGACCGCCGCCGCCCTGCGCTCCCGCATGAAACGGGCATCGGCCTTGCTCCGCCTCCTCACCCCCCTGAGCAGCGACCCCGACCGGGACCCGGCGTCTTCGGCGAGTTCGGAGGAAGGCCGGCGCTCGGCGGAGGAGTTCTTCCAGAAGGTGCTGGACCAGACCGGCGACGGCCACCTCGACTGGCCTGACCTCGCCGCCATGGCCCGTGAACTCTCCACCCGCCTCGATCTCGACGAACCCGAGGAGAGCCGCCTCTACGACGCCTTCGCCGCCTGGTGGCGCGAGCTCCAGTCCGCCCTCGACACGGACGGCGACGGCCGCGTCAGTGCCGCCGAGTACGCCGCCGCCGTCCCCTCCCTCGCCGGGCCCGCGCTCATCCGCGTCGCCGAAGTGCTCTTCGACGCCACCGACAAGGACGGCAACGGGAGCATCGACGCGGGCGAATACCGGACCCTCTTCCGCACCGCCTTCCACCGCGACCTCACCACCACCGACGGCGCCTACGGCCGGAGCGCTTTCGTGGGCGACTTCCTCTCCTTCATGTCGGGCCGGCGCACGAGCACCCCGTACGACCCCCTCCTCGCCGACGCCTGACGGCGCAGACGACCGCCGGGATCCCTGAAGGGGGCGGCTGAAGGACGCCGTAGGCATGTGTGCGCCGAGAGGGTGCGGCGTACGGCTGGATGACGTCAGGGATGGTTGGCGGAAGGAACAGCGCCGGCGCTGGTGACCACCGGCCCCCGACCCGTCGGCCAGCCCCGACCAGCACCCCTCACCGTCCGTGGCATCACGCCTGCCTGCCCGTCGCACTCTCCGCGTGCAGAAGGTGCTGAGCTAACCTTCCCGCATGCGCGGACAGTTCACCGGCTGGCCGGAGCAGGCCATGGACGTGTTGTGGCAGCTCCAGGGCGAACCGGCCCACGCGATTCGCGAGCGTCATCGCGCGGACCGCGAACGCCTGGTCCGGCAGCCGATGATCGCCCTGCTCAACGAGGTCGCGGACGCCGACCCCCGATACGAGGACTTCTCCGTCTGGCACTACCGCACCGACTCCTGGTGGTGGCAGAACCAGAGCGCGGTGATCCGGCTCGGCCGCAAGATCGAGATCGGTCTCCGGTTCTCCCTGGACGGCCTGCGGATCCAGGGCGCCTGGTGGTATCCCGACCCCGGCCAGGTAGACGCGTTCCGCAAAGCGGTGGCTGCAGAGGGGAGCGGCCGCGAACTGCCCTTCATCGTCGAGGACTTGCGGAAGAAGGGCTACGACATCTCCGGGGACGTGATGAAACGCCCCCCACGCGGCTACCCGGCGAACCACCCCCGTGCCGACCTGCTGCGCCACCGTTCGCTGATCGCCGCCCGGCCCCTCGGCTGCGAGAAGTGGCTGCACACCCCCGAGGCGGCCGACCGGGTCCTCTCGGCCGCCGCCGACCTGGACGCCCTGCTGATGTGGCTGGTCCGCCACGTGAAACGCGGAGTTGGAGCAGGCTGAGGTGGATGCCGGCGCGTATCTCGTAGCGGATCCGTACTTCAGTCGGCCGACGTGTTCCGCGTGATCTCGGCTGCCTCGGTGACGGCGCGTTGTCTGAGATCGCCGAACAGTTGCATCGTGACGGCGGCCAGGACGTCGTTTCCGCCGACAGTTCGCCCGTCCCCGCGGCGGCTGGACAGGGCGAGGAGGGGGTCCTTGAGCAGCGGGGCCGGGGCCGGCTCGCCCGGCACCACCAGACCGACCGTCCCGAACCGCTTGACCCCGCCCTCGCGGACGACGCTGGCTGCGTCCTGCGCCAGGGCCGTCAGGAACACGCTCGCGATTCCGTCCAGGTCGCGGACCATCGCCGGGACCGCCCTCACCCCCCGGCTCCCCAGCAGCCTTCTTACCCCGCCCTCGAACCGGTGGGCGCCGGCCACGCCACTCGGTGTACGCGCCCCGCGGCGCTCACGACGAGACACAAGCGCACCATCGGCGTTGCGCACCTCGCCCACCAGGCCGTGGAAGGTCGGGCTGTGCAGGTACCACGCCGATCCCACCTCCACCTCGACGTTCCGGTCGATCGCCGAGACGAGATCCTTGGGCATCAGCCTCTTCCTGGCCTCCTCGGCCGCCGCGCTTCGCGCGCCGTCGATGATCTCCGTCAGCACGGTCCGCGTCACCGACGCGGCGGCCCACGCGGCCGGCCGGGAGACGTGCAGCGAGGTCACGTCCCTGAACACCGCTTTGACGAGCTGAAGCGTGAACGGTAGGTCGGTCACGACGGAAGCGGACTGCGGACTGCTGCGCTCGGCGCGTAGGGGGCGTGCGGTCATCGAAGAACGTGCTTTCTGCTGTCGGAGGTGTCAGTGGCCCATGCCGTACCGGGCGGTGAGACCACAGAGCCCGGCGGAGGGCGCCGAGCCGGCACAGGACCTGCCCGGGGCGGGGCCGCCGGCACACAGAGGTACAGGCGGCCCCCGGGAACCTCGGCGCTGCGGTGACCGGGCGTGCGGCAGGGGGCGCCACCCGGGCGACATGCTGTGGTGCGGCGCCGTGCCGGTCAGGCGACCTGGTACCTGCCGACTTCCAGGAAGTGGCGCAGTGCTTCGGGTGTGTCGTCGTCGAGGGCGGCGTTGGCTGCCGCGCGCAGGGCCGGGCTGATGGACGGGTCGGCGAGGATGCGGGCGATGGCGACGCGGTCGTCCTCGGCCTGGGCGATCCGGTAGCCGGTCTCCAGCCAGGCGCGGATCGCGTCGGAGTCGTCGGCGTCCAAGAGGGCGTTGACCTCGGCGATGACGCGCCGGCCGCTGTCGGGGTCGGCGAGCAGGCGCGTGATGGCGACGCGGTCGTCCTCGGCCTGGGCGATCCGGTAGCCGGTCTCCAGCCAGGCGCGCATCGCCTCGGGGTCGTCGGCGTCCAGGAGGGCGTTGGCTTCTCGTGTCACACGCCGGCCGCTGTCGGGGTCGGCGAGGATCCGGGCTATGGCCACCCTCAGGTCGTCGGCGTCCGGCTCGTCCGCGGACGAGGACACGACGGCCACCGTCACCGCGGTCGGTGCCGCCGGGGCGGCGAAGGACGGGGTGGCGAGCAGGAGGGCCGGGGCGAGGACGCCCGCGGCGATGCCGGGCGCTACGTGATGCAGGCGCAAGGAGAATGCTCCTCTTCGTATGCTACGGAGGCGAGTTGAGAACGCCTCAGGGCGTTCACTTCGACGATGCTGCCACCTGGGTCTGACAGTCCCAGTTCCCCGCTGCGATCACAGGGCGCCGCCGCCGCGGACGTGGCCCGTGGCTGTACCAGGTGTTCACCTTCCCCCAAGCGGTCACGCCCGGCCCGAAGCAGTGACCTCTCCTGCCCTACCCAGAGCGGGCGCGGCTGTCGGCGGCGGGCGGGTCGCCGATCCGGACCTCGATGCGGACGGGGCCGCGGAGATTCACGGTCGCACCGACCTGGGTACGGCTGTTTCTGGTCCTTCCGCGACCATGCCCACCAAGCGCCAGGGCGAGCAACTTCGGACTGGGTCAACGCCGTCAGACATCTGGCGGATCGCCTCGTGCCACGCGCAGTTCCCTGATGCCCGATCGTGATCCGCGAGTGTGCAACTCAGTGTGGATCCCGGCTGTCTGAAGAACGCGCCGGAGGACGAGTCTCCGGCGTCCACAGGCACAGAGATCGGGGATCAAGTGGGGAAGAAGCTCTGGAGAGCTGTGATGGCCGCCGGCGCGGCCGTGGTGTTCACCGGCGTGGCCGCGGCTCCGGCCGGCGCGGCCGAGGGCGGGGCCTCGTTCACCCGCGTCCAGGTAAACCACGGCAAGCCGATCGTGATCGGGGTGTCGAAGGAGGTCGCGGCGCCGACCTCCTTCAGGATGGCGACCACCCACCAGTGGAAGTGGCCGGCGGTGTTCCTGTACCGCGGCAGCACGGGCGATCGGCTGTGGCACGCCGTCGAGACGAGCGACTGCATCAGGGTGAGCTCAGGCGTCTGCGACTTCAACGAGACGATGTTCTTCGACCCGAGCGTGTGGGAGATGCACAACAGTGAGGCCGGCGCCTGGAAGGTCGCGGCCGAGGTGTACTACCAGGGCGGCGGCGGTGACACCGACGATGAGGACCTCGCGGTCTACGTCAAGCGCAACTCCCGTCTGACCGTGAACGCCTCACCCGAGCCGGTGACCCAGGGCAGCACGATCACCGTGACCGGAAAGATCACGCGGGCCAACTGGGAGACGAGAAAGTACGTTTCCTACGAAGGCCGCCTGGTGAGCCTGCAGTTCAAGGCGTCCGGAGCCACCTCCTACACCACGGTGAAGAAGGTGTACGCGAACGGATCAGGTGATCTCAAGACGACCGTGAAGGCGTCCAAGACGGGCACGTGGCGCTGGGCGTACTACGGCAACACCACCACGGGGCCGTCGACTTCGGCCGAGGACCACGTCGTAGTGCAGTGACTCCCGGGGCTGCCTCTTGCCCCACTGAGCAGCCGACGTCCCTCCGGGTGGCCAAGATCCGTATGCAAACCGATTTTGCCCGGGGCGGGAACGACGCGAGACCGACCGCCGCCTCGTTTGAGGCGGCGGTCTTTACGTATCGGGTCGCGCGGGCGAGAACAACCACCGGCACCGTGCCGTGCCCGCGACTGGTGCTCGGGCAAGAGCAAAGCGTCACGTCGGCGGGGTGGTGAGTTTGACGGCCACTGCGTCCAGGACCCAGTCCAGACCGGTCGCGAAGGATGCCTCGGCGTCCACGTCCGTGCCGTCGTACACGGCCTTGGCCAGCGCTGGGAAGCGGCCCGTGGCCAGCATTTTCGTCAGATGCGGGCCCAAGGCGCGCTGCCATTCGTGCTTGGACAGGCCCGTGGTGCGCTCGGCCCGCAGGTTCGCGATCTCGCGCCTGATCGCGCCGGTGTAGTAGGCGCCGACGGTCTCCACGGCGCGCATGACGGTGTCGATGTCGGCGAGGCCGTCCAGGGCGGACAGCGTGGCCTCGCCCACGGCGAGGCCGTGTGGACCCAGGGCCGGGCGGCCGCCGAGCAGGTCGGCCAGCCATTCATGGCGCAGGGCGGCCTGCCTGGTGCGGTGGGCGAGGACGCGCAGTGCCTCCCGCCAGTCATCGGGCCGCTCTTCGGGCAGGATCTCGCCGTAGACCTCGTCCACCATGAGGTCGAACAGCTCTTCCTTCGTGGAGATGTATCCGTACAGCCGCATCGGGCCGGCGTTCAGGCGGGCGGCGACCTTGCGCACCGACACCGCGTCGAGGCCGCCCTCGTCGGCCAGCGCGATGGCGGCGGCGACGATCCGCTCCCGGTCGAGTGGCACGGGGCGGGGCGGCGGCTCCGGACGGTCCCAGACAGTCATGGGTCCCACCGTACCGTTGCGATGCACCGTAATCGAGCAATACAGTGTATCGGCATGAGACATCGAATCGCCGTGGTCGGGAGCGGCCCCGCGGGCCTTGCCTTCGCCCGTGTCCTGCACCGCCATGGCCACCCGGTCACCGTCCTCGAACGCGACCCGTCCCCCGACGCCCGCCCGCCGGGCGGCACGCTCGACCTGCACGAAGGGCTGGGGCAACTCGCTCTGGACAAGGCGGGGCTGCTGCCGCAGTTCCAGGAACTGTCTCGTCCCGAGGGGCAGGCCATGCGCATCCTGGACACGGACGGGACCGTCCTGCGCGACTGGCGACCGCGTCCCGGTGACCGGGCCAATCCCGAGCTCGACCGCGGGCAACTCCGTGACCTGCTGCTCGGCCCCCTGGACGTCCAGTGGGGGAGGGGCGTGAAACAGGTGGTGCCCGGGGCCCGGGACGGCGTACTGGTCCAGTTCATGGACGGGCGACAGGAGACGTTCGACCTCGTGGTCGGCGCGGACGGCGCCTGGTCCCGGGTCCGCCCGGCACTCTCACCCGTGACACCGCACTACACCGGCGTCACGTATCTCGAGACATCCCTGGACGACGTCGACGCCCGCCACCCCGACCTCGCCCGGCTGATCGGCGACGGTTCCGTGGCGGTGTACGGCGCCAACCGGGGTCTCGTCGCCCAGCGCAACAGCGGCGGCCACGTCAAGGTGTACGCCCAGCTCCGTGCACCGCTGGACTGGCACACGGACCCGGACCTCGACCTCGCCGACACCGAGGCCGTGCGCTCGCGCCTGCTGGCCCTCTTCGACGGCTGGGCCACACCCGTCCTCGACCTGCTCCGCCACGGCACCGCCTTCGTCCACCGCCCCCTCTACGTCCTGCCCGTGTCCCACACCTGGGACCACGTCCCCGGACTGACGCTCCTGGGCGACGCCGCCCACCTGATGCCCCCACTCGGGGCGGGCGCGAACCTCGCGATGCTGGACGGCGCCGAACTCGCCGAGTCCATCGCCACCGGCCCCGAAGATCTGGACGAGGCCATCGGCGCCTTCGAGGAACGGATGTGGGCCCGGGCCGGCAGGTGGGCAACCATCACGACGGCCGGTCTGGAACGCCTCGTGAGTCCCGACCCCGCCCAGGCCCTCGCTCTCTTCGACCACGTTCAGCCGTCCTGACCGCCCAGCGCGAGAGCCCCAGCACCGGCAGCCGGGCTGTCTCGTGAGACACGTAACGTCAGGAGAACGACGGCGTGCGAGCGCAGCTCGGCATCGACACGGGGCGCACGGCGACTGCGCCTTTAGCGCGGTACCCACCCCCACCCCGGCCCCCCGAAGCCGGGGCCTGCGCCGGACAACTGCCGGAGACGACCACCCTGGACAGCTGTTCACTCCGCCCGCCTTTGCCCGGGTGCCCTCCGCGGCAGCTCACGGCGCCGCCTCATCAATCCGCGCCATCGGGCCTGACCCAATCCAACCCGGCAGCCGCGTGCCTGGGTGACCGGCAGAAGTAGGGCGGCCCGTACTTCTGCCGCGGGAACTGCCTGGGACGTCGGGCACGCCGATGGTCGACTGGTTGCGAGGGCCCTGCCGGGCACGGTGCCGTCAGAGCGCCCTGCCGGCGGGCCGGACACCGGACCATATGCAGAGAAGAGGACGGACATGGCGATGGGCGACGGGGAGCAGCTGAGCAGGCGCCAGGTGCTGGCGGCCGGTGCGCTGACGGGCGCGGCGGTGGCGGGCAGCACACTGTGGTCGCCGGCGCGAGCCTCGGCGGCGGCCGCTCCGGCCATCTTCTACTCCCCGCACCAGGACGACGAGGCTCTGGGCCTGGCGGGTTCCATCCTGGAGCACAAGGCCGCCGGCCGGCCCGTCTACCTGGTGCTGGTGTCCCGGGGCGAGAACGACCAGCTGGCGACGAGGATGAACCAGGACCCGTGCCCGTTGACCACCGAGGAATCGCGTCACCCGTGTGCCGCCGGCGGCCACCACGGCCTGTCGTGGCCGACGGACGGAACCAGCATGATCGTGCCCGCCCGCACCGCTGAGTTCATGGCCTCGGCCAAGGCACTCGGTGTCGACAAGGTCATCAACTTCAAGCTGCCGGACTCCCCGTACAGCTCCGTGGACGCCTACAACCGGTTCGTGAAATCGGTCAAGGCGAAGGTCAAGGCGCTCGCGGAACAGTATCCCGGGGCCTCGCACAAGTTCACCGCCGGCTGGCTGGAGGAGACCGACACCCACAAGGCGCTCGCGGACGCCGCGTACTTCCTCATACAGGACGGTGTACTGAAGGACGTGCGCTTCAACTACGTCTACGCCTACGACAAGCCCAGGAGCCAGCGGGCCGACGGCGCCGCCTACGTGCTGAATATCCCCCCGGCCCACATGGCGATCAAGCGCAAGGCGATCTACTGCTACAACACCTGGGCGCCCGACCGTAACCTCTACGCGCTCGGCTACCACAGCGTGCCGGCGAAGATGGAGAGCGCCCACGAGGACCCGCGCGAGTTCGTGTTCACTCTCCCCTCGTCGTACCGGCCCGGACGCATCCGTCACTAGGGCCTGTCGTTTGGATCAGGTCGGCCGTGACAGACGGTTCGTCCCGGCCGACCCGAGCGGGGTCTGGTGCGTGCAGCTGCAAGGCGGAGGAGGGAGTCGAAGCGGAGCTTCGGCGACCGACGACAACGCCGCAGATGTGCGTGCCAGACCCCGCGACACCGGCCTGATCCAAACGACAGGCCCTAGGCGCCTTCACCGGAAAGTCACTCGATGCCCCGGCCCGTCGAGGCCGCGCAGTTCGGCGGCGGCCTCGCCGTGGCGGGGGTGGTTCAACCGGGCAAGGGCCTCACGCGCGACCGTCAGGACCTCCCGCGCCTCGCGGTGACGACCCAGCCGGCGCACCACACGGCCCAGGTCCAGACGCGCCGGTTCACACCACGCCGGCATCCGCGCCGCCTCGAACCGGGCCACCGCGAAACGCAGCGGGGCCTCGGCCTCCTCCCAATGGCCCAATGCCGCCAGGTCGTTGCCGATGTGCTGCCTGCACGAGGCGAGATACAGCCCGATGAGATCCGGGAACTCGCCCAGCGCACCGGCCCCGCAGAGAACCTCGCTGCGCCGGTGCGTCAGCAGAGCCTCGTCGACGCGGCCGACCTGGCGCAACTGGCGGCCCAGCGTGTTGAGGGTGGTCAGCTCCGCCAGGCGGCTGAGGGTGTCGCTGCGATCGCGCAGCTGCTCGGCAGCTTCGCGGAGCCGAGCGATGGACTCCTCGAAGCGGTCGAACCGGTGGAGCGCTTCGGCCGCGTAGTTGAGCGCCCAGCCGGTCTGCAGCCGGTCGCCGATCTCGCGCGCCACAGCCAGTGCCGCCTCGGCCGTGGCCAGGGCTGAGGCGTGGTCGTGCAGACACTTGTTGTAGGACCAGGCAAGGTAGTTCAGCTGGATGGCCTCGTCCCGCCTGCTGCCCAGAGCCCGCGCGGAGTCCACCCCCCGCTGGAACACCTCGGCCCACAACTCCCAGTGCAAGGTGCGGTCGGAGAACCAGTGCATGGCCTCGGCCACATCGACGACCTCCCGGTGGCGGCCGGCCGCCTGAGCCCGGCCAAGAGCCGCGAGCCATTGGGCCCGCTCCGCTTCGAGCCAGGCGTGGGCCGCCTCCCGGCCGGTGGGCGCGGTGGCCGGATCCGGATCCGTACAGGGGGCGCCGGGACGGTCCGCTACGTCGAAGAGCAGAGCGGCTGCGCTCGCCCTGCGCAGGGTCCACCGGTCGGCCCGGTCCAGGGCGGCTGTGATCCGGGCTGGATCGTCCTCCTCGGCGAGCTGCTCACCCGCGAACAGGGCGAGCAGATCGTGGAAGCGGTAGCGTTCGGCGCCGGGGTGCGGCTGGAGCAGCCCGGCGTCGGACAGGTCCTGCACACACCGGGCGGCCTGACGCGGGGACACGTCCGCCAGCAGGGCCACGGTCTCGGGACCGAAGTCGGGCCGGGCGGCGAGCGAGGCACGGCGAAAGACGAGACGGGCAGGCGGGCTCAACTGCCGGTAGGACACGGCGAACGCTGCCCGCACCTGGAGGGATCCGGCTCGCAGGGTGTCCAGACGGCCCTCCAGCGCGGACAGTTGGCCGACGAGCTTGGCGATGCTCTCGCCGGGCCGGGCAGCCAGCCGCTGCCCGGCGATACGGACGGCCAACGGCAGATGTCCGCACAGCTCCACGAGATCACGGGCTGCCTGGCTCTCCCGCCGCACCCGCTCGGGACCGACGATACGGGTCACCAAGTCGACCGCTTCCTCGCGGCGCAGCAAGCCCAGTTCGGTGCGGTGGACCGCTTCCAGACCCGCCAGGCTGTGACGGCTGGTGACCAGAGTGAGCGAGGGGCCGTGGGCGGGCAGCAGCGGACGTACCTGCTCCTCGTCGGCGGCGTTGTCCAGCAACAGCAGCACCCTGCGCTCGTGCAGCACGGACCGCAGCAGACCGCTGCGCTCGTCCGTACCGGCCGGCACGGCGTCGTCGGCCACCCCCAGTGCCCGCAGCAGCCGGGCGAGGGCGTCACGCGCGGAAGCCGGGCTCGGGTCCATGCCGCGCAAGTCCACGGCGAACTGCCCGTCGGGGAAGCGGGACGCCATCTGGTGGGCGGCGTGGACGGCGAACGCGGTCTTGCCCAGGCCCGGTTGTCCGCAGATCACCGCGACCGGCGGATGGGCCGGGTCGAGCTCGTCCGCCAGCTCCAGTAGCCGGGCCAGGGCCGGACCACGGGCAGTGAAGTCGCTCAGGTCACGGGGCAGCGCGAGGGCGTGCGGCACGACCGGCACCGGGCACGACTGCGCACCGGGCCCACAACCGTGGCCATCCGCGGCGGCGCTCCGCCCGCCGGCCACGGCAGTGGCCGGCCCAACGTGAGAGCGGGTGCGGGTGCGGGGGCGGCCCAGGCTCGCGGCCCGCTCCAGCTCGCGAGCACCCGCAGCGTCGAGCCCCAGCGCGGCAACCAGCGCCTCCACCGTGCGCCGCTGCGGCCCCCGGGAACGGCCACGCTCCAGATCCCCCAGTGCACGCACGCTCACCCCCGCCGCGTGGGACAGCCGCTCCTGGCTCATCCCGGCCCGGGTACGCAGCGCCACCAGCAACGGCCCGAACCCCTCGGCGACCGGTTCCCCGGCTTCCCCGCCCATGTCGTGTTCCCCCCGCTCGGCCCGGTCCCGGCCCACGTCACGCATTGCCCGTTCAACACACACCCCGCGGGGGCCTGTCGCACAGCCCGCCCCGGGTCTCCGGTGCACGCCCCCGCACGAGCCTGGTCAGGGCCCGGGGGACGACCTACTGCCGCAAGTATGACGGGCCGTGATCCCTCCCCGCAGCACCGACCGCAGCTCCCTGAGGCTGGGGTGCGCCCCCCAACCGCGCGGCCGCACCCCAGCGCACCGACACCCTGCCCCGTGCGACGGCGGACGCCCCCCTTGTGCGGGGCTGAGCGGTCACCTGGCGAGTTCGGCCGGCTCGTCGAGCCGTGTCAGCTTCTGCGGATTCCGCACGATGTAGATCCGGGTGACGTGCCCGTTCTCCACCACGACGCTCACCACGGTCGGCTCGCCGTCCCTCTCGATCCGGCCCGCGGGAGCGCCGTTGAGCCACACGGGCGTCATCTCGAACGAGACCGCGGCCTGGTCCGCGCGCGTGAGCAGCCTCGCCACCGCCTCCGCCCCGTGGACCGGCGCCAGCACGGCGGCAACAACCCCTCCACCATCGGCGATCAGGACGACGTCCGGCGCCATGACCTCCAGCAGGTCCTGCAACTGCCCAGTGCGCAGGGCGAGAAGGAAGCGATCGACGACGGTCCGTTGCTCGGCCCGGCTCACCGGCATGCGCGGCCGGCGGGCGGCCACGTGCTCGCGTGCCCGCCGCGCGACCTGCCGTACCGCTGCCGAGGACTTCCCGATGGCCTCGCCGATCTCGCCGTACGGCATCTCGAAGACCTCCCGCAGGACGAACACCACCCGCTCGGTAGGCGCCAGCGTTTCCAGGACAGTCAGCATCGCGATCGAGACGCTCTCCGCGAGTTCGACGTCCTCCGCGACATCAGGGCTGGTCAGCAGGGGTTCCGGAAGCCACTCGCCCACGTACTCCTCGCGGCTGCGCGACAACGTACGCAGCCGGTTGAGCGCCTGCCGTGTGACGGTCCGCACGAGGTACGCCCGCGGTTCACGCACCTGCGACCGGTCGACGTCGGCCCACCGCAGCCAGGACTCCTGCAGTACGTCCTCCGCGTCGGCCGCCGAGCCGAGCATCTCGTAGGCGACGGTGAAGAGCAGGCTGCGGTGGGTGACGAAGGGGTCCTCGGTCATTTCGCCGACGGCGACGCCGTGCCGGAGTTCCCCGAACGCGCGGTCAGCGGGACCCCGCACGCGTCGGAGAAGCCCTGCGAGGTGATTCCGTGGGCCGTGTTGTTCCTGGTCGACAGGTTGGCGAAGGCGATCGACGCGGTGAGCTCGACCATCGCAGCCGGGCCCAGCCGGCCGAGCAGACCCGCGTACAGCTCGTCGGTCACAGTCGGCGGCGTGTCCGTCATGGCCTCGGCGTACTCCAGCACGTCCCGCTCCAGCGGCGTGAACACCTCCGACTCCCGCCAGCGCGGCACCTGGCTCGCCTTGGCCAGGTCCAGGTCCTTGTGCAGCGCCTGGAAGTAGTTGATGTCGAGGCACCAACTGCAGCCGACCTGCGCGGCAACGGCCATGTGAGCGAACGTCTTGAGCCCCTCGTCGGCCATGTCCCACTCGCTCACCTGGCGCCCGAGCTCCGTGGAGTCCTGGGCGACCTTGGGGTTGTGCGCCGTCACTTCGAAGGGCTCGGGCAGGGCACCGAACTGTTTGATCATGTTCTCGGTGAGCTCGGCGGGGAGTTCGGCCTTCGGGATGCGCAGTGTCACGGTGTGCTCCTTCTTCTCCATGTCCGTCGGCCTGTCGGCCTGCCGGACATGAAGACACCACCGGCCCCGGGAATGTGACACCCACTCCGGCGTTCGAGGAGGATTCGGCTCCCAGGGGCGGTAAAGCGGCGACTCGCACCCCCAGGGGCACCATGACACGATCCCTCCCACGAGACCGGCCTCCCCCTCGCGGGCGGACCGCGCCGGCACTCGCACGCCGGCCCGTCGCCGTCAGCCGTCCGTGGCCTCCCTTCCCGCGGTCGGGGTGGCCGCCCCGCGCACTCACCGAGGCAAGCCGGGCCTCAGCGCAATACGGGCGGGTGGTTTACCCGGCACACGAGGCAGGAGGCCCTGCACCCTCCCCTACTTTCGGAGCGTAGTCAAACGACTACTCAGAGCGAGATGAGGCTAGGGGTGCGTCCGACACGCACACGCCGACTGGCGGCCTTCACCTCGACAACTCCCGCTGGTAGCTAGCCCTGGAGGATTCATGCGACACCCCGTCTCCCGCCTGCGCACCAAAGCCCTGGCCGTCGGGCTCGCGTTGGCGGTGTCCGCGCTCGTGCCCTCGCTCCCCGCCGGTGCGGCCGATCAGTACGAGTGGGCCGCGCTCGGCGACTCCTACACCGCCGGCGTCTTCGTCGGCGATCCGCAGCCCGCCCTGGGCGATGAGTCGCGGGACGGCTGCGACCGCACCAGCGACGCCTACCCCGGCGTTGTCGAGCGGGAACTCGACGAGTTCCCGCCGGGCAAGTACGTCCACCTGACCAACGTCAGCTGCGGCAACGCCACCATCGCCGACATCGCCGACGCCAAGCAGACGCCGATCAGCCCAGTCCAGCCCCCCGCCGCAGGCTGGCCTGCGGTGGACCCGCAGATCCAGCGGGCGAAGCTCAACGACCAGACCGACGTCCTCACCATCGGCGTCGGCGGCAACAGCCTGCCCTTCGGCGGCATGCTCCTCAAGTGCCTCGAACTGGGCGCGACACCAGGCAAGTCCTGCCGCGAGTACTACACCAGTCCTCCCGAGGGGGAGGAGAGCATCCAGGACAAGCTCGCCCGGGTCCAGGACGAGTACGTCGAGATGCTGGCCAAGGTGCACGAGGCCGCGCCCAACGCCAAGGTGATCACGGTCGGTTACCCGGCCGTCCTGCCGGAGGAAGGCAGTGACTGCAACCGTCCTGCCCTCACCGAACTGGGCTCGATCAAGCACGCCGACGTCGACTGGCTCCGTGACCACGTCCTCAAGCAGCTGAACAACACGATCCAGCGGGTCACCTCGTTCTTCGGCGACTCCTACGTCGACGTCTACTCCTCCAGCGTGGGCCACGACGCCTGCCAGAGCGCGGACACCAAGTGGGTCGAGGGCATCTGCGGCGACGCCGCGGACTACTGGCCCACCAAGCTCGCCGGCACGCTGCTGAACTGCGGTCTCATCGGCAAGCGTGTCACCCTGGTCCACCCCAACGCCGCGGGACACGAGAACACCGCCGCCCACGTCGAACGAGCCATCCGCACCGCCCTCCTGAACTGACCGGCCGGCCCGGCGCCAGAGCCCGCGCCGAAGGCGCGGCCCGGGGCATCCACTGCGAGCTGCCCGCGCCTGCGGCCACACCTGCCGGGGGCCCTCGGCCACCGTGTCGAGAGCCCCCGGCCCCCGCGCAGCGCACAAACGTCCACGAACACCCCGGACAGCAACAGGACCGTTCGGCGACCTAAGGGCCAGCGGAACCTCCACCATGCCCCATGCCTTGCCGGGGCCCGTACGGCGACGCGGCCATGATGCGCCGCTGGGTCCTCCAGGCACATGTGTGGACCAAACTGCTCGAGGAGGCCGGATTCACCAACATCACGGTCGATGTGCTGCCCGCCACCACCGGGCCGCGCACTGCCGACACTCTGCTGGTGAGCGCCTACCACCGTCCTGGTCTTCTGAGTCATGAATGCTCTTCAGACAGCTGGCGAGGCGGTCTTGGATGTCGTCTGCGGTTTTCGTCCAGACGTAGGGCCTGGGGTCGGTGTCCCCTGCGGCGAGCCAGTTGCGGATGTCTGTCTCCAGGGCTTGCACGATCGGTGGACGCTCGCCGTATCTGCTTGCCGGTCAGTTCGGCGAACCAGCGTCCCACCAGCTTGAGCCAGGACGGCCCGTGGGTGTGAAGTGGCGAGGTGTCGGAGGGGGATAGGTGGCAGCAGTGAACGACGGGTGGGCGGGCATGGGCTGGGACTGGACGGATGTCGAGGAGATTCGTCGTCTTGGTGCGGGAGCCGATCCGGAAAGATGGAGCGGGGGCCGGCCGCTGCATCGGGCAGCGGTGTTCGGATCCGCGGATGTCGTCGCGGAGTTGGCCGACCGGGTTGCGGATGTGGACGCGCTGCAGGACGGGGTGACGGCGCTGTGGGAAGCCGTCGTGTCCAGAAAACCGGACAACGCACGAGTCCTCGCTGCGGCCGGGGCCGATCCGTGGCGGCCGTCGCTCGGCGGCTGGTCACCGGGGCGGCTGAGCCTGGCCGGACCGACGCCCGATCTGTGCCCAGTACTGGATGGGGTGTCCCTGACCGACACCGAGCGTGCGACGGCCCAGGAGGCCTAGCGCCTTACCACAGCACTGGGGCGAGTTCGACTACGACGGCACGGGTCTGGCCTGCGTAGCCGGTATCGACACGGCCGAAGCGGTGCGTCGTCTTGAGGCGACGCCGGTGGTGGCCCCCGAACTCCTCGATGAGCTGCACGAGTTGCTGGAGGATCCCTACGCCGCCTACGGCATGGACGAGAGCCTGCAGATCATCGGTGTGACGTCCGTGCCGGGCGGCTGCGTCCTCACCCAGCCCTGGGGATACGCGCCGAGCATGCCGGGCGTGCTGGCCCGGCTGTCCGCCGGCACTCTCTGCTACGGCCTCTACGCCAATCCCAAGAGCGGCAACCAGGCAGCATCGCCCGCCACGGAACGATCGAGGGGTCAGACCTGCACCCCGGCGGAGGACCGGACGAGAACGACAGCCCCGGGGAGGTGCTGGCCGCCTACCTCTACCTGCACGACGCCGTCGCCTACGCCTGCGCTTTCGCCGGACTGCGCCCGCATGTGGGGGCACGGTGATCGACATCAGCGATACGGGCGTCCCCGAAGCCGGAAAGACGGTGCGGCTTGTCGGGCGCCTGTCCGAGCGTGTGACAGGACGGCGACGATGGTCTGGGTGAGTCGGTGACTGCCGGGCCCGGAGGCCGGCGGCCCTCTTGCAGGACCGCGAAGAACATGACGGGGGCAGACGGCATACACCGCGCCACAGAACACGACCTGGATTGGCGCATTCGAAGTGGTTCAGGGCGAGGGCCAGATAGGGCAGAGGAGCGTGTATTGAGCGTCGGCGCACCACGCGTATGACGATTTCGGCATGTAACGTGAGGGCATGACCGAGCAGAGCATCTACCGATACTTGCGTGAGTTTCGTGATGCCTTCGACAAGCCTGAGCCGCTTGCTTGGCCGGAAATCAGTCACGGCCAGCTGATGATGATGATGAGTCCGAAGAAGCAGCACCAGTTTGTTGCTCATCGACTCCGCACCCAGTTGGAACCCCAGTTGGGCGGTGACATGCTCCTCATGATCGAAACCGATATGGAGGATGCCGCGCTAGGCGTGCTGCGGGTACCGGACCTTGTGGTGATCGATGAGGAAGAAGCTACCGCCGCTGGTGACGCCATTGACCCTCGCCGCTCCCATCTCGTCATCGAGATCGTCTCGAAGCCGAACCCGACCAACGACTACGAAGGCAAGCTGCGTGATTATCCCGCCATGGGGGTTCCGCACTATCTGATCGTCGATCCCCGAGACGGCAGCGCTGTGCACCATTGGGCCCCGGTCCGCCGTACCGGAACCCCCGCCTACGACAACCGGCAGCACTACACCTTCGGCGAGACGATCACCATCGGGAACTGGAAGATCGACACCGTAGGTCTGCCGCGTTACAACGGGGAAGGGCAATGATCGATACTGGGAGCCTGGTCAAGGCGTGGCGTATACGGCGCGGCCTGTCCCAGACGCAGCTCGCGGAACGTGCAGGAACCGGACAAGCCGCCATCTCCCGCATCGAGTCCAGCCGCGACTTGCCCACCCTGGCGCTCCTGAACCGAATCGCGTCAGCACTGGACTGCGATCTGAAGATCGATTTCACTTCATCCTATTCCGCTGCCCGGCGCGGGCGCAGGAGTGAGGGCGGCTGACGTCCTCCGCCGTCGGCAGCACAACCGATAATGCGGGCGGCGCGGCTTTAGTTGGAATGGATCGCTTCATGCAGCGCTCCCGTGTGAGGCGCAAGCCGACGTATCCGAGCGTGCGACAAGAAGCGATCGTGCCGTGCGCGTGAGGTTTCCGATCGGCAGGTTGCCTCAGGAACACGGATAAACCCGCAGCCCGGACTGCGCGGCGTGCCATGCGGTGGAGATGCCCAGGATGCCGCCGCCGATGACGAGAAGGTCGTACGTTGCCTTGGAGAGCTGCTCCCGGGTCTCGGCGCGGCTCGGGGCGGGAGCGTCTGTAAGGTGCGTCCCCAGGGCGGGCAGACGTGATTCGGACGCGTGGTTCACCGATATCTCCATCTGCCGCTTTTGCCGCTTAATGAATCAATCGTCCGGGATTCATTGTAATTGCACCGTTGCATGGCTGCCCGCACGGACGTTCCCTGTGGCACGGCTGTGCTGACTGAGCGAATTCGGTCGGTCGCGGACGAGGTTCGTTACGGCGACTGGTCCACTCCCGTCCCGGTGCTGTATGAGCGACGCCCGTCGTTCCCGCCTGGCACCCCACCGTCACCGTCCCTCGCGGCCAGTACGAGACCAGCGACCAGGTTGCAATCGGCAACGACCAGCGTGTGTTCTGCGGCCTGACCACGCACCTTCCCAGGGCAGCCCAAGTGCTCAGTGTGCGCCGGTGAACCGACGCCCGCGCCACACTTTTCCTGGACCGAGCCATGCACCACCGGCGCAGGGGATTCTCCGGGACCGCGTGGCGGTAGAGGTGAGAAGAGCGTTCGCACAGCTCAGCGCCGGCACAGATCGCTGTAGCCATTGAACTACCCCATGGCCGCAAGGCCGGCGTCTGCGCGCACCTGGACAAACGGGTATTGGCGACAGACTCGATGGCTAGCGCAGGTCTTCTTGGAAAGACTCCTCGACGTGCCTGACAACTCGCTGCTCGTCGCCGCCCTCACCAGCGTTACGGCGATCACGGCCAGCTCACTGGCGAGTTGGCTCACCAGCAGAGGCAACGCCCACGCTCGGATCCAGGTCAATGACGCGTCCGCCGCCCAGCGCCGCGAAGGTGTCCGGCAGACCCGGCGGGCCGCATACCTGGACCTTATTGAGCATGCCCAGGCCGTCGCTGACGGACTCCGAGGAGTCAACGGTCTCTCAACTACCGCATACAACGCTGCCTTGACCGCTCACCGCGACCGGCATCAGCGACTGCGCCGGGCAGCGACCCTGATCGACCTGGAAGGCCCTTCCGCAGTTCAAGTCGCAGCGTCAAACCTGCTGATCATGTCAGGCACACTCAGTACCGCTCTAGCGGCCACGGCCGAGAACGCCAGCGGTGAGAACCGTCGCGATTTCCAAGAGGTCCTGCGCTGCTATATACGGCTGATCAGGCCCTTTGTTGACACAGCCGCCGCCGCACTGGATGAAACGTAGGCGCACGGGGTCAGCACACCTCAGACAGAGGGCAAAATCCCTGTAGTGCCAAAGCTTTCCTCGTCGCCGGAAAGTGCCGGCAGCAGGGTCACCAGGGCCCCGCGCAGCTCGCGCCGTGGCCCGCCGGCGATGGCTTGTCCGCGGGCACTGGTCACGTGCGTCGACGCGTGGGAGCGCCCACGTGCCGTGGACGATGACGCAGGCCGCGTACGTACCCCGGTCGGGGCCGCCCTCTATCCTGCTTCCGTTGCAGGCTGAGGTGACCAGGGGGGCGTGCGTGCAGCCGTTGGAGAGCACGGACCCGGCCATGATCGGCGGCTATCCGCTGCTGGCGCGGCTCGGCGCGGGCGGTATGGGCCAGGTCTACCTGTCACGCACGCCGACCGGCCGTCCCCTGGCGATCAAGACGGTCCGGTCCGACCTCACCGCCGCCCCGGACTTCGAGCGGCGCTTTGCCCGGGAGATCCGCACCAGCGACCGAGTCCGCTCCCCGTGGACCGTTTCGGTAGTGGACTTCAGCCCACCCGGCCACCGCCCGTTGTGGCTGGCCACCGAGTACATCGCCGCGCCTGCCCTCTCCGACTGGGTCACCAGGCACGGGCCGCTGCCGCCCCCTGCTCTGCACGCCCTGGCCGCCGTACACGCCAGCGGGCTGACCCACCGGGACGTCAAACCGTCCAACGTCCTGCTCGGCCGCGACCGGCCCATGCTCATCGACTTCGGCATCGCCCGGGCCGCCGACGACTCCCGTTACACCAGCACCGGCGGTGTCATCGGCTCGCCCGGCTACCTCGCTCCCGAACAGGCCTCCGGGGGAGCCGTCACTGAGGCGGGGGACATCTTCTCCCTCGGCGCGGTCCTGGTGTTCGCTGCGACCGGCACCGGTCCCTTCGAGTATCCCGGCGAGCAGCCCTCGGCCGCCTCCCTGCTCTACCGCATCGTCCACGAGCCGCCGCGCCTGGAGGGTGTGCCGGCTGAACTGGCCCCGCTGATACGCGACTGCCTGGCCAAGCGGCCCGAGGACCGGCCGGACAGCGCCGAGTTGGCCGCCCGGCCGCGCCGGGGGCGGGCCGCGGACGACCCGCGGGCGGCCAGTCACAAGGGCGGGCACGCCCCGGTGGCCAACGCGTGGAAAGGCGCGCTCCCGCGCACACTCGGCGCCGACCTCGCGGCCCGCGAGGAGGAGGTCGCACACCGGTGCGCGGTACCGCAACACGACCAGGGTCAGGCGCCGACGAACGCGCTGACGTCCGCGAGACCGCCCGCCCCGGCGACCGCCGGGGCGGTGTGCCTGCCCCCGTCCCTCGACCACGCGACCCCCGCCACGCTGGACGCGCCACCCTCCAACACCCCGGTCCCACAAGGCCGGTCGGCTCCGGACACCGCCGCTGCGTACGGCCGGCCGGCCTCAGACATCCCCACGCCGTACGGCCCTTTCACCACCGGCACCCCCGGGCCGGCCAGGGTCGGGCCGCACGACGCCCGCGCCCCCCACAGGGAGAGGGGCGCAGACCGCCGCGTCCGCTGGACCGTCGCCGGTTCCGTTCTCGCGGTAGCCGCCCTGGTGACCGGCGTCCTGCTGTGGAATCCGTTCGGCAAGGAGGTGGCCGGCGAAGGCTCTACGCCTTCTCCGACCCCCTCGGCCTCCGCGCGCGCCCTCTCCGCCGCATGGGCGGGCGTCTGGACCGGTACGGGACCGGGCGATCCCGACGCGGACGGCCACCAGCACCCGCGCACCGAGTCGTTCACGGTGACCCTCACCCTGCACACCGCCGAGGCAGGCGAACTGGCCGGCAAACAGGTCAGCAACATCAAGGAGGCCGGCACCGACCGCGAGGTCGGCTGCACGGAAGCCCTGGAACTACGCTCGGTGCGCGGCACGACCGCCACGTTCGTCGCAGCCACCAGTCACCCGACCAACCGCTCGGACACCTCGCTGCAGTGCGAAAGCGGCCACCTGTACGTGGTCCAGCTGACCGATGCCGACACCATCAGCCTCGGTGATGAAGGCAGCCAGTCCGCCGGTGCGCCCACGGCCCTGCACCACAGCCGCGGCACGTCCTGAGCGGCGACCGCCGAGGCGGCGCGAGACGGCACCGGCGGCGGGCGGCGCGGAGGGCGTGATCGTGGCGGCGCTCTTGCCGGTGCGGCGTCCTCGGTAACTGGTCAGCAGTTCATCGCCGATCTGCCCGCCCAGCGCAGGCGGCGGCCGCTACAGTTCCCCCAAGCCCGCCTCAAGCTACCCGGCCCTCGAACCACGAGGGCTGGACCGCGTGAGGGGAAAACGCACATGCACAACAACAAGAACCCCTGGTGGTCCCGCGTTCTCGACGCAGCCACCGATGTCGTCACCGGGACGACGGGAGCCGTACTCGCCACCGTCATCACCTCCTGGCTCGGCAAGTAGAACCGAGGTGTGGCCAAGGGCTGGAAACCGGGGAGTGCGACCGGGGACCACCCGCCAAAAGACTCCAGGCGACCGCCACCGTCGCGGAGTTCTCGGACGCGCTCGCCTTCGCGAGCAGCGCCTCACCATCGTCTGCCACGGCAGACTCAAGTCCGGGAGGAGCTGCGGGCGCTCAGGTGTTGGCAGCCCCGTAGTGGAGGGTGCCATCCACGGGAAGCAGGTATCCGATGCCGCGCTCTCGCGGCATCTGGCCTGCCAGGGTTGCAGCGTCCGAGCAGCCGGAGACCTCGAACCCGACAACCCCCAGGCTGAAGGCCGCTCCGGTGAACGTCTCCTTGCCGAGAGCAGCAAGCCAGTCGTCCATCACGTCGGACCTGAAGAAGGGCCGGCCGTCCCAGTAGGCCAGGCCGGCGTTGTCCAATGCGCCGACGGGGACGTAGAAGTCCAGCCAGTCACTGCTTTCATCACCGCCCCGGACAGCCACACAACCGCAGACGACCAGTTGGCCCGTCGGCAGGCGGACCTGACCGTGGATGTGGCCGAACTCGGCCAGCGATCCAACTGTGCAGGGCACCCGATCCTGCTCCTCGGGTTCATGGTCTCTGTGCCCGAAGCACCCGTGCACCCCGGCGGCGGACCACAGAGCACTCAGGACGGCCTGGAGCCGGGCATCGTCACTCGATCCGACCTCTATCGCCAACTCGTAGTAGCCACCGGACCAGTTGGTGCGGTCCCGGAAGGCGGCAGGACTCGTCATGACGTGATCATGCGGCACAGCCCTCCTTCATAGCCACCCGCATTCATACGCGCCGCCGGGCCAACTGAGACGTCGTCCTGGCCCCGATCGAGCTTCCCACCCAGGTCCAGCCGGGTCAGTTACCATTCCCGCCGTGCCGACGTGCAGGTACGGGGGAGTGAACGCCCGTAGCCGCCGCCCCGGTCCGCGACACGACCGCCCACACCGACGGATGGATGCGAGTACGGGCCGCATGGACGCAGAAAACGACGACGTAGCGGAGTTCGCGTTACTCCTGACGAGCCTGAAGGCACGCACGGACCGCAGCTACGCGGCGCTGGCCCACCGTCTGGGCGTGCACGCCTCCACGCTGCACCGCTACTGCGCGGGTGAGTCGGTTCCTCTGGACTATGCGGGCATCGAGCGGTTCGCGGCGCTCTGCGGGGCTTCCCCAAAGGAGCGTACGGAGGTGCACCGCCGGTGGGTCCTGGCGGTCGCGGCCCGGCAACGACCGCGCGCGTCCGGCCCCCGCTCGGCCACCGGCGCCGCGAGCACCGCGCAGACGTCCGCGCACGCACGCGACGGCATCCCGGCGGACCGGCGACCCGGGCCGCACGCACCGGCCGACCCTGGCCCGTGCTCGGCCCTACCCTCCCGCCAGGTGTCACAGGGCGCCGCGCCGTCCCGCACCGGACGCGTCCGACGGCGGCCCGGCCGGTCGGCGGCCTTGGCCGCGCTGCTTGCCGTCGCGCTCGGCGGCCTCATCGGACCGGCGGCCGGTCCCCCCTCCGCCGGCGCTGAACGGTCCGTCTCCGCCGGTGCCCTGCCGAAACCGCCACGGGCCGACCCCACCGGCGAAGTTCCCCCCACAGGCGCCGTTCCCCCTGCCGAACCGCCCTCCGGCCGCGGCCACTCGTCCGCCCCCGCGGCCCCGGCCCCTTCGGCACGCCCCGGGAAGGACGACAGCCCGCGGGGCAGCGGAGCCGGCAGCAACACGCTCCGGCCGACGGCTCCGCTCACCTGGACGGCCAACTCCCACCTCTGGCGCCTGGAATGCGACCACGACTACGTCATCGCCAAGCAGCCGCAGCAGGTTCCGCCCCCGCCGACCCCGGCGGACGCCCAGGCGTGGGCCACCTCCCTGCAGGCGGTGCACGGGCGCACCACCGACCTGCGGATATCGGTACAGGGGCGGGGCTCCGCCGCCGTCGTCCTGGAGGCGCTGCACGTACGGGTGGTCAACCGCGCGGCCCCCGCCGCCCGCCCGCAGATCGCCTACTCGATGTACGAAGGCTGCGGCGCCACCCTCGTCCCCCGCCACTTCTCCGTCGACCTCGACGCGCGCCGGCCACTGGCCCGTTCCGTCCGTGGCAACGAGCCGGGCAGACCGACCACGCCGACCGGCTTCCCGTACCAGGTGTCCCTGCGGGAACCGGAGGTCCTCCTGGTCTCCGCACGGACCCTGTCCTGTACCTGCGACTGGTACCTCGACCTGGAGTGGTCCTCCCAGGGCCGGACCGGTACCACCCGCATCGACGACCACGGCCGACCGTTCCGCACCACCACCGTCAAAGGACTGCCGCACTACTGGTACCGCACCCCCCGTGGCTGGATCCCCATGACCACCGCCCGCGAGGAGACGGACGGCGCCGGCTGACGCAGCCGTCGCGAGGCCCCGCTCGCCGGGCCGCCCGCGGCCGCGCAAAGGACGGAGTGCGTCACCTCGACATGATGAAGTCCAGTGCGTACCCAGGGGCCGTGGTCCAGTAGGTGACGCGCTGCCCGTCGTTGGCGTACAGCGTGGGCACCGGCATGGGGACGTCGACCGGCCCGCCCGCCACCGCGCCGGGCCTGCGCCCCTGGAGGGTGAGGGTGATGCTCTTCGCCTCGTACTCGTCCATGGGACCGTTGACGAGCAGCGCGGCGTACGCCTCCTCGCCCGGAGCGAGGGTCAAGGGCTTGTCCGGGTCCGGTGCGCTCTCCTCGATCACGGGAGCCGTGGTGCGGCCGGCCCCGAGCCGCACGAGCGGGTAGCGGTAGAGGCTGCACTTCCTGTCACCGGCGTTCTGCACGGTGAGGAGGAGGTGGCGGGCGTCCTCGCCGTCCGCGGGCTCCTTCGACGCGGACACCCCGAGGACCTCGGGGGAGCAGGTGGCGACGGCGGCCTTGGTGCCCCGGCCGCCCGACCCCCACGTCACCGTCCCGCCGGCGACGCCCCTGTCCGTCGTCGGCGTGGTGGTGGACGCCTGGGCCGAGACCCCCCAGCCCAGCGCCAGGACGACACCCGCCGCCACGGCCATACGACCACCGGCAAAAGACTTCACGTTCATCTGCGTGTTCCTTCTCGCTCGACAGGACGCCGCACACGCCCTTGAGCAGGCGTTCCGCAGAACGGCCGGCTGAGTCAGCCGGTGCGACGGCCACACCATCGAACGAACCGCGTCCCTGGGACAACAGCCGCCGCCCACCCTGCGACGCCGCACCATCTCACCCCCCACGACCTGCAAAAACACCGACGCCTGGGACGCGGGAACGCAACGCGAGCCCGCCGCGTCCCGGGAAGCGCACCGCAGTCCCCGCAGGGCCTCCCCGCCCCTTGGGGAGCCGGCGGAGCACCTGGCGACCGGGCCTCAGACCAGATGCCGTACACGGTCCCATCGCCGAAAAGCTTCACGTTCAGTCGGCGTTCACAGCGTGACGCCTTCACGTGCGCTACAAGTCCAGAACGCTTCCGCGGGTGCTCCGGAGCGGTCACGATGGAGGTCCGTCGGCAGCCACGGGGGTGGGGGATGAGCGAGGGTGCGCACCTTCGGGATGGGCAACCGGAGCAGGACGGACCCGCGTGGTGGCTGGCGCTGGCCTGCCTGGTCGGGCTGCTACTGGCCTCCGTCGTGCTGACGAACTTCACCGCGGAGCCGCGGGCGGCGTTGTGGGGCGAGCCCGGAACCGTGACCGAAGCCCGCTGCCGGACCTACGACAACACCGTCGCCAACGCGGGAACGTCCACCTCCTGCTCGGGCACTTTCACCTCCGACGACGGCAACTCGTCGTTCGACGTCACCGTCGAGGGCGACATCAGCTCGCAACCGGTCCGTGCGTGGTTGGTGGACGGCACGTCCGGCACCGCGTACGTCTCACCGACGCTGTGGGCGGGGGTGCTCCCGGTGGGGCTCTCCCTCCTCCTGGCCGGTGTCCCGGCAGCGGTGACGGTGGAGCACGCGCGCCGCGTCCGCACAGAGCGCCCGCGGCCGGCCCCACCCGCCCGGCCTGGTCCACAGTGGCCGGCTCCGAGTGCGGACGACCCGGGGATCTCTGACTTCTGATCCCACCACCCCGGCGGTCACGCCACGGTCCCCCAGAGGCCACGGTGTGCCGGTGATCCAGGAGACCGCGCGCTTTCGCCGGAGCTTCACGGCGTTGCGCACGACCTCCTGTTGTTGGTTGCTGGCGGGTCAGGTGTCGATGACTCGTGCTGCTCCGCGGAAGTTCGTGGAGGGGGGTGCCGAAAGGCAGGTCTGGACCCGTCGGGTGTGTCAGGCGAAGGAGAAGCGCGCGGCGGCTTCGGCGGGCGTGGTCGCCTGGCGGCGTCCGGGGACGTCGTGGACGGTGGTTGCGCCCTCGGAGCGGAGCTGGTCGGCACCGGCGTCCCGGGCCATGGCCGCGGCGTAGGCGTGGACGTCTGCGGCGGTGAGGTCGGTGCGGCCTCGCTCGGTGTATTGCCGGAGGAGGTGGGTGACGTCCGGGTCGAATCGCAGCATGGTCACCGGGGTGTTGAAGCTCCGGGCGAGGGCGATGAGTCGTGCGCGTGCCTGCGGGGTGACGTTCGTCGACTCGGCGACTGCGCTGCGTCCGGTGGCGAGCCTGGCGACGATCCTGCGGTCACGTTCCTCGAAGATCCGTGCGTCCGCCGCGTCGGAGTCCGCTTCCTCGGGTGAGGCGCCGAAAAGCTCCGCGCGGATCTCGTCACTGGACACCACGGCTTCCGCGTCGATCCGCCCGCTGTCGACCAGTGCCCGAACGAAGCTGGTCTTGCCGGAGGCCGGCGGACCGACGAGGACGACGAGTCCTGCCGGCACCCGGATGACCGGTGCGAGAGCGCTGAGGTAGAGGGCGCCTGCGCAGTCGAGGGCTTCCTCCGGGGAGCCGGCCGGCAGTCCGCTGGGCAGAACGGTGTCCCGGTAGCTGTCGTTGCCGGCCACGTAGAGGGCGAAGCCCCAGGTGTGCAGCACACCGGTGAAGCGCAGTCGGCACAGCGGCAGACTCTCCCCGCCCGGCAACTCGGCTGCCACGTAGGCGAATCCAGCGCGAAAGCGGACCGTGATGGCGTCCACGCGGGGCCAGCACACGCGGGCGTGGCGGTTCAGACGCCGGCGCAGGTGGTGCTGCATCGATTCCGGCGGGTTCTTCGGCACGGGCCCATCCTGCCAGTGGACGGCGACGCTTGAACGGCGCCTCGCACACCGGGCTGCTGACCCGCCACCGGACTCGAGAGGCGAACCGGGCCCGTCCGACCTGACAGCGCAGCGGTGAAACAACCCCACAGGCGTCCTGCGCGCACACCCAGCCCGGAGTATCACCAGCGGTGAGCATCGCCAGGCCGTCACACGCGCGATACGGCCCCTTCCGGGCCGGCCGGCAGGGTCCCGCCCAGTCGCAGCGCGCAGGCCCTGCGAGAGCTCGCGGACGCGCCGGCCGCCGCGCGGCACGGTCACGCACCAGCGACTGACCCGGACCGGTAACGCCGTCGACCCTGGTAAGCCATGGGCTGGCCGACGTGCCGTTCCTGGTGTGCCCGCGTCTGCATCCGGCCGACGGCCGACCGGCGAACCAGACATGTAGTGCCAGGTCGCCGGCACGGAACGCGAGGTGGGGCATGGATCTACGAGGTGCACGGATTCTGGTGCCGGGTGCCACCGGGGAGATCGGGGCGGCGCTCGCCCTACGGCTGCACGCCCTCGGTGCCCGCACGGCACTGGCCGGACGTGACCGCGAGGCCCTCGCCCGTGTCTCGGCGGCGTGCGAGCGTGCTCCCGCCCGCGCCTTCGACGCCTGGGACGCCGACTCCTGTGCGAAGACCGTCGACTGGGCGGCGGCGGAACTGGGCGGCCTGGACGGCGTCGTCGTATGCGTCGGAGTCGCGGCCTTCGGACCGGCCGGGGAGGTGGAGGACGCGGTGTCCGAACACCTGATGGCGGTGAACGCGCTGGCCCCCATGGCGTTCCTGCGGGCCGCCGGGGACCGGTTGCCCGAGGGCGGCGTCCTCGCGGCCGTCACCGGGATCGTCGCCGAGGCGGCACCGGCCCGGATGGCGGACTACGCCGCCGCCAAGGCCGCGCTGGCCACCTGGCTGACGGCGGTCCGCCGCGAGCAGCGACGCCAGGGGGTGACCGTGCTGGAGATCAACCTGCCCCACATGGACACGGGCTTCGCCGGGCGCGCCGTCGTGGGCCAAGCGCCGCCGCTGCCGCAGGGATTGCCCGTTGCGGAGGCAGTGGACGCGATCGTGCGGGCGCTCTCCGAGGGGGCGAGACTTGTACGTCCCGGCAGCGGTGCGGCGCTCGACGTGGTGCGCTAGGGCGGACACACCGAGGAGACGTCTCGCGTACGGCCCCTCGATCCCACCGCGCCCGGCCGTGAAGTCGTTGCCCCCGCCGGCTCCGCGTACGGTGCGGCGCGTGCTGCTCCGGCAGCGCCGGCGGGACCTGGTGTTCCCGCACTGGCCCGGTGAGGCCGAGCGACGGGTCGGCCTCACCACAGCAGGGTGCCCGGCCCGCCCTTGAACGGCCCGCGCACCTCTGAGGTGATCCAGCCGCCGTAGAAGTCGCCCTCCTGCGCCATGACGTCCTCTCCGGCGACCGTGCAGCGGTCCATGCGGCTCGGGTAGAAGGCGACGTAGTCCTTCAGGGCCGTGAAGCCGGGTTCGGGAGAGGGATAGCTCCAGGCGGCACCGGCGCGTACGACGTCTCCCACGACGACGTCCCAGTACCGTGCCGAGCCCTTCCACTCGCACCAGGTCCGGCCCGAGAGCGCCGGGATCAGCAGCTCCGTACGGACGTCCGCCGGAGGGAGGTAGAACACCGGCGGATGACTGGTCTCCAGTACCCGGACGGACTTCCGGGTCTTTGCCACCACCTGGCCCGCGCACTCGACCCGCACGACGCGGTCGTCCTCCCGTACGGCGGGCGGGCGCGGGTAGTCCCAGACGGACTCCGGCGGCCGTGGGGCGGAATGCGGCACGGGCTGTTCCGGCAGCGGATCCAGGTACACCTCGTCCTCGTAGCACCAGGCCCACTCCTGGCCGCGGGCCAGGGCGCGGGCCACCGGGTGGCCGCTGGAGTCGAAGTGCGTCGTCGCGTGAGCGCCGGGAGAGCTGTCGCTGCAGCCCACATGGCCGCAGGTCAGGCAGAGCAGCAGGTCGGCCGGCGCACGTTCGCGTGCCGCGCACGTCGTGCATGTCTCACTCAGCGGCGCCGGTTCGGCCGTCCAGGTGTGAGAACAGGGCCGCCCCGAGGGCCGTCCGCCGTCGTGCCGGGGCGCCCACTTCGTCATCGGTGATCACCGGCCGGTGCAGTGCTGTCCACGATTCCCTCCTCCGCCGTCCCTCGTCTCACCCCTTGCTTCACCCCCACCCCGTGCGGGGGATGCAAGCGGCGGGAAAGTGCGCCGCCGTTCAGCGGGGCCGGCGAGTGCCGTCGCGTGGTGCCGGCCGGGTTGATCGGAGCCGGCGGCCCAGCCGGCCAGGACCTCGAGCAGGTCCTCGTCGGGGCATCCCCCACGCCGACGGCACGCTCGTCGCCGCCGAGACCGGGCCCCGGGCAAGACCGTCGCGGTCGCTCGGGCCCCCGCCCCGGTGCGCCGCTTCCTGCCCAACCTCAAGACTTACGTGGATGCAGTTGCCGCCTCCTCTTCTTGCCGGGTGTCGAATCCCTGGCGTGCTCGTTCGATGGCGGGCATGTTCTGCGAGGCCCACGCCAGCAACACGTCGATGGGGTGTCGCAGGGTCTTGCCGAGAGGGGTGATCCGGTAGCGGACCGCTACCGGGCGGGTGGAGACGACCTCACGCTCGATCACGCCATTGCGTTCGAGGCGTCGGAGCGTCGCTGTCAGCGACTTCTGCGTGACCTGGGGGATGGCGCGGCGCAACTCGTTGAAGCGGCACGGACGCTCGCAGAGCTCGTTGAGGACGCTCAGCGACCACTTGTCGAGGACTTGGTCGAGCAGGTCTCGGTGCGGAGCGTCAATGCGGAGTTCGTCGGAGGTATCCATGGCGAAACCTGGTCTCGTTGAAGTGTCCTTCGTCCACTAGGTAGCGTACAGATACCTAATGCGGAGGAGAGACCACTATGACTGTTCAGCACTTCACGCCCAAAGGCATGCTGCAACCGACCCCGTACCACCACGTTGCTGTCGGCACCGGGACGACCCACGTCCACGGCAGTGGCCAGATCGCACGTCAAGCCGACGGAACCGGCGTAGCGCCCGGTGATCTGACCGGGCAGGTCGCGCAGGCGCTGCGCAACACCGCCATCGGCCTGCACGGCGCGGGCGCGTCGTTCGCAGACGTGCTGCGTCTGACCTTCTACGTGACCCGGTGGAGCCCGGAGAAGATCGGCGCCTTCATGGCCGGCGTAGAAACCGTCGCCGACGAGATCGGCCTGCCGCTTCCCATGCCTCCGGCCTCCCTCATCGGTGTCGACCACCTCTTCGAACCAGACGTTCTCGTCGAGGTCGAGGCAACCGCCCTCCTGGGCTGAAGCCCGGCAGGAGAGCTTCCGGTGTTGCGGATCCGCGATGGGGGTCCCCTGCTCGAGCGGAGCCGAGAGTGGGGGAGTCGGCAACCGACGACAACGCCGCAGACGGGCGTGCCAGGCCCCGCGTCTCCGGCATGATCCGCCGGACAGGCCCTAAGCCCGGGCTGCGGACGCGAGGCGGGCGGCCGCCCGTGCGCGTGCCGCTCCCAAGACGGTCAGCAGCACCTCCTTGCTGGAGTCGCGGTCGCGCACGTCGCACAGCAGGACCGGTGTATCCATGTCGACGTCCAGCGCGGCGCGCACCTCCTCGGCCGAGCTGCTGCAGCGCCCGTGGAAGCAGTTGACGGCCACAGCAAAGGGAATTCCTCTCTCTTCGAAAAAGTCGATAGAGGCGAAGGAACTCTCCAACCGCCGAGTGTCAGCAAGCACGACAGCACCGAGAGCACCCATCGCGAGGTCATCCCACATGAACCAGAAGCGGTCTTGGCCCGGTGTGCCGAAAAGGTAGAGCACGAGTTCCGGGCCGATCGTGATACGGCCGAAGTCCATGGCGACCGTCGTCGACGACTTGGCCTCGACGCCGGACAAGCTGTCGATGCCCAGACTCGCCTCGGTCATGCGCTCCTCTGTCTGCAGCGGGGAGACCTCGCTCACCGAGCCCACCATGGTCGTCTTGCCCACGCCGAATCCGCCGGCGATGAGGATTTTCAGCGCTGTAGGCATGACCGGCTCAGAGTTCGCGAATTGCATCGATCACCCTTTCAATGACTTCTACGCTCGGCTGGCTGTCCCGTCCCGGCGGCGCCTGGACGAGGACCAGCGCAGCATCCAGCAAGTCGCCGCAGAGCACCTTCACCACGCTCACCGGCAGGTTCAGCTGCGCAGCGATCTCGGCGACGGCCATCACCCGGCCTCGGCACAGTTCCAGGATCTGGGTCGCTTCGGGTTCCAGATGGCGGTGCTGAACCTTCCCATCGGAACGTGCGACGACCTGGGTGATCAGGGCGAACCCGTGACGACCGTGGTGAGTGCGCCCGCGGGTGATGGCGTATGGCCTCAGGTAGCGCCCGTCCTGCGGGCCGTCACGCCATCCTGGCTCAGCCATCCTGAGCGGGGCCTGCAGGCATGTGCTGGACGCGGGGCGCCGCTGTCAGGTACTGGCCGACCTGCCTGACGAGGGTGGCCATCTCGAACGCAAGCATCCCGAGATCCACCTCGTGCGAGGCGATCGCCGCCAGGCGGGCTCCTGAGCCGGCGGTGGTGATGAAGAGAACTGCCTTCTCCATCTGAATGACCGACTGCTGGACAGATCCGCCCCGGAACCGGTCGGAGGCACCCCGGGCCAGCGCGTGGACGCCTGAAGCCACAGCGGACAGGTGTTCGGCGTCGTCGCGGTGCATGGTCCGGGACTTCCCGATGAGGAGACCGTCCCCCGAGAGCACGACGGCGCACTGGATCTCCGGGATCCGTTCCACCAGGGTGTCCAGGAGCCAGTCCAGGCCTTTGCCGCTGCGTACCGTGTCAGTCATTGCGTAGGTTCCTCACCGTTCGTCGGCATTGGGGGTGCCGATTCGTCCTGCCACCCGCGGACGTTGCGCGACTCGTTGCTCATTCCGGCCCGCCTGATTCCCGCGTCGATGGCAGCCATCGTGCGGGCCGCCGCCTGCGGGTCGAGGAACGCGTCGTGGACCTCGCCTGCGCCAGGATCGTTCAGCGCCGGCTCGCGCCGTAGTTCCGGCGCGAGGCTGGCGCGCCTGACACGCTTCGGCAGGACCTCGGGGTCGTCAAGCGTGTCAGCGGGCATCACGCCCGGCACTACACGCTCTTGAGCAGGTCCCGGCCGGGCCGGAGGCCTCTGGCGACGTGGCAGGTCGTACCCCGCAACATCGGCAGCGGCTGCGCCGGTCGAAGACGTGACGGGACGCTCCGCGCTGTCTTCCGGGTGCCTGGCACGGCTGGGCGGCGCGTATCGCGCCGGGGCTGTCCAGCCGGCGGGGTCGGCAACGGGCCCCGCGTGATGTCCTGGAGCCGGAGGAAGCAGTCCAGCGCCTCCGTACTCGGGAAAGCCGCTGTAGTCCGGCGCGGGAGAATGAGTGATCGCCTCGTCCGAGGACCCCCTGCTCAGGCCCACACTCGGCAGCACTTCGCGCTCGGTAGACGACTGGCCGCCCGTGACGGCCGGCGAGGACGCTTCGGGCTGGCTCACCACTGCCCGGCCCGTGGCCTGCGCCGCCGACTGCAGCTGGTCCAGGACCGGCGAGGGAACAACTTCCAGCAGCTCACTGGGCAGAAGGACGAGCGCGAGGGTGCCGCCGTAATCGGAGGCGCGCAAAACCACCCTGATGCGGTGTCTCTCGGCGAGTTTCGCCACCACGAAGTGCCCCAGGCGCGGGTCTTCACCCAGGGCCGTCATGTCGATCCGGGGCGGGTGAGCGAGGAGCTCATTGGCATGGTCCCGCTGCTGCGGCTGGATACCGAGGCCCTGGTCCTCGATCTGCAAGGCCAGCCCCCGGGCCACCTTCGCTGCTCTGACCGTGACCTGAGTGTCGGGCGGGGAGAACTGGGTGCCGTTCTCGATGAGCTCTGCAAGGAGGTGCGTCACGTCTCCCACGGCCCGGCCGGCGAGAGCCACCCGCCGGTCGTCCGGCGTGTTCACGACGTGCACCCGGGTGTAATGCTCGGTCTCAGCCACCGCGCCACGCATCACGTCGGTGATGGAGGTGGGCGGTGTGGTGGTGCGGCGCCCAGACGTGGCACCGCTGAGAATCATCAGGTTCTCCGTGTGCCGTCGCACGCGGGTGGCCAGGTGGTCGACCTTGAAGATGTCCTTGAGGAGATCGGAGTCCTCGTGCTTGCGTTCGAGGTCGTCCAACAGGTTGATCAGGCGATGAATGAGGGTCTGGGCGCGGCGGATGAGCTGGCCGACGACCTTCTCCGTGCCCTGGCGGCCCTGAGACTGCCGCATCGTGGACTGCGCGGCAATACGGACCAACTGGTCGATGTGAGTGGAGAGTTGAGCGATGTGGTCCTGATCAGTCGCCTGCGGTCCGAACGGGACGAGCGCATCGAGGTCTATCCGCTCGCCGCGCTCTATTCGGTTCAGAAGGTCAGGCAGGTGTGCCGCCCACTGCTGCGTACCCTCCTGGAGCGCGGACAGGCGTCCGAGTGTCGAGCGCCGGGCCTCCCGGGCGCGTCTGGCCAGCACCACGGCGCCCACGACGACAGCGAGGGTGACGCCGCTGCTCACCAGGGCGACAAGGAGCAGCTCTTCGGCCCGGTCGTCTTCGGTGCCCGCCAGGCTGTCCAGTGAAGCCGCGGTCAGCGCCCGTGAGCTGCCCAGCACACTGTCGGTGGCCGTCGTCCGCGAGACAGCCGCAGCCCAAAGCGGCGCGCCGTGGCCGCCGGCCACGCCCTGGTCGTGGGGAGTCAGCCTTCCCTGCGAACCCAGGGGAAGCTGCCCGTACTGCGGCGCCTTCGGCGCCATCTGCTGCGCGTGGTCGAATGCCGCGGCGAAAGTGCGCCCGCGCTCACGGTCTTCTCGAGTGCTGCGCCCCTCGTCTGCGGGCTGGTGTCCGTCCCGCGGCTGCGCCGGCGATTCGTCAGGCCGCGCGACGGAGGAGGGGTGGTCCGCGTCGTCCTGTCGCTGGATCTGCTGCTGCGCGAGGCTTGCGGCGGTGAAGCCCCCGAGCCCGGTCAGACAGACCAGAGGAACAACGAACGGGACGCCGAGGGAGGATCGCAGAGATCTGCGTTGAGTGACGCGGGGTTGTGGCCGCCGGTCGCGGTTGCCTGGCATCTGGATTCCTCGTGCAGCAGCGATACACCGGTGCGGAAAGCGGTACGCGACCGTCGGTCCCCGCGGAGTGACTGCTCACTCTGTTCGAAGGTCAACGTGGGTTGCACCGTATCAGGATCATCGCGCAGCGTCACACTCGGGCCATGGCAACTGGTTTGTGCGCACCGGTAGTTGAGCTTTTATCGACGCCCCGTACTGAGGAACTTCCGGGCTTTTGACCGCCCTTGGGAACGGATTAGAGGAGTTCGAGGAGCCTGGGCGTGTAGAGGTCATGCGCAGAAGCGATGCCGGCCACCATGTCGAGGTAGATCGCGACGAGTTCCGGGTCGGACTGGACGGCCCGGAGCAGGGAAAGACGTTGCTCGTGAGGGGTGGCCAGCAGGGCGACGCTGAGCGTGGCCTCGTAGCCCGGGGTGAGTGTCGTGTCCCGGCTCTCCGCGAACCGGGCCAGCGACGCGTCGAGCTTCACGGGATCGCCACCGAGCGTGTCCCCCACCTCGGCGACGAGGCTTTCCACCTGCTGGAAGGCATCGCTGATGCCTCGTGCCGTGATGGAGTCCTTGTGATGCCCGGCATCCCCGACCAGCACCCAGCCGGGCCCGGCCGCCTGCCTGAAAAAGTTCTGCTGATCCCCGCTGCCACGCAAACGCTCCACCGGCGCACGTCCCCGCAGCCGCTCGTACAAGGCAGGCGCGGTGAAACGAATCTGCTCCTGGTAGGCATGCCGGGCGTTGGTGCGGATTTCAGCGAAACGGGACTGCTGGAAGTAGGCCAGAACCAGGGTGGCGTCGTCGTGTGTAGGCACGCTCGCCACCCAGCCGCCGGGACGCTCGTAGAGCTCAAGGTCGGCGGGTACATCCGGCCAGTAGGTGTAGTAAGCGCAAGTCAGCAGAGGATCCCGCCTGATGTACGGCGCTGCGGCCAACCGGGCGACGGTGGAGCGCATGCCGTCAGCACCAATGACCAGGCAAGCGGACTCCGTAAAACTCTGGTTGCCGTGTCGGCCCTCGACGCCGACGATGCGGCCCGCCCTGTCCCGCAGCAGACCGGTGACACGGCTTCGCTCGCGGAACTCGACCCCCGCCGCGACGGCAGCGTCGACCAGGAGGGCGTCCAACACCCGGCGCCGTGGCGCGAACGCTACTTGCTGGCCGGCCACGCCTCGGGCACAGCCCGCGATACGGATGTCGGCGACCTCGTAAACGGTGCGCTTAAGAGGCGGACATCCTGAGGCACGGACCTGCTCCAGCACCCCCCAGCGAGCGAGCGCCGCGACGCCCGGCTGATGAATGAGGTGCGTGGACAGGGTGTCGGAGCCGTAGGTGGATCTGTCGAGGAGGAGCACGCGGTAGCCCGCACGGGCCAGCAACAAGGCGGCTGACGCGCCGGCGCAGCGCGCGCCCACCACGATGGCGTCATACATGCGGGTTCCTCATATCGGACGGGGAGCCTTGGCTCGGGGCAGAGAACAGGTGGCGCGGTGCAGGGGGCCGGGACCTTGCGGGGGAGTGATCAGCGCGAGTTGGCCAGTTCGTCGAGCAGCGCCCTTCGATCGATTTTGCCGTTCGCGTTGAGCGGGAGCTGTTCCAGGACGGTGATCTGGCGGGGCAGCATGTACGGCGGCAACTGCCGTTGCAGGGCTGCGAACAGCCCGTCGGTATCCGGGCAGAGGCCGCTCACGGCAGCCCGCAGTTCCAGTTCACCGTCTGCGGCGGGCAGCGTGATCACGGCAGCGTCCTGTACCTCCGGGTACGCCCGCAGTGCCGCCTCGATCTCACCCAGTTCGATGCGGTGCCCGCGGATTTTGACCTGGTGGTCGGTTCGGCCCAGATGCACCAGGTGGCCGTTTTGGACGGCGACCCGGTCTCCTGTCCGGTACCAGTGCTCGGGTGCCGGACGATCGCCGGCTACTTGGAGGTCGGTGCTGAGGAAGCGGCCGGCGGTGTGAGCCGGATCAAGGTAGCCCGAGAACCGCAGCGGGCCTCGTACACACAGCTCTCCGCTGTCACCGGGCCGTCCGTCATCGTCCAGCAGCAACAGATCCAGGCCCGGATACGCACGTCCGATGGGTGCCGTGCCGTTGGGTGTGCTCGGCCAGGCGGCCATGTCGTCGGGAAGCCGGTAGGCGGTGCAGGAGATCGTCAACTCGGTCGGCCCGTACAGGACCTCCAGCCTGCTGTTCGCAGCTGCGACTCGCCACTGGCGGGCCGCTTGCAGGGTGAGCGGCTCGCCGCCGAAGATGCTCCACCGCAACGTCGGCATGCTGCCCGGGGCAAGAGTGCCCAGAAGGGAGGCGAAGGAAATGAGCGACGGGACGGAGAACCAGTGCGTGAGCCGCAGGCTGGTGATGGTCTTCACCGGGGACAGCAGCTGGCTGCGTTGCGGGACGACGAGCGTGCCGCCGCCCGCCCACGCGACGAACAGGTCGTGCACCGAACCGTCGAAGGTCAGCTCGAACGTCTGCGACAGGCGACTGCCCGGCCCGACGTCGTATCGGCCCGCCACGAGTTCCAGGTAGGCGCAGATGCTCCGGTGGGTGATGGGTACGCCTTTGGGAGCACCGGTCGATCCTGAGGTGAAGATGACGTACGCGAGGTCGTCGGGATCCACGTGCCGGTACGCAAGCGCGGCCGAACGAACTCCAGCCGGCGCCGACAGCTCATCCGGGCCGGCGACAAGGACGGGGACCCCGAGGTCGGGGACGCTGTCGATGGACTCGGCCAAAACGAGATCGAGTTCGGCCGCCGCAACGATCTGCGCGGTCCGTTCCGCGGGGTACTCCGGGCTCAGCGGCACGACAACGGCACCCGCGCGCAAAATGGCGAGATAGCCGGCGTACGCCGCAACCGAACGTGCGGCCATCAGCCCGACCCGCCGCGGCGGCCCGCCGGCCGGCGCCGTGACGAGCCGGCCCGCGAGCCGCTCCACCTGGTCGTGCAGTTCCCGATAGGTCAGTTGCACCGAACCGACCTCAAGGGCCGTCTCACCCGGGTACGCGGCCGCCGAGCGGGCGAACCAGTCGAACAGAGTGCGCAGCTTCACCGGGCCGCTGCCAGGAGGGCACGCGTCCACTGCCGCAGCTCGCCCACTGTACGCAGCCGGCCGAACCCTTCCGGGTCGACCTCCCGATGGCTACGTCTGCCGAGTTCGACCACGATGCGCAGTTTCGCCAGCGAGTCGATGCCGATCTCGGTGAGCGTCGAGCTGTCGTCGAAGCTCGTGCGGGCGTGCTCGCGCAGCACCCAGGCCGCCAGATCGGTCTCGTCTTCGTGCGTTTCGCCGGGCCAGTAGCGTTTGGTCTGCCAGGGGTAGGCGGGCAGCGGAACGTAGCGGCCGGCTTCGCCGAACAGCGCTGCCCAGTCCACCTCCTCGCCGCGGCAGAACCGGTCTGCGGCGGCCGACAGGGGACGTCCGCCGACGGCCGCTGTCCCGGCGAGAGCGGCCGCCAGTTCCCCATGGCTGGAGCCCACCACGGCGATCCGGTGATCGTGGTGGCGGCGCCGGGTAGCCGCGCTGAAGCAGATGTCCCGGAGCGCGTAGCCCTGGCCGGTGCCGCCGGGGCCGAGGTACTCGGCGTAGGAGCGGGCGAGGTCCTGCAGGGCCGCGGTGCTGTGGGCGGACAGTGCCAGAACGTACGGCGTGCCGTCCGGTGCCGGGTCGGCAAGGGGGGCCGTCGGCTCGAATTGGCTGAGTACCACGTGGGCATTCAGAGAGGACGAGCCCTGTCCGCTCACTCCGGCAACGGCGGGCCGGCCACAGTCCGGCAAGGGCTGGACTTTGTCCGGGACGACAAGGGGAAGCCCGTCCCAGTCGACACGAGGGTGGGGCGTCTGCAGGTTCAGGCTGGCGGGAACCTCACCGTGGGCCAGGCACAGCACGGCCTTGATCAAACCGGCGAGGCCGCCGCCCGCCTCCGCGTGCCCGATGTTGGTCTTGACCGACCCCACGAGGAGCGGGCGGTCCGCGGGACGTCCGGCGCCCATCACTTCGCCCAGCGCAGTCAGCTCCAGAGGGTCGAGCGCCGGCGAGCCCGCGCCGTGAGCCTCGACGTAGTCGACGTCGGACGGATCCAGACCGGCGTCCTCGTAGGCCCAGCGCAGTACGTCCAGTTGGCCCTGGAGCGAAGGGTTGAGGACCGTGTCGCTGGTGCGGCCGTCGTTGCCGATGGCACTGCCGCGGATGACAGCATGGACCCGGTCGCCGTCGCCGAGCGCGTCCGTCAGCCGCTTCAGGACGACGACTGCCACGGCGTCACTGGGCGCGTAGCCGTCCGCGTCCGCGTCGCCGAACTTGCAGCGTCCGTCGCTCGACATCGCCCCGGCGTGCGAGAGGACGAGGCTTTCGTCCGGGCGCAGAGCGATGTTCACGCCGGCGGCCAGGGCCAGCGGGCTCTCCCCCGAGCGCAGGCTCTGGACGGCTTGGTGGACGGCCACCAGCGACGAGGAGCACGCCGTGTCGACGACGATGCTCGGGCCGCGGAAGTCGAAGAAGTGGGATATCCGAGCAGGCAGCAGAGACCGGAAGTTGTGGAGCTGGGCGGCCGTCGCCGACTCCGGACCCTGCCGCAGCGCGGCCTCAAGCGAGTCGGCACGGGTGTTGCCCACGAACACCGCGCTCCGGCTCCCCGCCAGAAGGTCGGTGCGCTGTCCCGCATCCTCCAGGGCCTCCCACGCCGTCATCAGCAAGAGCCGTTGCTGCGGGTCGAGTTCCGTCGCCTCAGTGGCCGACATGTGGAAGAAGTCGGCGTCGAAATCGGCGACGCCGTCGATGTAGCCCGCTCGGCGACCCGCTATTCGGCCCCGTCTGGGCTCAGAGGAATGAAGGGCGTCGACGTCGAAGCGATCTGCCGGTGTCTCACTGAGGGAGCTGCTGCCCGCCTTCAGCAGCTCCCAGAGGTCGCTGGGTCCTGACGCCCCCGGCAGGCGGCAGGCCATGCCGATCACCGCGACCGACCGAGCGTCCACGTCGGACTTGCGGTACCTGGTCATCGAGAACTCCGTTTCGTACATCGCTCCGTTGTGGAGCAGTCGACCTTGATCACTGCACCTAGCCATAGATATCCGCCGCCCGGCAGCAGGAACCGGACTGTGACCGGAAGATCAGCGGGACACGCGCACCTGCGGCTGATCGCCGGCTCGCTCACCGTCCGCTCACCCCTCAGCAGGCCACTCATTCCGGCCAACCTCCGGCTTCCGCGCCGATCCGCCCGGCCACGTGAGGCAGCCGTGGAACCTGGCGCAAAACCCGTTGTCAGGCGCTGCGAAGCAGGTACCGCTGCTCCCTGTCAGGTGGGACCGGCACGCAGTCGTGCACCCAACCCACCTCCAGAAAACGAACATGCATTCGGGTTTGCCTCTTCGCGCCGAGGTGCTCTGACAGTGTCGAAAACCGGTCCACCGCACGATTGTCGGGCGCAACATCGTTTCCGTTCGAGGAGGCGGCCCGGAATGACGAGAAGTGATCGGTGATGGTTGAAACATCAAAGGACCTGGGCAGCCTTCCCAGATGCCCACACGCTGATCACAGCCACACCCAGTAACGACGACTCCGCCCCCCGACAGGCGCGATCCAACTTGCGCTGGACGCAATGGTGTTGGCAGAGTGACGGCTGAGGCGGCAAGGTGCCGGAGGGGCGGACCACACAGCCAGGATCTCTGCTTTGATCTAGCCTCATGGACTCCCACGACCCCCTCGAGGCGTTCCGTCACACTGGACCGGAACGGACCCGCCGGCTGACGATTCTCGGCCTCAACGCGCCCGACGCGGAAGCCACATTCGACCGCGTGGCACGACTGGCAGCCCGCCTGACCCAAGCCCCCCTGGCCATGGTCAACTTCATCAGCGCCGAACGCCAGATGTTCCGCGGCATGTACGTACCCACGGCATCCCCCGACACAGGACTGGACGTCGACGGCGGCGGCATACCCTTCGACCTCAGCACACTCGGACGCGAGGCCCCCGGCGAATACGGCTTCTGCCCACACGTCGTCGCACAACGATCCCAACTCGCCCTGCACGACGTCTTCGACTACCCCCGATTCAAGGGCAACCCACTGGTCAACGACCTCAACGTCCGCTCCTACCTGGGCACCCCCCTACTCGACAACACCGGCCAGGTCCTCGGCACCGTCTGCGTCGCAGACTTCCGACCCCGGCGCTGGGACGACCAGATCATGGACGCCATGACGGAACTGACCGCCACCCTCCAATCGGAATTCAAGCTGCGCGACAGCCTCCTCGCCCAACAACAGGAACTCTTCGCCGTCTTCGACGGAGCACAGTTCCCGATCATGCTCACCGAAGGCCCCGATCACCTGCTGCGCTACGCCAACCGCAAGCAGGGCGAAGCCTTCGGCCAGGTGCCGCAGTTCAGCCCCGCCCGACAGGTACTCCCCGGCCTCGACCAAGTCGGCGTCTTCCGCGCCATGGACGACGCCCTGCGCCAAGGACAACCCACCACACTGTCCAAGGTCACCCTCCGCCCGTACGACTCCGAGACACCGCAAGCCTTCAGCTTCATGTGCACACCCGTACGCACCGCTCCGGGCGCGCCCTTCAAGGGCGTCCTCACGGTAGCCATGAACACCATGGGCCAGGCATACGGTGGCGACAACCCGGCCACCTTCGCAGCCAACCTGCAGGGACAGTTCGAACAAATGGGTTCGAGCGCATTCGCCCACCGCAACACCGGCCGGTAAACGCGGCGAAAACGCCACGATGGCCGCGTACGGCTGACAAACGGACTAACGCGAACAGCAAATCCTGTTGTCGACGTCGCGGTCATCATCTGCCGGCGAAAGTGGTGTGAGAACTCCGACCATGCCCGCCGCACCTGCTCTCAGTGCAGGGGCGTGTTCCCGTCCCTTGTCGGTACAGACTGATCGGTGCGTGAGTTGGCCGTTCTGCACACTCCGAAGTGCAGCCTCGAGATATGAGCGGGGGGCGGCGATGATCGGGAGGGGGGAATGGTTCGTCTCGAAGACGACATCGGCGGCACCAAAGGCGCCTGCTCGCTGCACTGCTGATCATTTGCGAGTGCCCCATACACGGCTCGGCAGCTCGCGCACGGGGCCTCGATCCGGCCGTCACCGCAGGGCTGTTGCCGAGCAGGGCGTGGACGCCACAGGAAGACGTCTGGAACGCCACATTGGCCGAATTACGCGTCTGGGCGGCCGAACACGGCCGGACGCCATAGGCACGAGACGTTCTTGTCACCACTCAGCAGGACGAAGGTGGCGGAGCTTTCGCCATAGTGCGGGGCAGCGGCCCAATTCAGCCGGCTGGAGCCGCCCGAGTTGCTGACGGTGGGTCACGAACAGCACCACGGGCGAGCAGGCCGGCAAGAACCAGGGGGCACACCCCGGTTAGGGCCGAAGCCCCGCGCGTCGGAGCGTCAGCGTCGACAGGTCGGCGATGACATCCGGGTCCCCGCGACGCCAGGCACCGGCCAAGCCGTCCGGCGGCGTGGGAAGCGCGACCAGCGGCCGCTGCGGCCCGGTAAGCGCACGCAACGCGAGGAGGTCGGCGCCACCCGGGGCGTCGAGAAGACGACGAGTGATGGCGCTGCGCCGGATCCACCGCAGCCGTGGAACGAGCCACAACGCCAGGATCACGGCGGTCGGGAGGACGATCAGGGCGATCGTCGTAAGCGTGGCTACGTGGCCCACGGTGTCCTGCAACGACTGTCCGGCATCGGAGAGACTCGTGCCGGCCTCGGCTGCGGACTTGAGCGGCTTCTTCAACGAGTCACCGACGAACGGGACCTTCGAGGCCGCATCACCGGCCTCGTCGAGACCGGAGGCAAGACTGTCGCCCGCGCTCTCGGCCTTCCGTCCAGGCTCGGCCAGCGTCAGGATCGCGTCACGGACGACCAAGGCGAACTTCACTGTGATCGCGATCAGGAGCAGAGCGATCAGATCCGCGATGAGCTGACGACCCCGGCGCGCTGGGGTCTGGGCGTAGAGACGCATGGACGTGCTCCTGTTCCGACGGTGACATCGAGGAAGGCCGACTCCGGCCCAGTGGAACGGACGTCGTGCCTGCGGGGTGACGGCGAGGATCGTGGGTGGCTTGACGGTACGTGGGACGCGCGGACGATATCGGGGTTACCCGCGCCCAGAACCTGTCGCGTCCTCTACGACCTGCTCGCTGCCCAGGCCACAGGTCCTGCATCTGGGGGCCCAGGCGCCGACCCTGGCGGGTGACCTGGTGGCGAACGGGTGGGAAGGCCTGCCTACAGCGGAGGACGACCAGGCCTGGACGCTGGCCAAGCGGCGTATTGCCCGCCGTCGCATCTGGCTTCTTGCTGCGGCCGCCGTCACCGGGTTCGCCGTGGTCGCTGCTGGCACCTATCTGATCCTCGATCAGAACCGGCACGAGCGGGAATTCCTGTCGGGGATATTCTCGACCACGGTAATTCTTTAAGAGAAGTGAAGGTAGGTCTGATGGGGGGGGGGGGGGGGGGGGCAAGTGCCGAATTAAAACCGGGATTTAATATCCCGGTTTAGAGAAAAGTATTTAGAATGCGAGTAGTACGAAAAGTGTATTGATTGAGTGTCAGGCGGAGCCCACCCGCATGCGGTAGCTGCGCTTTTCAGTAATTCGCGGAGCGAATTACTGGGAGAATTGCGGAGCAATTCGGAGCACCGTCACGGAGTGACGGTGCGTCAACTTCCTTGCGGAGCAAGGAAGTTGGACCGCCGCGTAGCGGCGGCGCGTCGTGTCTGCGGAGCAGACCGCGCGC
>NZ_JBVHTO010000017.1:0-92827 GCF_055565855.1 Streptomyces sp. NPDC028308
TCTCGGGCTTTCCTCCGGGCGCTTCCCTTCGGTCTTGCGTTTCCGACTCTATCAGACCGTTTCCGGTTCCGATTTCCTCGGTGCTTTCCAGGTTTACGCTTTCGCGTTTCCCTTTCCGGCGACTCCGACTTTATCAGAGACTCTGAGTCGGAATTTCCACCCGGTCGAGGTGGTCCGACGCATAGTCACGTCGGGTTCCCCCTCGGGCGGAGCCGTAAACGTACTGGAGCGGGCGGCCCCGATGCAAATCGGGGCCGCCCGCTCCAGGTTGGGGCGTGGCCGGGGTCAGACCTCGACGACGACCGGGAGGATCATCGGGCGCCGGCGGTAGTTGTCCGAGACCCACTTGCCCAGCGTGCGTCGGATGAGCTGCTGCAGCTGGTGGGGCTCGACGACCCCGTCCTGGGCCGAGCGCTCCAGGACTTCCGTGATCTTGGGGACGACGTCCGAGAAGGCGCTGTCGTCGATACCGGAGCCGCGGGCCTGGATGTGCGGGCCCGCGGTGATCTTGCCGGTACTGGAGTCGACCACCATGAAGACCGAGATGATGCCCTCGTCGCCGAGGATGCGGCGGTCCTTCAGCGCGGGCTCGCCCACGTCTCCGACCGACAGGCCGTCGACGTACACGTATCCCGCCTGGACCTTGCCGGCGATCTTGGCCTTGCCGCCGATGAGGTCGACGACGACGCCGTCCTCCGCGATGACGATGCGGTCGTGCGGGACGCCGGTGAGGGCGCCGAGCTCGGCGTTGGCGCGCAGGTGGCGCCATTCGCCGTGGACCGGCATCAGGTTCCGCGGCTTGCAGATGTTGTAGAAGTACAGCAACTCGCCCGCGGAGGCGTGGCCCGAGACGTGCACCTTGGCGTTGCCCTTGTGGACGACGTTGGCGCCCCAGCGGGTCAGGCCGTTGATGACGCGGTAGACCGCGTTCTCGTTGCCCGGGATGAGCGACGACGCCAGGATCACCGTGTCGCCCTGGACGATGCGGATCTGGTGATCGCGGTTGGCCATGCGGGACAGCGCGGCCATCGGTTCGCCCTGTGAGCCGGTGCAGACGAGCACGACCTCGTGCTCCGGCAGGTCGTCGAGGGTCTTCACGTCGACGACCAGGCCCGGCGGGACCTTCAGATAGCCCAGATCCCGGGCGATGCCCATGTTGCGGACCATCGAGCGGCCGACGAAGGCGACCCGGCGTCCGTACTCGTGGGCCGCGTCCAGGATCTGCTGGATGCGGTGCACGTGGCTGGCGAAGCTCGCCACGATGATCCGCTTGCGGGCGCCGGCGAAGACGGTGCGCAGCACGTTCGAGATGTCGCGCTCGGGCGGCACGAAGCCCGGGACCTCGGCGTTCGTCGAGTCCGAGAGGAGGAGGTCGATGCCCTCCTCGCTCAGACGCGCGAAGGCGTGCAGGTCGGTGAGGCGGCCGTCCAGCGGGAGCTGGTCCATCTTGAAGTCGCCGGTGTGCACGACCATGCCCGCGGGGGTGCGGATGGCCACCGCGAGGGCGTCCGGGATGGAGTGGTTGACCGCGACGAACTCGCAGTCGAACGGGCCGATGCGCTCGCGGTGTCCCTCCGCCACCTCGAGGGTGTACGGGCGGATGCGGTGCTCCTGGAGCTTCGCCTCGATGAGCGCGAGGGTGAGCTTGGAGCCGATCAGCGGGATGTCCGGCTTCTCGCGGAGCAGGAAGGGCACGCCGCCGATGTGGTCCTCGTGGCCGTGCGTGAGGACGATGCCCTCGATGTCGTCGAGGCGGTCCCTGATGGACGTGAAGTCCGGCAGGATCAGATCGATTCCGGGCTGCTCCTCCTCGGGGAAGAGCACTCCGCAGTCGACGATCAGCAGGCGGCCGCCGTACTCGAAGACGGTCATGTTCCGGCCGATTTCGCCGAGACCGCCGAGCGGGGTGACCCGGAGGCCGCCCTGGGGAAGCTTCGGCGGCGGCGCGAGTTCAGGATGCGGATGACTCAAAAGACTCTCCTCACCACGCGCGCCACGTACCTGGCAAGGCACGTGGCGCGCGTGACGTTCGTGCAGTAGCAGTTGTCTGTGTGGGTGCAGGCGGACGCCTGCGGGTCGTGCGTATTCAGTTGTGAAGTCTTTGTCAGAGCTGTACCCCGCCGGCGGCAAGATCGATCTTGAGCTGGTTGGTCTCCTCGGGGGACAGCTCGACCATCGGGGCGCGCAGCGGTCCGGACGGCAGGCCCTGGAGGGCCAGCGCGGCCTTGGTCGTCATGACGCCCTGGGTGCGGAACATGCCGGTGAAGACGGGGAGCAGCTTCTGGTGGATCTCGGTCGCCTTGTGGACGTCGCCCTGGAGGTAGGCGTCCAGCAGCTCGCGCAGTTCCGGGCTGACGACGTGGCCGACGACGGAGACGAAGCCGACGGCGCCTACGGAGAGCAGCGGGAGGTTGAGCATGTCGTCGCCGGAGTACCAGGCGAGGCCGGAGCGGGCGATGGCCCAGCTGGCGCGGCCGAGGTCGCCCTTGGCGTCCTTGTTGGCGACGATCCGCGGGTGCTCGGCGAGGCGGACGATCGTCTCGGTGTTGATCGGGACGCCGCTGCGGCCGGGGATGTCGTAGAGCATCACGGGCAGCTCGGTCGCGTCGGCGATCGCCGTGAAGTTCCGGTACAGGCCCTCCTGAGGGGGCTTGTTGTAGTACGGCGTGACGGTGAGCAGGCCGTGCGCGCCAGCCTTCTCGGCGTCGCGGGCGAGCTCGATGCTGTGGCGCGTGTCGTTGGTGCCGACGCCCGCGACCACGTGCGCCCGGTCGCCGATCGCCTCGACCACAGCCCGTACGAGCTGGGCTTTCTCCGCGTTGCTCGTGGTCGGTGACTCGCCGGTGGTGCCGTTGATGACCAGGCCGTCGTTGCCTGCGTCCACCAGGTGGGCGGCGAGCCGCTGCGCGCCGTCGAGGTCGAGTGCGCCGTCCGCCGTGAAGGGCGTGACCATGGCGGTGAGGACCCTCCCGAAGGGGGTCTGCGGAGTGGAGGTCGGAGCCATGGGTGACACGCTACTCGCTGCTCAACGCGGGGTCTGCCCTCGGGGCAGGCGACAAGTGGGGACAAATGCGGAGCCCGGCACTGCCTGCTCGGGGGTTCAAGCAGTGCCGGGTCCGTTTGATCAGGCTAGATGAACTTCTAGAAATGCCGCAATACGGACACTTCGACCGGCTGATGCGTACATCTGTGCCGGATGGCGCGCGGGAGCGCGTTACGGCGCGACGCGGCCGTTCGCGTTGAAGGCGGCGTACGTGAGCGGCATGAGCTTGGCCCACTCCGCCTCCATCTTCTCGCCGACCATCTCGATCTCGCGCTGCGGGAAGGACGGGACCTTGGCGAGCTCGTGCTGGGTGCGCAGGCCGAGGAAGTGCATCAGCGAGCGCGCGTTGCACGTGGCGTACATCGACGAGTAGAGGCCCACCGGGAGTACGGCGCGGGCCACCTCGCGGGCCACGCCGGCCGCGAGCATCTTCCGGTAGGTCCGGTAGGACTCGGCGTACGACTCGTCCATGGAGTCCGCCACCAGCTCCCGCTGCTCGGGCGTGCCCTCCACGAAGACGTACTTCCCAGGGCGGCCCTCCTGGACCAGCCTGCGGGACTCGTCCGGGACGTAGAAGACCGGCTGGAGCTCCCGGTAGCGGCCTGATTCCTCGTTGTACGACCAGCCCACGCGGTGACGCATGAACTCGCGGAAGACGAAGATCGGGGCGCTGACGAAGAACGTCATCGAGTTGTGTTCGAAGGGGCTGCCGTGCCGGTCCCGCATGAGGTAGTTGATCAGTCCCTTCGAGCGCTCCGGGTCCTTGTTCAGCTCGTCCAGGGACTGCTCTCCGACCGTCGAGACGCGGGCGGCGAACAGCACGTCGGAGTCGGCGGCACTGTGCTTCACCAGCTCGACGGTGACGTCGCTGCGGAGTTCGATCTTGGGATCGTCGGCGGGGGTGTCGGTCACGATTCGAGGGGTCCTTCCATCACAGCTCTCAACGCCGCCACTCTACGGCGCGGCGGCACGGGGAACTCCTGTCCCCCTCCGCGGGGAAATCGGCGGAATCGGGCACCTCTCGGCCCGTTCGTACGTCTGTATCGATGACAGAGATACCTTCGAGTCACCAGAGGAGAAGAACCGCCCATGTTCCGTCGGCGCGAGCCCGTTCCCTTCGCCTTCATCGCCGAGGCCGACAGGTTCCGCAGCAATGTCGCTCCCCCGCCGCGCCGGCGCCCCTCCGCCGGCGAGCTGGCCGGCCGCTGGCTCATAGGCCTGACCGTGGTCGCGGGTCTCGTGGGCTCACTGCTCATCGGGATGCCCTCCCTCTCGCTCGACCGGTCGGTCCCGGCCACGCAGCACTCCCAGGCCTCCGACGGGCGCTGACCCGCGCCCGCCCGCCCGGACGGCCCACAGGCACCCCCATGGCCCCCCAAGGGTGGTGAGCGGGGATCCGGCTCGATAACCTCACCGGGCATACCCCATGCGTGGATTGAGTGAGGATCAGTCGTGCCCCTGCCCTTCCTGACGGCGGACCGCGCTTTTGACGAGGCAGCGGACGATCTCGCACTGCCGTTCGACGACCGCGACCAGTGGCGGCGTCCGTACCGGCCCGGTCCCTGGCGGGTGGGCGCGGCCGCGCTCGTCCTGCTGCTGGCCTCCTACGTGCTCTTCGCCGCCGTGATCATCGCGCTCACCGGGACGACGGCCGGCGCCGCCGTCTGCCTGGCCGGCGCTCTCGTCGTCATACTGTGCGCGCTGCGGCTCCTGCGGATGGGCGTGTGGGTCAGCGCGAACGGACTGCGCCGGGTGAGCTTCCTGCGTACAAGCACGACTCCCTGGGAGCAGGTCGGCGCGGTGCGCACGGTCCAGCAGCCGGTGCGCTGGCTCGGGCTGCCGCGCACGGTGCAGGGGCAGGCGCTGGTCCTCGTACGCAAGGGCCGCTCGCCGGAGGACCTGGTGCCGCTGCTCACCACGCACGGTGCCGACTTCCTGGCGCGCATGGAGGCCTTCGACCGGGCGGCGGACGCCGTCGAGGTGTGGGCCGACGAGTACCGCAGGGCCTGAGCGGCCCGTCAAGGCCCGGAAAAGGGGCCGGTCCGCCTGGTGCGGGCCGGCCCCTTCGCCGTACTCCTGGTGCCCTGCCCTCCGGTGTGCGCCGGTGCCGTCCGTCAGACCTGGACGGAGCGGCCCTCGTGCAGGGCGATCGCGCGCTGCATCGCCTTGCGGGCGCGCGGGGTGTCGCGGGCGTCGTGATAGGCGACCGCCAGCCGGAACCAGCTGCGCCAGTCGTCCGGGGAGTCCTCGGTCTCGGCCTTGCGCCGGGCGAAGACCTCGTCGGCCGAGTCGCGGTCGATGCGGCCGCCCGGCGTGCGCTTCAGCTCGTCGACGGGCAGGCCGCCCTCGGCGTCGAGCTCGGCGGCGAGCCGGTTGGCCTTGCGCACGAACTGGGTGTTCTTCCAGAGGAACCAGACGCCGATGACCGGCAGGATCAGCACGGAGACGCCGAAGGTGACGGTGAGGAGCGTGCCGGTCCGGACGAGCAGGACTCCGCGCCAGCCGACCAGCACGAAGTAGGCGACCAGGACGGCCGCCGTGATGGCGTATGTGATCTTCGCGCGCATGTCTCTGCTATCTGCTGTCTGCTGTCGGTCCCCGCCCCCGGCTCAGCCGAGGTCCAGGAAGTGTTCCAGGCCGAAGGTGAGGCCCGGGGTGGTCACGACGCGGCGCACCCCGAGCAGGATGCCCGGCATGAAGCTGCTGTGGTGCAGCGAGTCGTGCCGGATGGTCAGGGTCTCGCCCTCGCCGCCCAGCAGGACCTCCTGGTGGGCGAGCAGGCCGCGCAGGCGGACCGCGTGCACCGGGACCCCGTCGACGTTCGCGCCGCGGGCGCCGTCCAGGGCGGTCGTCGTGGCGTCCGGCTGGGCGGCGCTGCCGGCGCGCTCCCGGGCGGCGGCGATGAGCTGGGCCGTGCGCGTGGCGGTGCCGCTGGGGGCGTCCACCTTGTTCGGGTGGTGCAGCTCGACGACCTCGACCGACTCGAAGTACGGCGCGGCCACCTCGGCGAACTTCATGGTCAGCACGGCGCCGATGGAGAAGTTGGGCGCGATGAGCACGCCCGTCTCCGGGGAGCCGGACAGCCAGGCGTCGAGCCGCGCGAGCCGCTCGTCGTTCCAGCCGGTCGTGCCGACCACGGCGTGGATGCCGTTGCGGACGCAGAAGTCGAGGTTGTCCATCACCGAGTCCGGTGTGGTCAGTTCGACCGCGACCTCGGCGCGGGACGCGGTCAGCGCCTCCAGTGAGTCGCCCCGGCCCAGCGCGGCCACCAGTTCCAGGTCCTCGGCGGCCTCGACGGCTCGTACCGCCTCGGCCCCGATCCGGCCCTTCGCACCGAGGACCGCCACGCGCAGCTTGCTCATTGCTTGGTTCCTTAACTGAGACGGGGGTTAAGCGACCGCATCGTGCAGACGGGACGCCTGCTTGTCCCGGAGCGGCCCGATCACCGACAACGAGGGCCGCCGGCCCAGGATCTCGTGGGCGACCGAGCGGACCTCGTCCGGGGTGACCGCCGCTATCCGGGCCAGCATGTCGTCGACGGACATCTGGTCGCCCCAGCACAGCTCGCTCTTGCCGATACGGTTCATCAGCGCGCCGGTGTCCTCCAGGCCGAGGACCGTCGAACCCTGGAGCTGCCCGACGGCGCGGCCGATCTCGTCGTCCGAGAGACCGTGCTCGGCCACGTGGTCGAGCTCGTCCCGGCAGATCTTGAGCACGTCGTGCACCTGGGACGGGCGGCAGCCCGCGTACACGCCGAACAGACCGCAGTCGGCGAAGCCCGAGGTGTACGAGTACACGCTGTACGCCAGACCGCGCTTCTCGCGGACCTCCTGGAACAGGCGGGAGGACATCCCGCCGCCCAGGGCGGTGTTCAGGACGCCGAGCGCCCAGCGCCGGTCGTCGGTGCGCGCCAGGCCCGGCATGCCGAGGACGACGTGCGCCTGCTCGGTCTTGCGGCCGAGCAGCTCGACGCGGCCCGCGGTGCGGATGGTGCGCCGGCCGTCGCGGGGGGCGACCGGAGCCGCCTCGGGACCCTTGAGGGCGCCCGCCTTCTCGAAGGCCGCGCGGACCTGCCGTACGACCTTGTTGTGGTCGACGTTGCCCGCGCACGCCACGACGAGGTGCGTCGGGTCGTAGTGCTTGCGGTAGAAGCGGCGGATGCGGTCGGCCGACAGGGCGTTGACCGTGTCGACCGTGCCGAGGACCGGGCGGCCGAGGGGGGTGTCGCCGAGCATCGTGTGCGCGAACAGGTCGTGCACGCAGTCGCCCGGGTCGTCCTCGGTCATGGCGATCTCTTCGAGGATCACGCCGCGCTCGGCGTCCACGTCGGCCTGCTCGATCAGCGAGCCGGTGAGCATGTCGCACACGACGTCGATGGCGAGCGGCAGGTCGGTGTCGAGCACGCGTGCGTAGTAGCACGTGTACTCCTTCGCCGTGAACGCGTTCATCTCGCCGCCGACCGCGTCGATGGCGGAGGAGATGTCCAGGGCGGAGCGGCGCCGCGTGCCCTTGAAGAGGAGGTGCTCCAGGTAATGCGTGGCGCCGTTCAGTGCGGGCGTCTCGTCACGGGAGCCGACGTGTGCCCAGATGCCGAAGGTGGCGGAGCGGACGGAGGGCAGGGTCTCGGTGACGATGCGCAGGCCACCGGGGAGGGTGGTCTTACGGACCGTGCCGATGCCGTTGCGGCCCTCGATGAGGGTTTGGGTACGGGCGACGGCCCGCGCCTCCGAGGAGGTGCGGGCCGTCGCCGTGGAGCTGCTCGACGTCACTTGTCGGTGTCGTCCTTCTGGTCGTCGCCCTCTTCGCCCTCGATCACGGGGATGAGGGAGAGCTTTCCGCGGGAGTCGATCTCGGCGATCTCGACCTGGACCTTCTGGCCCACGCCGACGACGTCCTCGACGTTCTCCACGCGCTTGCCGCCGGCGAGCTTGCGGATCTGCGAGATGTGCAGCAGACCGTCCTTGCCCGGGAGCAGCGACACGAACGCACCGAAGGTGGTCGTCTTCACGACCGTGCCCAGGTAGCGCTCGCCGACCTCCGGCATGGTCGGGTTGGCGATGCCGTTGATCGTGGCGCGGGCGGCCTCGGCCTGCGAGCCCTGGGCGGCACCGATGTAGATGGTGCCGTCGTCCTCGATCGTGATGTCGGCGCCGGTGTCCTCCTGGATCTGGTTGATCATCTTGCCCTTGGGGCCGATGACCTCACCGATCTTGTCCACGGGGATCTTGACCGTGATGATCCGCGGGGCGTTCGGGGACATCTCGTCCGGCGTGTCGATCGCTTCCATCATCACGTCGAGGATGTGGAGGCGGGCGTCGCGGGCCTGCTTGAGGGCCGCGGCCAGGACGGAGGCGGGGATGCCGTCCAGCTTCGTGTCGAGCTGGAGGGCGGTCACGAACTCCTTGGTACCGGCGACCTTGAAGTCCATGTCGCCGAAGGCGTCCTCCGCACCGAGGATGTCGGTGAGGGCGACGTAGTGCGTCTCGCCGTTGATCTCCTGGGAGATCAGGCCCATGGCGATACCGGCGACGGGGGCCTTCAGCGGCACACCGGCGTTCAGCAGCGACATGGTCGAGGCGCAGACCGAGCCCATCGACGTCGAGCCGTTGGAGCCGAGGGCCTCGGACACCTGACGGATCGCGTAGGGGAACTCCTCGCGCGTCGGCAGCACCGGCACGATGGCGCGCTCGGCGAGGGCGCCATGGCCGATCTCGCGGCGCTTCGGCGAACCGACGCGGCCGGTCTCACCGACGGAGTACGGCGGGAAGTTGTAGTTGTGCATGTAGCGCTTGCGGGTCACCGGGGAGAGGGTGTCCAGCTGCTGCTCCATGCGGAGCATGTTCAGGGTGGTGACGCCCAGGATCTGGGTCTCGCCACGCTCGAACAGTGCGGAACCGTGCACGCGCGGGATGGCCTCGACCTCGGCGGCCAGGGTGCGGATGTCGGTGACACCGCGGCCGTCGATGCGCTTCTTCTCCTTGATGACGCGCTCACGGACCAGGGACTTGGTCAGCGAGCGGTACGCGGCGGAGATCTCCTTCTCGCGGCCCTCGAACTGCGGGAGCAGCTTCTCGGCGGCCAGACCCTTGACGCGGTCCAGCTCGGCCTCGCGCTCCTGCTTGCCCGCGATGGTGAGGGCCTGCGAGAGCTCGTCCTTGACGGCGGCGGTGAGCGCCTCCAGGACGTCGTCCTGGTAGTCGAGGAAGACGGGGAACTCGCCGGTCGGCTTCGCGGCCTTGGCGGCGAGGTCGGCCTGGGCCTTGCAGAGCACCCGGATGAAGGGCTTCGCGGCGTCCAGACCGGCGGCGACGACCTCCTCGGTCGGCGCCTCGGCGCCGCCCGCGACCAGCTGGATGGTCTTCTCGGTGGCCTCGGCCTCGACCATCATGATCGCGACGTCGCCGTCCTCGAGGGTGCGACCGGCGACGACCATGTCGAAGACGGCGTCCTCGAGCTCGGTGTGCGTCGGGAACGCGACCCACTGGCCGTTGATCAGCGCGACGCGGACGCCGCCGATCGGGCCGGAGAAGGGCAGGCCGGCCAGCTGCGTGGACGCGGACGCGGCGTTGATCGCGACGACGTCGTACAGGTGGTCGGGGTTGAGCGCCATGATCGTCGCGACGACCTGGATCTCGTTGCGCAGGCCCTTCTTGAAGGACGGGCGCAGCGGGCGGTCGATGAGACGGCAGGTGAGGATGGCGTCCTCGGAGGGACGGCCCTCACGGCGGAAGAAGCTGCCGGGGATCTTGCCGGCGGCGTACATCCGCTCCTCGACGTCCACCGTGAGGGGGAAGAAGTCGAGCTGGTCCTTGGGGTTCTTGGAGGCGGTGGTGGCCGACAGCACCATGGTGTCGTCGTCCAGGTACGCCACGGCGGAGCCGGCGGCCTGCTTGGCCAGGCGGCCCGTCTCGAAACGGATGGTGCGGGTGCCGAAGGAACCGTTGTCGATAACGGCCTCGGCGTAGTGGGTCTCGTTCTCCACTAGCGTTTTCTCCGATACTTTTCGTCTTTCGTCCTTCCTGCCCGTGTGACAGGGGGACGGTGGCGGAGAAGCGCTCCTTCTGGTGCGGGCCGGTCTTCGATCGAAGCACCCGGGCTTGCTTCCCCCGGGGGCCACTACCGAGGACCGGCGGCGGCGAGGCGCGCTTCTCCTCGTTCAGTGTGTGATCTCGCTCTACCCGGTGCGGGTAGGCGCAGTCACGCTGTGTCGTACGTGGTGTGTCGTGCTACCACATTACAAAGGGGCGGCGACACTCCGCACGTACAGCAAAGGGAGCGGTCCCATCCTGAGGTGGGAACCGCTCCCTTCACGGCGTCTTACTTGGCGCCCGCCGCACCGCGGCGGATGCCCAGGCGGTCGACCAGCGCACGGAAGCGCTGGATGTCCTTCTTGGCCAGGTACTGCAGCAGGCGGCGACGCTGGCCGACCAGGATCAGCAGACCACGGCGGGAGTGGTGATCGTGCTTGTGCGTCTTCAGGTGCTCGGTCAGGTCCGAGATCCGGCGGGACAGCATGGCGACCTGGACCTCGGGGGAGCCGGTGTCGCCCTCCTTCTGACCGAACTCGGTGATGAGCTGCTTCTTCGTAGCGGCGTCGAGCGGCACGCGTACTCCTCGTAGTCTTCTGATGGCCACCGAGTGCCCCTGGTCCACATCTCAGGGGAGCTTCCGTGACTCGGTAGGCGGGGATCCGCTGGGCGCGACCTCCAGAACGCGGGGCTCCGGGGGTGCGTACACAAACGGCCGTCACACAGCGTACCAGCCTGGGAGGACCCGCTCGCCCGGGTCCCGGAAGCACCCCTACCGGGGAGGGCCCGGCCACTAGGGTGAGCGCTCGGATCGTCGGTACACCGGGAAGGGGTCGCTTCGCCATGGCCGAGGCACAGGACAAGGATGTCAGGGCCCGCAAGGAGCGCGAGAAGGACGAGCTCTACGCCCTCGACATCTCGGGCGTCGAGTGGCACAGCGCGCCGGGTACGGAGGAGCACGAGGAGCGGGTCGAGATCGCGTATCTGCCGGCCGGCGCCGTGGCCATGCGGTCCTCGCTGGACCCGGACACGGTCCTTCGCTACACGGAGGCGGAGTGGACCGCCTTCGTGCTCGGAGCGCGGGACGGGGAGTTCGATCTCGAGTCGGCGCCGGGCGGTGGGGTGGACGCGGATTCCGCGTCGTGACCACGCTCCCGGCGGGCGGTGCCGCGCCGGGGGCTTGAACGACGGCGGTGCGGCCCGCGTCCAGGGCTTGGACGGCGGAGGTGCGGCCCGCGTCCAGGGTTTCCGCCCCGCCGCGCAGCCGTGAAGCCTGCCGTGGACTTCTCGACCGTCCGCCGGCCCCCTCCGTGCCGTGATCCGACCGGCCGGAGGGGTGTGCGAGGCGGCGGGCCCGCCCTCAGCTGGTCATGGCTCGGGCTGCCGCGTACACGTCGAAGACCGCCAGAGCGAGCGGGACCAACGTCAGCAGGACGAAGCCCTCGGCAATCTCCAGGAAGCGGCCCCAGAACGGGGTGACCCCGCCGCGCGGCAGGATCAGGCCGAGCGCGGTGACCAGCGCTGCGGCCGCCGCGATCACCGCGACGAGCCAGACCGTGCGCAGGTCCAGCGCCGAGCGGTCGCCCGCCAGGGCGTCGCGCATCAGGGCGTGCGGCGGGTTCAGCGCCAGGCCGAGGCCGAGCAGGACGAGGGCGGCGAGACCGGCGGCCAGGATGGGCGCCACCTGCGCGGTGTAGCGGAAGAGGTGGGCGCGCATCAGCAGGGCGACACCGGTCGCGCAGGCGAGCAGCTGGCCCCAGAGGTCGTCGGAGAAGCCGAGCACCGCGCAGGCCGCGACGGCGACCAGCGCGCAGCCGCCGACCAGGCCGACGAGGAGTTCGTGGCCGCGCCGGGCCTGGGCCTGGATGCGCTCGGCGTCCACCGGCTCGGGCTGCACGGGGTCGGCGCCGTACGCGCCGCGCCGGTCGCTGTCCGGCGGGTCGAAGCCGATGGGCAGGCGGGCGAAGCGCATGGACAGGCCGGGCAGGAAGGCCAGGGCGCCCACGGCCACGGGGGCGCACAGCGCGGCGGTCTCGGTGGGCGTCCAGTGCGCGAGGAGCGAGACGAACACGGCGAGCACGCCGATGGCGGAGGCGCACACGAAGGCCACGAACGGGCCGTCGCCCCGCGGGGAGCACAGGGTCAGGACCACCGAGGCCACCAGGACGGCCGCGCAGCCCAGCAGGAACTGGAGCTTGCCCACGCCCTGGCCCTCGGCGAGGGCCAGCAGTCCGGAGCCGGCCACCGCGGTGTTCGGCAGGGCGCCGAGTCCGAGCGCGATCGCCGAGGCCCGGTCGTCGTAGACCCGGGCGCGCACGGCGGCGACGACGACCAGCAGTACGCCGGTGACGGCCGCGAGGATGCCCGGCAGGCTGTGCATGTCGTGCAGCGGGTCGGCGGTCCAGGCGACGAAGGCGAGCAGGGCGGGAAGGACACCGCCGCCGACGAGGCCCGCGGCGCGGGTCAGGTCGCCGTTCCACAGGGTGCGCTCCCGGGTGACCGCGGAGGCGACCGCCTCGGACACGTCGTCGAAGACGGCGGGCGGCAACGACTCGGAGAAGGGGCGCAGCGTGAGGAGTTCGCCGTCGAGAATGCGCTGGGCGGCGAAGGAGCGGGAGCTGTCGAGGACCGTGCCGTCGCGGCGTACGAGGTGGTAGCCGACCGGGGCGCCCTCGGCGGGGCTCTGGCGGGAGAGCCGCAGGATCTCCGGGTAGATGTCGGCGACGGGGATGTCGTCGGGCAGCGCCACGTCGATCCGGCTGTCCGGCGCGACGATGGTGACCCGGCAGAAACCGAGTCCGGTGCCCGCCCCGGAAGGGGCCCCGGTTCCGGGGCCGCCGGCTCCGGTGGTCGTCGCGGAGGCCGTCATGCTCACCTGCTGCTCCCCCTCAGTGATGGTTGTGGAACTGCGCCGTGAAGGTCCTGCGCCTGTTGCTCCGGTTTCCTGGTGCACCGCGCAGATCGCTCGGCGCGACGCGGAACCGGCGCCCGTCAGGCCGAGCGGCGGGCTCCGCGCACCTTCACATGGCGCGAAATGCCCTGATTCCCCGGCCTCGTTCGCGTGTGCTCACGCGAACATCCGGCACCCTACCGCCCACCGGTCCGCTGTGAAGTCAGTAGGATCACGCGGCGGCCTCCGCCCGCCTGACACGGGGCGGCGGGCGGAAGACCCTGGGGCCGGCAAGGGAATTGGTGAGCAGTGAGCCAAATCGTCGTGAAGCGCCCGCCGCGGGCGCTGCCGTCCGAGGTGCCCACGGACGAGGTTGTCCTGCAGCCTCCGCCCGAGTTGCCGCGCGGTCATCATGAGAGCGTCCTGATGCAGCTGCTGCCGACCCTCGGCATGGGCGGCTCGGTGGTCTTCTTCTTCACGAACGGGCAGCCGTTCATGAAGATCATGGGCATGGTGATGATCGCCTCGACGGTGGCCATGTCCATCGCGATGGTGGTCCGCTTCCGGCGCGGTTCCCAGGGCCAGCTCGCCGATCTGCGGCGCGATTACCTGAGTTATCTGTCGCAGACCCGGCGCGCGGCCCTCGGCACCGCGAAGGCGCAGCGCGACGCGCAGTACTACCTGCACCCCTCCCCCGAGCAGCTGTGGGCGCTGGTCGCCGAGGGCAGCCGGCTGTGGGAACGCCGCCCGGGCGACGAGGACTTCGCGCAGGTGCGCATCGGGCTCGGCCCGCAGTCGCTCGCCACCCCGCTGCTCACCCCCGAGACCGGTCCCGTCGACCAGCTGGAGCCGCTGACCGCGGGCGCCATGCGGCGGTTCGTGGCCACCCACAGCACGCTGGACGACCTGCCGATGGCCGTGTCGCTGCGCGCCTTCTACCACGTGACCGTCAGCGGTGAGCCGCAGTCCGTACGGGCCTCCGCGCGCGCCCTGACCGGTTCGCTGGCCTCGCTGCACTCCCCCGAGGACCTGGTCATCGTGGTCGCGGCCGGGCGCGAGTCCCTGCCGCACTGGGAGTGGGCCAAGTGGCTGCCGCACGTCCAGGTGCCCGGCGCGGTGGACGGCGCGGGCACCCGCCGGCTGATCGGCAGCGACTCCCGTGAGCTGGAGGACCTGCTGGCCGGCCGTCTCACCGGCCGCCCGCGCTTCCACCCGAACGCCGCCCCGCTGGCCGACGAACCGCACATCGTCGTCGTACTCGACGGCCTGTCGCTGCTTCCCGGTTCCGTCCTCGCCTCCCCCGAAGGCCTGCAGGGGGTGACGGTCATCGAGGTCGTGCCCGGGGAGCTCACGGGCGCGCCGGGCGACCTCTCCATCGTGGTCCAGCCGAACGAACTGCACCTGGAGTCCGGGCACGGGGTCGTCTACGAGGGGATCCCGGACGCCCTCTCCTACGAGTCCGCCGAGGCGCTCGCCCGGCAACTGGCGCCGCTGCGCATGGCGTCGGGCGGCGACGACGACGAACCGCTGCTCGCCAACCTGGAGTTCACCGATCTGCTGAGCCTCGGGGACGCCGCGTCGGTGGACACCAAGCGCACCTGGCGGCCGCGTTCGCTGGCCGAGCGGCTGCGGGTGCCGATCGGTGTCGGCGAGGACGGCCGGCCCGTGATGCTGGACCTCAAGGAGGCGGCCCAGGAAGGCATGGGCCCGCACGGCCTGTGCGTGGGCGCCACCGGTTCCGGCAAGTCGGAGCTGCTGCGCACCCTGGTGCTCGGCCTCGCGGTCACGCACTCCTCGGAGACCCTCAACTTCGTCCTCGCGGACTTCAAGGGCGGCGCCACCTTCGCGGGCATGGCGCAGATGCCGCACGTGGCGGCCGTCATCACCAACCTCGCGGACGACCTGACCCTGGTCGACCGCATGGGCGACTCCATCCGCGGCGAGCTCAACCGCCGCCAGGAGATGCTGCGCGACGCGGGCAACTACGCGAACATCCACGACTACGAGAAGGCGCGCGCGGCCGGCGCCCCGCTCCAGCCGATCCCGTCGCTCGTCCTGGTGATCGACGAGTTCAGTGAACTGCTAAGCGCCAAGCCGGACTTCATCGAGATGTTCGTGCAGATCGGCCGCATCGGCCGTTCGCTCGGCGTGCACCTGCTGCTGGCGTCGCAGCGCCTGGAGGAGGGCCGGCTGCGCGGACTGGAGACGTACCTGTCGTACCGCGTCGGTCTGCGGACGTTCTCCGCCGCCGAGTCGCGTGCGGCGCTGGGCGTGCCGGACGCCTACGAACTGCCGAACGTGCCCGGTTCGGGTTTCCTGAAGTACGGCACGGACGAGATGGTGCGCTTCAAGGCGGCGTACGTCTCCGGGGTGTACCGCTCGGGTTCCGCGCAGGCCGCCGCCGCGCTGGGCGGGCCGCTGCCGGTGGACCGGCGTCCCGTGGTCTTCACGGCGGCCGAGGTGCCGGTGCAGTACGTGACCGTGCCCCAGCAACGGCCGGAGGCGTCCTCCGACACGGACGACGCGCTCGCCGACACCGTCCTGGACGTGATCGTGCGCCGGCTGGAGGCGCAGGGGCCGGCGGCGCACCAGGTGTGGCTGCCGCCGCTGGACAGCCCGCCGTCGCTGGACGGGCTGCTGCCGGGTCTGACGGCGGTCCAGGGCCGGGGGCTGACCCAGCCCGGGTACGAGGGGGCGGGGCGCCTCGTGGTCCCCGTCGGCCTCGTCGACAAGCCGTACGAGCAGCGCCGCGACCCGCTGTGGGTCGACTTCTCGGGCGCGGCCGGCCACATGCAGATCGTCGGCGGTCCGCAGTCCGGCAAGTCGACGCTGCTGCGGACGCTGATCGCCGCGTTCGCCCTGACCCACACGCCGTACGAAGTGCAGTTCTACGGGCTCGACTTCGGCGGTGGCGGCCTGTCGGCGATCGCCGGGCTGCCGCACGTCGGCGGTGTCGCGTCCCGGCTCGACCCCGAGCGGGTGCGCCGCACGGTCGCCGAGGTGTACGGCGTCATGACCCGGCGCGAGGAGTACTTCCGCTCGTCCGGCATCTCGTCCATCGCGGAGTTCCGCACCAAGCGGGCCCGCGGGGAGATCTCCGTGACCGAGCAGCCGTGGGGCGACGTCTTCCTCGTCATCGACGGCTGGGGCAACTTCCGCGCGGACTACGAGGGTCTGGAGCAGGTCGTCCTCGACATGGCGGCGCGGGGCCTCGGCTACGGCATCCACGTGGTGCTGAGCGCGTCGCGGTCGATGGAGGTGCGGTCCAACCTCAAGGACCACCTGATGAACCGTCTGGAGCTGCGGCTCGGCGACACGATGGACTCCGAGCTGGACCGCAAGGTGGCGGCGAACGTCCCCACCGGCGTGCCGGGGCGTGGCCAGTCGCCGCAGAAGCTGCACTTCATGGCCGCCGTCCCGCGGATCGACGGGCTCACCTCGGACACGGACCTCGCCGACGCCACGGCGGCGCTGACGACGGAGGTCGCCCGGCACTGGCAGGCGCCGGGTGCGCCCGAAGTCCGGCTGCTGCCGCGGGAGTTCCCGGCCGGGCAGCTGCCGCCCGGTGACCGGTTCCCGCGGCGCGGGGTGGCCTTCGCGCTCGACGAGGACAACCTCGAACCCGTCTTCGTCGACTTCGAGCAGGACCCGTTCTTCCTCGTCTTCGGCGAGAGCGAGACCGGCAAGTCGAATCTGCTGCGGCTGCTCATCAAGCAGCTGACCGAGCGCTACTCGGGCGACGAGTGCAAGCTGTTCGTCGTCGACAACCGGCGCTCCCTGCTGGACGTCACGCCGTCCACGCACCTGGCGGAGTACATCCCGATGTCCAACGCCATGGACCACCACATGACGGCGCTCGCGGACCTCATGCAGCGCCGGACGCCCACGGCCGACGTGACCGCGCAGCAGCTGCGGGACCGGAGCTGGTGGCAGGGGCCGACGGTGTACGTGATCGTGGACGACTACGACCTGGTCTCCACGTCGAGCGGGAACCCGCTGGGCGGACTGACGGAACTCCTGCCGTTCGCCCGGGACGTCGGCGTGCGCTTCATCATCGCGCGGTCGACCGCGGGTGCGGGGCGCGCGGCGTACGAGCCGTTCATGCAGCGCATGAAGGAACTGGGCGCGCAGGGTGTGGTGATGGCCGGTGACCCGGGCGAGGGCGACATCCTCGGCGGGGTCAGGCCCCGGCCGATGCCGGTGGGCCGGGGCGTCTTCGTCTCCAGGAAGCGCGGAAAGCCGCTGGTGCAGACGGGACTTGTGCCGGAGGTGTCGTACTGACGAGACACGGTGGCCGGAACCAACGGCCTTGAAGAAGTGTCGGTGACTTCGCGGGGCGGACGCAGAGGTGCGGTTCGCGGGGAGGACGGGGAGGGGTTCGCGCATGGCGTGGGACGAGTGGGAGCAGTTGAAGTCGCAGGCTGCCGAGCGGCGGTCGGACGACCACATGCAGCTCAATCAGCTGGAGCCGGGCGGAGGCGGAGGCCGGGTCGTGGACCCCGCCCAGTACGGGGACCTCACCGTGAACCAGGGTGACCTGGCGAAGATCGGCGAGCACGCGTTCACGCTCTACAACGACCTGTGGAACAAGGGCCGCAGGGCCGTGCCGAGCAGTGACAAGGCGGCCGGTGACCTCACCCGGCAGGGCTTCGCCCTCGGCGGCGGACTTCAGCACGTCTCCTCCCGCTGGGACGAGCAGTTGTCCTCCCTGCGCGACGCGTGCGCCCACATCTCCAACCACATGAGCGTCACCAAGAAGCTCCACACCGGCGACGACCACTACATCCGGCGGCAGATGAGCAGCATCGACGTCCTGGACGCGGGCTTCGACGAACGCGTGGGCGCTCCGGGCGAGAAGAACCCCGCGTACGCCGAGAAGGACGACAAGAAGGACAAGAAGGGCGACTGATGGACCTCGACGCGCTCCGCTTCGCCGACTTCAAGCTGCTCGAAGAAGCGGTCACCGACTGGACCACCATGATCGGCGATCTCGACGAACTCAAGGAGTCCGCCGACAAGGGACTCAGAGGCGCCGCCAACAAGGCCGCCTGGACCGGTCAGAACGCCACCGTCTCCAAGGAGTTCGTCGGCAAGACCGCCGGTGAGTTCGCGGACGCCCACACCCAGGCGACGTCCATCAGGAACATCCTCCGGGACACTCTCACCGAACTCGAGGGCTACAAGACCAAGCTCAACGAGGCCATTTCACGCGGCGAGAAGAAGAACCTCACCGTGATCACCACCGCGGGCGGCGGCTTCACCGTCACGATGAACATCCACCCCGACCGCGCGGCGAAGGGGACGACGGTCCCCGAACACGACGCGCAGGACGTCATCGCCCTGCGCGACGAGGTCCAGAAGATCCTCGACGACGCGACGGCGAGTGACGACTCGGCCGGCAAGGTGCTCCAGGCACTGGTCGACCAGAGCAGGCTCGGCTTCTCCGACGCGAGTTACGCGAACCGGGACGCGGCGGCGGACGCGGTCAAGGAGGCCGACGAACTCGCCGCACTGGCGCGGAAGAAGACGGAGGACCTCACCGTCGAGGACTTCGACCGCCTGAACGCCGGGTTGAAGAAGTACGCCAACGACGACCTGTTCGCGGAGGAGTTCGCCCGCAAGCTCGGGCCGAGGGGCACGCTCGACTTCTGGACCGGGCTCAACGACCCGCACAGCGCCTACGCGGTGGGCAGCAAGCGGGTGGACCAGTACGACGATCTCCAGAAGAACCTGAGCCTCACGCTGGCCAACGCCACCCAGAGCGACACGGCCGGCATGACGGAGTGGAAGAGCGGGATGGTCGACCTGGTCGACAAGCCCGTCGGCCGCAACGGCGGCTTCCCCCTCGGCGCCCAGGTCATGTCCAACCTGATGCGGTGGGGCGACTACGACGACAGGTTCCTGGTCGACTACGGCGACAAGCTGATCGACGCGGAGAAGAAGTTCACGGGCAACGGCCGGCACGGCGCCTGGCAGCGCATGGGCATGGACCCGCTCGTCAACCGCACCGGCACGGACTCCGGCTGGGACCCGATGACCGGCTATCTCAAGGCGCTGTCGAACAGCCCGGACGCCGCAACGGAGTTCTTCAACGGCGACTTCGTCACCAAGGACGAGGACCACGACTTCACCGAGAAGAAGGACGGCAAGGACGTCAAGCGCTCGCTGTCCAACTTCGACTACCTCTTCGAAGAGCGCGACTGGCCCATGGACCAGGACGACAAGGGCGAGGACAGCATCGCGGGCCGCAACAATCTGGCGCTCGCCCTGGAGGCGGCGACGACGGGGCATCCGGCGGGTGAGCTGCCTACTTCGGACACTCCGCCGCACAACGCGGAGCAGGCGAAGCTGATGGAGAGCCTCGTCGCGTCCGTCTCGGACAACAACGAGCGGGTCACCGACCACGGATACATGAGTGACAGCCTCGGACAGATCGCGTCGGAGTACCTTCCGGACATCAACCGGGCCATGACCGACGACGGTGACGGGGACACCGACCGCCTCTTCCCGGTCGCGGGTACCGAAGCCGAGCTCGACCACCGGGACGTGACGCGTTTCCTCTTCACCGTCGGCCAGAACCCCGAGGGGTACGCCGCGGTCGAGGTGGGCCAGAAGGACTACATGTCCAGGCTGATGGAGTATCACCTGAATCCCGACCTCCCGGCGGGCGAACGCTACGCCCAAGACCCGCAGTTCGTGGTCGAGCAGATCGCGAAGGGATCGGGTGAGGTGTCGGGAACGCTGGCACAGGGCCGGGCGGAGGCCGTCGCCGGTGAGGCTGAGGAGAAGGACAAGGCCTACGAACACTCCATCGCCCAGCGGAAGAACTTCATCTCGGGTGCGGTCGGTACCGTCACCGGAGTCGGCGCGTCCTTCATCACCAGTCCCGTCGGAGGTGCGGCGGCCGGCGGCGCCGCTGGAACGGCCACGAGCATGGTCCTCGAAGAGATCTTCAAGGACGCCGAGGGCAAGGCCAAGGACGACGCCGGGCCGGTGATGGGCGAGTACTGGGAAACCGGCCTGGACAGCAACAGCAAGTACACGGAGATGGCTGCCGAGGAAGCGGCCAAGGGCCACAGGCGAACCGATCTGCCCGACGTCGGAGAATGGGCTCGGGACGGTGCGCAGCGCGGCTTCAAGGAGTCCGGCACGAACGTCAGCGCCATGGCATCCGACCTCAAGACGGACATCTGACGTGACCGCCCCCGCCTCACCCCCAGGTCTTGCGTCGCGCTCCTTCCGCACAGAGAGGCATACGGCTTTGCGGCATCTGCGTCTTCGACATGTTCCGGGATTGCGCACGGTCGCCCTGACCGCCGCCGTCGTGTTGGGAACGGCCCTCTCGGGCTGCTCGCAGGAGGAGAAGCGCGAGTACGCGCTCCCGGAGTCTCTCTGCGGAGCCCCTGTCCAGCCCGAACTGCTGGATTCGTTGCTGCCGCCCGGGAAGAAGGTGTCCGCCCGGACGCAGACACCCAACGGAGGGACCATGCGGTGCAGCGTCACCGTGGACGACAAGGTCGCCCTGGTGGCCGGACAGATCTGGTGGGACAAGGACGAGGAAGTGTCCGATGTGGCCGCGGCTCACGCGAAGGTGAACCCCGGCACGGTCACCGGGTCCGGGAAGTACCTGTACTCCGGCACCGGCGCCGTGGGCAGGACCGAGGGGTGTGAGACGTCGGAGCACCCCGGTCAGGCGCTCTTCGCCACACTGCAGCTCTACGCGTCCGGCCGGAGCGACAAAGCCGCGATGAAGAGCCTGATCGCGGACTACACGACGTCGGTCGAGAAGTCGGGCGCCTGCGCCTGAAGCGAAGACTCGACGGGCTCCCCACTCCTCTTCTCACACTCAGGAAAGCTTCGGATCATGCTGGGACTGTCCCACCGCCGCCACCGGATCGTCGCCGCCTTCGCCCTCCTCCCACTCCTCGCCGCTTGTGGTGCGGACACGGACGAGGGGACTCCGCTCGACGCCAGGACGACGCGCGACGTACTGCCGGACGAGAAGGCCGTCCCCGGCTGGGACATCGCGGCGGAGCCCACCGCGGAATCCCTGAAGAAGGCCAGGTCACAGGGTCTCGTACGGTGCTACACCCGTGCCTCGTGCGAAGACGTGCGCTTCGCGGGCGTCTCGCTGTTCCAGGGCACTCACAAGCCCCGGTTCACCTTCATGATCATGTCCTATGAGGACGCGGACACGGCCGAATCCGCGTACGGCCGGGTATGGAAGGCGTGGAAGGCGCGCGTCCCGAAGTCGCGGGTCGTGAATGTCGGCGACATCGGCGACCAGCGCGACGCCGTGGTCGGGCCGGGCTCTTCCTTCGACGAGCGGACGAAAAGCACGCTCGTTCAAGTACGTGTGGGCAGCGCGCTCATGTTGACCACCGGGGAGTCCGCGGCCGGGGTCGACATGAGCGACGACCTGGTGGCCGAGTTCGCCTCCACGTTCGCCGAGCGCGCACGCCAGGTCCAGGACGGCGAGGTGGCTTCCGCCGCCGTGGACGCCGGCTGACGGCGATTGACGCCGCGGAACGGCTCCTGGCGCGCCCACGCCGAGTGTGGGATCGCGCCTGGAACACCGGCAGGGCGCACAGCGCGGTGCCGCTGCTCAGGAAAACCCTGTGATCAGGGCACAGTTCGGGGTGGGCGCCTCCCGCGCGCGCCCACCCCGGTGACCTGTGCTCATCAGCGCTACGCGTAGTAGCTGGCGGCCTTCTTGTCGCCGCCCATGTAGTCACCGCCGGCGCGGCCGACGACCTGCGCGATGGAGACCAGGGCCTGGTGGATGTCCCTGGCTTCCTTGTCCCAGAGGGCCTGCTGCTGCTTGTACATGTTGTGGGCCTCGCCCTCCCAGCCGGAGGCAACGCTGGCGACCATCTTCTTGATCTCTTCCAGGTCCTGCTCGAGCTGCTTCGCCTGGTTGCCGATCTCGGTCGCGGCGGCGTCGAGGGCCCCGTACTTGACTACGAGTTCATCGTGGCTGTTGCCGGCCATACTCACTCCACTCCTTCATGTTGTGCATCGACGGATCCGGCCCCGGGTGTCCGAGGACGGCACTCGCTCAGAACCCGCTGAGGCTCGACTTCGGGGCTCCGTCGTACACGTTGATGCTGTTGACGGCCTGACGGACGTCGTCCTCGGTGCCGTCCTTGATCTTCCGGGTGGCGCTCATGGCCTCGAGGAACTTGGTGAGGATGTTGCCGATCCGCACCAGGGACGTGTTGATCTCGTACTGCTTGGTGTTGAAGGCACCGGCACCGATGCCCTTCCACTGACCGCTCTCGAGGCTGTCGATGGTGCCCTGGAGGCGGTGGACCTGCCCCTTGATCGACTCGAACTTCGTCGCGATGTCCTGCTCGAGCTTGACTACTTGGGCATCTGATAGCCGCTGGCCGTCTGCCATGAATGGGCTTCCTTCCTGGATTGCCGTGCGAACGTGCCGGGTTCGCGCGCCACCGGGCGGTGGGTGCGCGACCCGGCCTGGAAAGTCGGGCCGGAGTTGGACCGGAGGGGAGGGCTTGCTCAGCCGTTGCGGCGCGCACGCAGCACGGCGAAGCCGCCTCCTCCGATCACCGCCGCCGCGGCGACGGCTCCCAGGACCACCCACAGCGTGTTGCCGTCGGACGGCTCCGAGCTTGATCCTGCCGCTGAAGTCTCCCCGCCTGAAGTGCTTTTCGGGGGCTGTGACGAGGCTGGGACGGAGGTGGAGGGGGTGGCGCCCGAGCCGCTCGTACCGTTCTCGTAGCTGAGAGGGTCGGTGTTGGCCGGACCGGGATCAATGTCCTTGTCGGCGAGGACCTTACGGGGACGGATGAGCCCGTAACCCAGGTAGTTGCTAGGCTTGTCCTTCGGCCAGCTCCGGCTCGCGGTGTCGATGAGGGTCCTCAGCACCTGGTGGGACGTCCAGTCAGGGTGGGCGGACCAGACCAAGGCGGCGGAGGCGGACGCGATGGCTGTTGCGGCGCTGGTGCCACTGCCGCCGTCGCAGTACGCGCGCAGTGTCGCGTCGCAGTAGTACGGGAGGTCGAGTCCTGGTGCGGCGAGGTCGACGTACTCGCCGTGTTCCGAGAACTTGGCGACTGTGCCGGCCTCGTCCGTAGCCGCGACACCGACGACGTAGGGGTAGGCAGCCGGATAACCGATGAAGTTCTTCTTCTCGGCGTCGTTCCCCACAGAGGCAAACATCAACTTGCCTTTGGACTCCGCGTACTTCACCGCCGATTCCACCTCGGGGGCGATGATGTCCGAGCCGAAGGACATGCTGATGATCTGCGCGTCGCTGTCAGCGGCAGCTTTGATGGCGTCCGCCACCCTGGGCGTTTCCTTCTTGGTCTTAGCGTCTGCCGAGTCGGCGACGAGCACCCGGTAGGGGACGATCTTCGCGTCGGGGGCGAGACCCTTCAATCCGCCCCCCGCGCCCGTCCCCGCGATCAGCTCCGCCATTGTCGTCCCGTGACCTTTGTAGTCCTTGGTCGCGTTGTAAGAGACGCTCTTCGGGACCGCGTTGCCGAGTACCTGGCCTTGCAACGACGGCGTCGTCGGATTCACCCCGGTGTCCAGTACCGCGACCTTGACGCCCTTGCCCGTCGCGGACTTCCACAGGCCCTCGGCGTCCATGGCATCGAGATACCACTGCTGCTTCCGGACGTCGTCCGCCATGGCGCTGGGTGCCAAGCCCGAGCACACGATGCCCAGTGCCCCCAGCGCAGCACACACGACCGACACCCGTCTGGACACGCGTCTCCTCGCAGGTGCGGAGCCCACATCACGTCGGCTGATCCCTGACAACATGCCTCTGTACGTCCTCGCTCGTATTCGGTCAGCCGGCGGTGGGCGGAACATCGCGCCGCGCGCTGTCGGGCGAACGCGTCTCGTCGTCGCGCGACCGCTTGCGCCGCGACGTGCCTCTGTCGTCTGCTCTCTGCGGTCCGCGATTGCCCCCGCTGCCCTGCGCGGCACCTCCTTCGCCGGAGGAGCGCCTGGCCGCCTTACCGGCTTGCGACCCATTGCTCCTCGGCGCGCCGACCACGCCGTCAGGGTTGCCGACGGCCCGGGGCGAGGTCCTGCTTGCCGCCCCTCCCGACGGTTGCGGTGCCCCGATCACTCCACGCTGCCCGATCTTGCCGCCTGCGGTGCGGGCGGTCGCGGCTCCCTCGCCCCCGATGACCGTGCCCCGCGGCATCTTCGAGCCCTTCGCGGAAGGCGTCGAACCCGCCGCGGGCTTACCGCCGACCACGCCGCTGCGTCCGGCACCTGTAGGGCCCGCTGTACCTGCGCGTCCACCCGTCGTACCTGTGGACCTCGGCAGCCCTCCGGAGACGCCGCGCCCCATGGGCGTACCTTTCGCACCTGCGGGCCCACGAGCGCCCGCCTGCCCTGAAGCGGCGGCACGCCCGACGGGGCCTGCAGGGCCGCGTCCTCCTGGGGCCGCCCCGGCACGCCCCTGCGCCGGTGCCGGAGTCCTGGCACCGCCGGCGCCGGCACGTCCCTGTGCGGACGCCGGAGTTCTGGCACCGGATGTGCCGCCCACCCCTGCGGCCCGTCCGACCGCACCGACCCCACGTGCCGTGCCGCCGCCGAAGGCCGGAGCCACCGGGCCACCACCGGCCAGCGCGGGCGGTGTCCCTCCTGGCACTCCGGCCTGTCCCGTGGCGGACGGTGACGCACTGGTGGCCGGCCTCGTTTCCGGCAGAGTGCCGACACTGTCGATCTCGGTTCCGACGTCGCGGTCGGGAGGCGTGACCGGCACATCCACGTCTTTGAACCCAGGCGTGGTGTGCGTACCTGAGTCACCGGCGAATCCGGCGGATTCGTGGTGGGACGGCCTGTCTGTGTCACTCACCGAGGCGAACTGTGTGCTCCCCTGCTCCCCTGACGACAACTCGGGCGCCCAGTAGGCAGGAGCAGGCTGCGGGACTCCCACCGCCGGCATCGGCTCGAACGTAGGCGGTTCCTGGGCGGCCAGAGTCTCCTCCGACACCGCGTAGAACGACGCCAGTCGGTTCATCTGGTTGATGGCCTCTTGCCTGTGCTTCTCCGCCTGCACGGCCGCGGTGTACTCGTCGTTCCCTTCGACGCGCTTCGGCGTGGGGATGTCGTCGACCGTCTTGGGGTCGGAACGGTGGTCCCGCGGCGGCATGGACTTGCGGACCGATGCCAGGCCCGTGCCGGCTGCCGTGATCTGGGTTCCCGCCGCGTCGGCGAAGGTCGCGAGGTCCTGGGTGTGAGCGACCAGCTTCTTGCCCCAGGTGTGGAACGCCTCGGCCGACTCGCCTTCCCACTCGACTCGCTCGATGTGCCCGCTGAGCTCGTCGGCTGCGTCCTTGATGGCGTCGCGGGCATCCCACAACGCCTTGCCCGCCGCTTCGAGATCGGCCGGGTTGGCGCCCTCGACCAGGTCGATCATGTCGTTGAGACGGTGACCCTCGAAATCCGTCTTGCCGAAGAAGCGGATGCCACCGCCGAGAAACGTGTTGTTGAGCATCTCCGACACGGCTGTGGTCGCATCGACGGCACCCACCTGCCGCGTCACGTTCTCCAGGTCGGCCTTGTGCTCGTTCTGGGGCTTCCGGTCGTCACCCATCAGTACCCGACCTTCGACGTCTTGTCGTCGGACCGCTGGTGCTCGGGCTTGCCCTGCTCCCCGGTCCTCTCACGCTCGGCTGAAGTCTTCTCGCGCTGCGCTTCGGCGTGTTCACGACTCACCTGCGTCTGGATCTCCCAGAAGCGTCGCCGGACGTCCTCTTCCAGCGTGTCGAAGCCGACGTCCGCGCCATGCACGGCGATACCCAGCGCCTCGATCTGCAGGTTGAGCGTCTTGGACAGCGCCGTGAGTCGTTCGTGGACACGGTGGTACTGGGCGTAGAGACCCGCGGCCTCGTCGAACTTGCCGGCGCCGCTGAACGAGGCACGCGAAATCCTCTGGGCCCCCACGTTGGCCGGGTCGCCGGCCGAGCCTTCGAGCTGGTCCAGAACCGCGTCGACGCGCTTCCGGAAGTCCTTGAGCGCCCCCAGGCCTCGCTTGAGGGCCACACTCCCGCCCATGTCCGCAGGAAGCACGATGCGTCCCCTTCCCCGTTCCCCGTTTGTCCAGCTGTCGAGCGGCCGTTGCGGCTCAACCGCCCGCAGCACACTCATTGACCACTGTAGTCACTGTGTAAATCGCGGCCAACTGAACTTCGTACTGAGTCAGTTACGAAGCAGTCGGGAGGTCGACAGTAGCCGTCCGTCAATCGATCTCAAATATCCAGATAGAGCGCCAAATCACACATCTCCTCCGTGGTCGAGTGGTGACTCTCACCATCCCCCGGGCCTCGCCGCCGACCTGAGTGGATCTTTGCAACTACAAAACCTGCGGGTGCCGCCGCCCGTTCCCGTGTTGACGGCGGCTGAGCGGGGGTCAAGTCGCGCCACCCCCGTCCCTCCAACGTGTCGCGGCAACCCGCTCACCGCACGTACTCGCACTTCGCGCACCCCTCCCCCTTCCGGCGTCCCGCTCGGCACCCACGAACAACGCTACTCTGCGTCACTGACAACGACTGAGAGTGCACTTGGGGAGGTGGCCCGCCGTGACGTGGGACGAGTGGGAGCAGGCGCGAGGGCGGGCCGCCGGGCAGGTCGGCGTACGGCTGGACCAGTTGCCGGCGCAGCGGAATGGCCCCGCCGGCGGCGGTGCCGGCGGCCCTGATCTGGCGTCACGTCCCGCCGAGAAGAAGGCCGCCGCGCGGGCCATCGAGGAGCATCTGGAGCCCGACACGCGGAAGTCGGGCGCCTGGGCCGACGAGGAGACTACCGCCGCCGTCAAGGAGTTCGGGGCGCGGGACGGGCACGGATGGGTGACGTCCGGCGCCCTCAAGCGCGCGCACAAGGCGTGGGGCGATCAGGTCAAGGCGTTGATGGACCGGCTCGGTTCGGAGAAGGACGCGCTGCGCAGCACCTCGGCCCTCTTCCAGAAGACGGACGTCGGGGTGGGTGCGCAGGTACGTCGCCCGTCAGGTCTCGACCTGCTCTAGTCCGAGTCGGGACCTCGACCCCGTTGCTGAGCAGTCGCGTTGTGCTGATCGCACTTCTCCTCGTCCTCGTTGCCGTCCTCGTCCTCACCCCTGGAACCATGCCGACGTACCACGAGATCATGACCACCGACCTCTCCTCTCTCGTCACCGCCGCCGAGCGCTGGGACGGCATGGCCGGGGAGTTCGAGAAGCGCGAGGCCCAGTACCGACGAGACGTGTACGGCGTCTCCGTCGGGCGCTCCTGGGAGGGGATGAGCGCGGACGCGGCCCACGCCCGTTTCGACATCACCCTCAAGGAGTTCCAGGCCGCCCAGACCGAGGCCAAGGCGCTCGCGTCGCTACTGCGGGACGCGCACGCGCAGTTCGTCGAGCTGCGCGGCAAGGTCAAGGCCGTACGGCGGGAGGCCGTGGAAGCGGGTATGCGGGTCTCCGAACGGGGAGTCGTCTCGTACGCCGGGCAAAGCGCGTCGGTGCACCCGGACGCCGGCCACGCCCAGCGGGCCTGCACGTCGACGTCCTCCTGGCAGGACAGCCTCGACCGCGCGGTCCGTGCCGTCGCCGACGCCGACCGGGGACTCGAGATCGCCCTCAAGGCCGTCACCGTCGACTCCGACGTCACGGACGGCACCTGCGACGGCTTCAACTCCCGTGCCCGCGGCGACATCGAGAAGTACGAGGCAGAGGCTGCGGACGCCATCGCCCTCCGGCTGAACGGCGGTGCGGAACTGTCCGACCGCGATGTCGCGGAGCTGCGGCGCACCTTCCGCGACAACGGCCACGACAAGGCGTTCAGCCGCACGTTCCTCGACGGACTCGGCGCCGGCGGCACCATCAGGATGACCAACCGTCTCAACGACCTCATCCACGTCCGTGGCGGCAAGGGCGTCCGCGACTTCTCGACGATCGAGTCCGGACTGGCACGCACCCTCGCCACGGCCACCAAGGACACGAAGTCCAAGTGGTACGAGGAATGGCGGCGCGACATGCGGAAGGCCGGCGTCGAGCGGTACGAGACGGACTTCCAGGGCGCCCGTCTCGACAAGGCCCGCGGTTACCAGTCACTCGTCACCCTCATGCAGAAGGGGGACGGTTACGCGCCTCAGTTCCTGAAGGATCTGGGTGACGACATCATCAGGGCCGAGAAGAGCGACCCCGACGTCTGGGATCTCAAGGGCGGCTACTCCGGCAGGCGGGACGGGTGGTTCGCGAACGATCCGCTCGACGGGCTGCTCGGCGTGATGAGCCACGATCCGGACACCGCCGCGTCCTATCTGAAGTCCGACGACCGGATGAAGTACCTCATGGAGGAGCGCGACTGGAAGGTGGTCGAGGAGGCGCAGGAAGGCGCCAAGGCTCCGACCTACGGCGCCGCCCTGGACAAGGACGACCGCGCCGGGTTCGCGGCCGCGCTCCAGGCCGCGACGACGGGGATCGATCCCTCCGACCGGGACGCGGAGTTCGTCCCCCACTCCGAGGAGAACAAGGCGATCCTCCGGTCCACGGTGCGGTATCTCGCCGACAGCGGCGACGACTTCCCGCCCTCCCTGCGGGAGCCCGTGGCCAGGATCCTCGCCAATCACGGCGACACCGTGCACGTGGCTGCCAGCAGCATCGACATGTCGGAGGCGCCGCTGAAGCAGGAGCAGCTGATCGAGGTCATGAAGCAGGTGTCCAGGGATCAGGGCGCCTACGGGACCCTGAACCGCGGGATGAACCAGGCGCTGGTCGCCGCGATCCACGAGCCCGATCAGCGGTACCCCGACGAGTCCCTTCTCCGCGCGGGACGCACGGTCGGCTTCATGGAGGAGGCCCGCGCCCAGGTGGCAGCGGAGCCCAAGACGGCGGAGCTGCCCGGCAAGTGGATGGTCGATCAGGCAATCGGCCATCTGCCGGTGGGCAGCGGCGAGGTCCAAGCGGGCGTTGACTACGTGACCGAGAGGTGGCTCGCGGACGAACAGCGCCGCTACGACGAGAAGGCAGCCGACGAGAAGGTCGCCACGTACGAGAACAGAAGTCATCAGCTGACAGCGCTGACCAATGAGTGGTGGAAGGTGCACGGCCACGGAACTCGGACGCCGTACGACCGCCAGGACGACACCGAGCAAGCAGCGGAGGCCGGCATCAACCGCGCCCAGGGGATCTCAGGATAGGCAGGCACGTGAACGGCATCACGAGGTACAGCAAGAGCATCCCTGTTGGGGTCATTCTTACGACACTGCTGTTGACGTCATGCGGAGGTTCGCAGTCTGATCACGCAGTCCCCGACACGCTTTGCGGAACTCGCGTCAGTCGTGCGGTCGCCAAGCCTCTCTTGCAGCCCATGAACAAAGTCACCGAGTGGACCAGTGCTGGTTTCCGAGAGGCGGGAGAGACGTCATGGTGTGTCGTTTTCGTCGGAGACGATGACGCTCTCCACCTCAAGTTCGCCTCTCACGGCGGCCCCATGAGCCCCATGAAGGCCGCCTCCCCCGACAACTCCGTAACCGGGCTCCAGAACGCCCGGCCCCTCCCCCGTATCCCCCTCGCCGACAAGGCCGTCGGGGCCGATGACGGGGCCATCGCCACCACGCGGTGCAAGGACGGGAGCGGGGCCGATCACTTCACGCTCGCGCTCAAGGTGACGCGGGGGGAGTTCGACGCGGAGCGCCGGGTCGCCATCGAGAGGTTCATGCGGGCCTACATGCCGGCCACGGTGAAGACGCTCCACTGTCAGGAGAAGCGGCCCTCCCGTTAGCGGCCGGCGACCCGGCGGGAGCGGCGCCTGGCGTCCCGTACGGCGACGGCCGTTCCACCCAGTGCGGCGACCAGGACCGCCGCGCCGACGGCCACGTACGTGCCGAGGCGGGCGTTGCGTTCGTCAGGGGACTCGCCGAGCTGGAGCCTGGCCGGGGTGGGGGCCTCCGCCTTGGTGACGCCCTCGTGGGGGCGGGGTGACTCGATCGGCTGGTCGTCCTCCGTCAGGGCGCGGACCGGGTCCACCACGCCCCAGCCGACGAGGCGGTCGTGGCCCGCGACGGAGCGCTCCGCGGTCTGCTCGATCTGGGCGACGATCTCGCGCTGGGTCCAGTCGCCGTGCTTCGCCTTGATGAGCGCGGCGACTCCGGCCACGTAAGGGGCGGAGAAACTGGTGCCGTTGTCGGGGCAGTGGCCGCCCTTGGGGACGGTGGAGATCATGTCGACGCCGGGTGCGGCCACGCCGACGAACTCGCCGGACTGGGAGAAGGCGGCGCGCTCGTTGTTGCGGTCGGAGGAGGCCACGGCGAGGACACCGTCGTACGAGGCCGGGTAGGTCCGCTTGACGTTGCCGCCGAGGCCGTCGTTGCCCGCGGAGGCGACGACCACGATCTGCCGGGCCAGCGCCGCGTCCACCGCCTGCTTGAGGTCGGGTGCGGGCTCGACGGCGTTCGAGGTGTCCTGGGAGATGTTGATGACGTCGGCGCCCGCCTTGATCGCGTGGCGGATGGCCTTGGCGAGGGTGTCGGCCGTGCCGTGGCCCTCCGCGTCGTTCTGCTTGACCGGGATGATCGTCGCCTCCGGGGCCAGTCCCACGAAGCCGGTGCCCTTGGCGGGGCGGGCCGCGATGATGCCCGCGACGCGCGTGCCGTGGCCGACGGTGTCCGTGGTGCCCTGGGAGTTGCCGCGGTCGATCTTCTCGCCCTTGTCGTCCTTAGGAGGCAGGAAGTTGGCGCCATCTGAGGCGTCCACCGCGTGCGTCAGCTGCGGGTTCTCGACGTCGACTCCGGTGTCGATCACCGCCACCCGTACGCCCTTGCCCCGGGACTGGCTCCACAGTTCGTCGAGGAGGACGCGCTGGAGGGACCAAGGGCGGCCCGCGTACTTCTTGTTGGGGAAGGTGCACTGGTCGGTGGAGGAGTCGGCGGTGGCCGGGGGCGCGAGCGCGAGGCCGGTGAGGGTCAGCGCCGCGGCCGCTGCGGCGACCGTGCGGCGGGTGCCCGCGGCGGAAGGGGCGTACGGCATGGTCTCCTCCGTCCTACGAGCCCTGCGGCTGACGTGCGGCCGACGTCGACAGGCGGGGGCCCGTGGACAGGAAGCGGGACCACTCGGCCGGGATCGGCGCCGGGTCCACGTCGGCGTAACCCAGGCGGATCTGGGCGAGTTTGGCCTCCTGCTGGAGCTGCTTGCGCTCCTTGGCCGTGGTGCCGATGCCCGAATCGTCCGTGGCGCTGTCGTCGTTGGACTGCATGGCGTAGCGCAGGCCGGTGTCGGTGACGAGGAAGACGCCGCCGGCCTTGACCTCCTCGCCCTTGAACTGGCGGTACAGCTGGCCGGAACCGGGCGTGACGTACGCGCTGTCGCTGCCGGTGGGCAGGGCGGCCGGGAATCCGGTGCCCGCCCAAGTGCTCAGCGTTGTGGCGCCCTTGTTCTCCTCGTCCACGTCGCGCAGGACGTTGCAGACGGTGTTGCGGCTGCCGTCCGTGGTGCCCGCGTCGTTGACGGCGGTCGGGGCGTGGCTCGGCCAGTCGCGGTCCGCCGCGAAGGCGGCGGTGGTCGGGACGAAGGCTCCCGCGCTGACGTCGAGGGCGTTGCCTGCCTGACCGGTGGCGACCAGATCGCGGCTGTTCAGGAGGAGTTTCGCGGTGAAGTCCGAGACGGGGACCACCTTGCCGGGCTCGACGAGGTAGTGCTGCTCTGTGTCGCCGTTGGGGGCCTTGAGGATCATGCCGATCCTGTTCGCCTCGTCGGGCAGGCTGCCCTCGACGCCCGCTCCGGCGCCGATCCGCCCCTGGACCTTCGGGAAGTCGATGGCGTCGCCCTGGTGCAGGGTCGCCAGCCAGGGGGCGGACACACGCTGCGGTTCGCGGCCGGAGCCGACCAGGGTGCGCAGGAGCAGTTCGTCGGTCGCGTCCACCTGGTACGCGGTGCCGTGCGCGTCCACGATGTAGCGGGTCTTGTCCGGGCCGACGACGTACATGAGTTCGCCGCCGCGCAGTCGGTTCCCGCCCTCGGTCTTGCGCATGTCGCGGGAGGCGAGGACGAAGGCGGCCTTCTGGATGGACCGGCCCCCGGCGCTGGGGCGTTCGCAGACGGCCCAGCGCTTCGCGGAGCCCGCCTCCTCGTCGGACGGCAGGCGGTCGGGGGCGTACGGGATGCCGATCGTGACGCCGCGCGGGATGTCGCCCTTGTCGAGGACGGACTCGTCGACGGTGACGACCTCGCCCTCACCCGTTTTGAGGAGGAGTTTGGCGGACGCCATGTTGAGGACGGGGTGGAGGCGGGTCTTGCCCTTGGTCGTCAGGACCACGTAACGGGTGGTCGACTTGCTGGCGACGATGACCTTCTCGCCGGGGCTGTCCCAGCCCTGCGGGGCGGTCGGCTTGAACATGCCCCACGCCCCGAACGCGGCCATCACGATCACCCCGACGATGACACCCGGGACGACCGCCCGCAGCGGACGCGGCGCCCCCTCCTCGGAACCGTCGGGGGACGACTGCACGAAGGACGCGAGCATGCGGCGCTTCGCGAAGGTGTAGGCGTTGAGCTGGTCCCGCCGAGATGCCATGTGTGCCCGCTTCTCCCCGTGTCTCGCCTGGTCGGCGCTCGGGGGTCACCGTCCCCCGCCCTCCGTTGTCGGACCGGCCCCCTACTATGCCTGGTAAAAGAACGGTCTCGTGGAGCGGGTAGGGTACCCGGACCTTCAAGGGCCCCATGCGGTGGCGTGATTCCAGCGAGTTGTGAGCATTACGGGGGGATGGAGTGATGGCTTCCGGAGCGCGGACGCGATTGCGCGACCGGTCACGGACGCGCGGCTCCGCGGCACCTGAACCGCCGCACGCGCAGCGGCAGTCCGCCCCGCCCGGCCGGCCGCAGGACGCGGACGCGACTCATCTGCGGACACGGCCCGGGCAGTTCGGGTCGTTCCGGTTGCAACGGGTCGTCCTGCTGGAGCTCGCCGCCGCCGTGCTGCTCACCGGCTGGGTCGTCGACCCCATGGCGCTGATGGCGGCCGGCGTGATCGCCGTGGTGCTGGTGCTGCTCGCCTTCGTCCGCCGTCGCGGCCGCTCCCTGCCCGAATGGCTCGGTACGGCACGGGCGTTGCGCGCCCGCAGGCGCCAGGCGGCCGGTACGGCGATACGGCCGGGCACGGAGCCGGGTCTCGCCCCCGCCGTCGAGTGCGACCCGAGCCTGCGCACGTACGCGTACGGCGGCCGGGACCGGCGCTCCGTCGGGATGATCGGCGACGGCACGTTCGTCACCGCGGTCCTCCAGGTGGAGGCCGACGCGACGGCGCTGCGGGCCGAGCGGAGCCGGCAGCCGCTGCCGCTCGGGCTGGTGCGGGACGCCCTCGAAGTGGACGGGATCCGGCTGGAGTCGGCGCAGATCGTGCTGCACACGCAGCCCGCGCCCGCGCTGCATCTTCCCCAGCAGTCCGTGGCGGTGAGCAACTACGCGCCGCTGCAGGCGCAGACCGGGGCCCCCGCCGTGCGCATCACGTGGATCGCGCTGAAGCTGGACCCGGAGCTGTGTCCGGAGGCGGTGGCCGCGCGCGGGGGCGGGCTCGTCGGGGCGCAGAAGTGCGCCGTGCGGGCGGCCGACCATCTCGCGAGCCGGCTGACGGGCGCGGGTTTCCGTACGACGGTGCTCGACGAGGAGGAGCTGATCGCGGCCGTCGCCACGTCGGCGTGCGCCAACCCCCTGGTGACCGCCGAGGCCGGGCGGACGGACGTGCCCGAGCGGCGGACCGAGGAGTCCGGCCGCAGCTGGCGCTGCGACAACCGCCGGCACACGACGTACTGGGTGCGCCGCTGGCCCCGGCTGGGCGGGCGGGGTCCCTCGATGGCGCAGCTCGTGGCGCTGCTCACCGCCGTTCCCGCGCTGGCCACCACCTTCAGCCTCACGCTGGCGCGCGGTGAGCGGCAGGACGTCTCGCTCGTCGGGCATCTGCGCGTGACGGGGCGTTCCGACGACGAACTGGTCGCGGCCCGGCGCGCGTTGGAGGATGCCGCGCGGCAGGCGGGGGCCGGCCTGGCCCGCCTCGACCGGCAGCAACTGCCCGGCGTACTCGCCACTCTGCCCCTGGGAGGTGCCAGGTGACGGCCATGACCTCACCGCCGACGGGCGGGCCTGGCGCGCAGGCGCCGGGGCCGTACGGGCCAGGCGTGGGTCCGGCAGCGTACGTACCGGCCGGAGGCCCCGCCTCCGGTGGTCCCGCGTCTGGTGGCCCCGCGGGGCCGTCGGCCGCGGACCGGCTGCGCTCGCGGGTGCGGAGCGGGTTCGGGCTGCTCGGCCCGCGGCACGGACGGCACACGCTGTCCGCGGAGCAACTGGACGCGCTCGCCCTGCCCATCGGCGACGACGGGGTGGTCATCGGCGTGGACGCCGGCGGGCAGCCCGCGGTGCTGGGCCTCAACCGGCCCACTCCGTACGACGTCGTCCTGATCGGCGGGTTGTGGACCGCCCAGGTGCTGGCCCTGCGGGCGGCGGCCACGGGGACGCGCGTCGCCGTGGAGACCGGCCGCGCGCAGGCCTGGGCGCAGATGGTGCAGGCAGTCGGCGGCGGGCAGTCGGGGATGACCGTGTACGACGTGGGCCGGGTGCCGCCGCAGGGCGCCTCGGCCGGCAACCCGGTGCTCGTGGTGCGGGACTGCGGCATGCGGCCGCCGCGCGGGCGGGTCGTCGCGGGACCGTGGCAGGCGGTACTGACGCTGCTGCCGTATCTGAGCCCGGTGGCACCGCGGTTGATGCGGCAGGCCCGGCTCGTCGGGGTCCAGCGTGTCTCGCCGGACGAGGCCGCGGAGATAAGCCGCACGCTGGCGCTGCCGCAGGGGGACATGGACTCCCTGCCGACGCTCGCCGACGGCGTCACCCTGTGGTGCGCCGATCGCGACCGGCAGTACGTGATGACCCAGCCGACGGACGCCGAGACCGGATTGTTGGGTACGCCACGCAGGATGGACTGATCCCTCAACAGGCGACCGCCCTGGGGCGTTTGAGACCGTTTCGCCCCCGCTTCCGCTCGATACGTTCACCACAATCACCCGTTTTGTTTGCGGGCGGTCCACGTGTGCACGGCACCCGTGGGCCGCGCGTGACGGAGCGGTCGGGCGCGGAGGGGTGGACGGCCCTGCCCTGGGGACGCTTGTGGTGATTAGGCTGGGACAGGGCGCGACACCGAGACCCGCGAGCGGGCCGTCGGCACCCCAGGGGGACAGCCGGGCGGATTCGGACGACTTCGGACAACGAGAGCGGTCGCCCCGGCACGGCACGAGGGTGCTCGACCACACCAGGAGGAATTGTGAACAGCGATCGGGACGGGATCCGCGGGGGCTGGGCCACGCCCGGCGATGACCAGTCCGACGCGGAGTCCGCCATCGAGACGACGGGCGAGTTCACCATCGACTACGCGCCGCCTGCCTGGTACACGCAGAACGCGTCGGGCGGTACGGCGGAGACGTCACCGGCTCCGGAGCCCCAGGCCCCGTCGCAGCCGGCCCCGCCGGCACCCCCGGCGCCTCCGTTCGGCCAGGTCCCGCCGTTCCACCAGGCTCCGCCGGTCAGTCCGGCTCCCCCGGTCGGTGCGGCGGCGACGGCTCCTCCGCCGGTCGGTGTGCCCGTCGACCTGCCGCCCCCGCCCGCGGACGGTTTCCCGCAGCAGGGCCAGCCGAGTTGGATGCAGCCGGCCCCGCCGGTCGCCGAGGCCGACAGCGGGAACGGCGACCTGGAGAGCGGCGCGACGATGCGCTTCTCCTCCGCCGCGCTGCGCCGCGAGATCGCGGACCGGGCCGAGGCCGCGGCGACCGCCGAGCCGACGAGCGCCGAGCCGACGTCTCCGGGCGCTGGTACGGGCCCCGAGGGCGCCGGCACGACGGCTGCGGGCGCCGGTACGACGTCTGCGGGCGCCGGTACGGGCCCCGGGGACGCCGCTGCTGCCCCTGCGGGGGCCGGTACGACGGCTGCGGGCGCCGATGCGCAGGACGGTGCCCGTACGCAAGCCGCCGCCGGGTCCGCTGCCGACGGCTCCGGTCCAGAGGCTCCCCATGTTGACGGTTCCCGTGCGGACAGTTCCCGTTCCGACGGCACCGGTCTGGACGCTTCCCGTGCCGGGGGTTCCGGCGTGGACGGGCTCGGCACTCCGCCGTTCCGGAGTGAGGAGAGCGCCGGGTCCGGAGACGCCCACGCCTCGGACGGCGCCTCCGATGCCGCCGTGGTGTCCGAGAACGCCGCTCCCCACAACGCCGTCCCCGGTGCCGATCGGGCCGAGGTCGGCCTGGGCTCCGCTGACGCAGAGGACAGTTCCTCCGGTCCCGCTCAGGACTCCGGGCCGGAGCCCGCGGCCGACGGTGCGGGTGTGACCGACGTCGACGGCACCACCGTGACGCCAGACGTCGCCGTGTCCGACGTGCGTACCGGCGACGGCGTGGACCTCTCGGCCTCCGCTGCCCCGACCGACGCCGGATCGACCGAGGCCGGATCGACCGAGCCCATCGGGCCCGCCGAGTCCGGTGCGACCAGTGCGTCCGCCCAATCCGACGTGGCCGTGGACGCCGACGGGCCTGAGGGCACCCCCGGTCCGGCGGCTCCGGTCGCCGACGCCGTTCAGGAGACCCCGGGACCGGACGCGGAAGCGCCCAACTCCCCCGAGGCCGACGGCAATCCGAACGCCCCGGCACCGCCGGATGCCGGTACGGGAGCCGATGCGGACGCGTCCGCATCCGCGCCCGGCGTGCCCACGCCCGGCCACGCCCCCGCGGGACCGCCGGCCTGGACTCCTCCCCCGGCGCCGCAGAGCGGTCTTCCGCCGCTGCCGCCCGCCTACCAGCCCGCGGCACCCGCCCCCGCCGCCCAGTGGCCCGCCTCCACGCAGCCCGCCGAGCCGCAGGCACCCGTACCCCCGCACGCCCAGCCGCAGACCGCGCAGGCCCAGCAGCCCGCCGCCCCCGCGCAGGCACCCGTGCCCCCGCAGGCCCCGGTACCGCAGCAGGCGCCCCAGCAGCCGTCCTTCCAGCCTCACGCCCACCCGGACGCGCAGCCCCGGCCCGAGGTCCCGCAGGCCGCTCAGCCTCAGGCCGCGCAGCCCGCCCCGGCCGCCTGGCAGGCGGCCCCGGCACCGCAGCCGCCCCAGCCCGCACAGCCGCAGGCCCAGCCCGCGGCGGACACCCCGCAGGCCCCGCACGCCCCGCACGCCGGTTACGGCTTCCCTCAGCCCGGCACCCCGGGCACGCCTGCCGTGGCACCCGAAGCCCCGGCGCAGCCGACCGGTTACGGATTCCCGCAGCCTTCGACCCCGGCCCCGAACGCTCCTGTCCCGAACGCCGCTGTCCATCAGCCGCCCACACCGCAGGACCCTGCCCCTCAGTCCTCGGCGCCCCAGCCCGGCTACGGCTTCCCGCAGCCCGGCGCACCGGTCCCGGCACAGGGCGGCTACGGGTTCCCCCAGCCGGGAACACCGGCCCAGAACGCACCAACTCCCCAACCGTCGGCACCCCAGGCCCCTGCACCCCAGGACTCGACACCCCAGCCCGGCTACGGCTTCCCGCACACCGCTCCGCCTGCCGCGCCCAACGCCCCCGCCCAGCCGACCGGTTACGGCATCCCGCAGCAGCCGGCGCCGCAGGGGTACCCGCAGCAGGCCGCCCCGCAGGGTGGTAACCCGCCGCAGCCTCCCGTCGCCCCCGTGGATCCCCGCGCCGGCAACGCGTGGCCGCAGCCGATCCAGCACGACCAGCGGCAGCCGGTCAACCCGGGTGCCGCGCCGCTCGGTTACACCGCGGCGGTGGAGCTGTCCTCGGACCGGCTGCTCAACAACAAGAAGCAGAAGCCGAAGAGCGGTCGTCCCACCGCGGGCGGATCGCGGTTCAAGATCGGCGGCAAGAAGGAAGAGGCCGAGCGCCAGCGGAAGTTGGAGCTGATCCGCACGCCGGTCCTGTCCTGCTACCGGATCGCCGTCATCAGCCTCAAGGGTGGCGTGGGCAAGACGACCACGACCACCGCGCTGGGCTCCACGCTCGCCAGTGAGCGGCAGGACAAGATCCTCGCGATCGACGCCAACCCGGACGCCGGCACGCTCGGACGCCGGGTGCGCCGGGAGACCGGTGCCACGATCCGCGACCTCGTGCAGGCGATCCCGTACCTCAACTCGTACATGGACATCCGGCGGTTCACGTCGCAGGCGTCCTCGGGGCTGGAGATCATCGCCAACGACGTCGACCCCGCGGTGTCGACGACGTTCAACGACGAGGACTACCGCCGGGCGATCGACGTGCTCGGCAAGCAGTACCCGATCATCCTCACCGACTCGGGCACCGGTCTGCTCTACAGCGCCATGCGCGGCGTGCTCGACCTCGCCGACCAGCTCATCATCATCTCGACGCCGTCCGTCGACGGTGCGAGCAGCGCCAGCACGACGCTGGACTGGCTGTCCGCGCACGGGTACGCGGACCTGGTCTCGCGGTCCATCACGGTGATCTCCGGGGTGCGCGAGACCGGCAAGATGATCAAGGTGGAGGACATCGTCGGGCACTTCGAGACGCGGTGCCGGGGCGTCATCGTCGTGCCGTTCGACGAGCACCTGGCGGCGGGCGCCGAGGTCGACCTGGACATGATGCGGCCGAAGGTGCGGGAGGCGTACTTCAACCTGTCCGCGCTGGTCGCCGAGGACATCGCGCGCCACCAGCAGTCGCTCGGCCTGTGGACGTCCGACGGCAACCCGCCGCCGGTCGCCGCCCCGCCGCTGCCGGGCCAGCCGATGCCGCAGCAGCAGATGCCGGGGCAGCCGATGCCGGGGCAGCCGATGCCGGGGCAGGCCCATCCCGGCCAGCCGATTCCGGGGCAGCCGTATCCCGGCCAGGCGCCCGGCCGGCCGATGCCGGGGCAGGCGCATCCGGGCGCGCCGTTCCCGGGACAGGTTCCTCAGCCGCCGCAGCCGGGACCGGCGTACCCCCAGCAGCCCGGCGGCGCCCCCTACCCGCCGCAGCAGCCCCATCCGCAGCAGGGTGCCGCTCAGCCGGGGTATCCGCAGCAGCCCGTCCCGCAGCCGGACCACCCCCAGCACGGCGCCCCCCAGCCGGAGTACCCGCAGCACCCGGGGCAGACCCCGCCCCCGTCCGCGCCCCCTCAGCAGTAGTCCGGCCGGTCCTCTCCGGGGACCGGTCACCGCCCGGGCCCGCACCGTCGACGACGGTGCGGGCCTTTCGCATGTCAGCCGGATCCCTTCTCACGCTTCCCCGGTCCACGCATGGACGATACGGAGCGTCAGGCCCCCACCTGGGCGGCTTCAGGGGTCTGGACCAATGAGCGAGAAATCCGCATCAACTCGTTATTTCCGCAGGCCACATGGGGTTCACGCGCCGTTGACGTGCGGAGACCGCCGCTGATAGACACACACATCAACCCCGCCGGCGTCACCCGATCAACCTTGATCCAGCAGTTCGAGAAGCCATCCCTGTGCGAGCGATGACGCGAGGTCACCGAGCCATGAACACACAAGACCACAACGCCAGAGGGCCGTTGCGCCCACGGATCCGTCTGCCCCGGCTCGTCGCCCTCGCAGGCGCCGCGGCGCTGACCCTCACCGCCGGTCTCGCCACGCCGCTCAACCCGGCGCCCCGGACGGCGCAGGCCGACGAGGGCAAGAAGGTCCTCACCGTGGCGGTCGCGCAGAGCGTCGACTCGCTGAGCCCGTTCCTGGCGTCGCGCCTGGTCAGTACGAGCATCCACCGGCTCATGTACGAGTACCTGACCAACTACGACCCCAAGGACAACCACGCGATCCCGGGCCTCGCCACCAAGTGGTCGCCGTCCGCGGACAAGCTCACCTGGACCTACACGATCCGCTCCAACTCGAAGTGGTCGGACGGCGAACAGGCCACCGCCGAGGACGCGGCGTGGACGTTCAACAAGATGATGACCGACGAGGGCGCGGCGACGGCGAACGGGAGTTTCGTCGCCAACTTCCGCAAGGTGAGCGCCCCGAGCCCCACCGAGCTGGTCATCGAGCTGAAGAAGCCGCAGGCCACGATGGCCGCGCTCGACGTGCCGATCGTGCCCAAGCACGTCTGGGAGAAGGTCGACGACTTCTCGAAGTTCAACAACGACAAGAGCTTCCCGATCGTCGGCAACGGCCCGTTCGTCCTGACCGACTACAAGGCCGACAGCTACGTGAAGCTGAAGCCCAACAAGAGCTTCTGGCGGGGCGCGCCCAAGTTCGACGAGCTGGTCTTCAAGTACTACAAGGACGGTGACGCGGCGGTCGCGGCCCTTCAGAAGGGCGAGGTGTCGTTCGTCTCCGGCCTGACGCCGGCCCAGGCGTCGGCGCTCAAGACCCAGGACGACGTCAAGGTCAACGACGCCCCCGGCCGCCGCTTCTACGCCCTGGCCACCAACCCGGGCGCCCAGGCGAAGAACGGCAAGCACTTCGGCGACGGCGCCAAGTCGCTGCTCGACCAGAAGGTCCGCCAGGCGCTGTTCATGGCGATCGATCGCGAGGCCCTCATCGACAGGGTCTTCCAGGGCCACGCCGTGGAGGGCGAGGGATACATCCCGCCGCGCTTCTCGACGTACTACTGGAAGCCGTCGGCGGATCAGAAGCTCGCGTACGACCCGGCCAGGGCGGCCCGGCTCCTGGACGAGGCCGGCTACAAGAAGAACGGCGACGGCAAGCGCGTCGAGAAGAACGGCAAGCCGATCAACTACCGCGTGCTGTGCCACGCCACCGACCCGAACGACAAGGCGGTGGGCAAGTACCTCAAGGAGTGGTTCGGCAAGCTCGGCATCGGCGTCACGCTCAACTGCCTGGACAACGTGACCGATCCGTGGCTGGCGGGCACCTACGACCTCGCGTTCGACGGCTGGTCCGTCAACCCGGACCCGGACTTCGTCCTGTCCATCCACACCTGCGCGGCGCTGCCCGCCACGCCCAAGGACACCGGCGCCACCGACAACTTCATCTGCGACAAGAAGTACGACGACCTGTACACCCGCCAGCTCGCCGAGTACGACACGGCCAAGCGCGCGGACCTGGTCAAGCAGATGGAGTCGCGGCTGTACGACACCGCCTACATGAACGTGATGGCGTACCCGAACGCGGTCGAGGCCTACCGCACCGACCAGATCAAGTCGATCACCACGATGCCGGAGGCCGCGGGCAACATCTACGGCCAGGACGGCTACTGGAGCTGGTGGTCTGCGGTTCCGGCCGCCTCCTCCGGTGAGTCCTCCGACGATTCGAGCTCGACGGGCGTCATCATCGGCATCGTCGCGGGCGTCGTCGTCCTCGCGGGTGCCGGCCTGTTCTTCGCGCTGCGCCGACGCTCCACCGCCGAAGACCGCGAGTAGTGAGAGCCACTGATGACCGCTGAGGCAACACCAGCGCTGGTCGAGGAGACCGGCGGTCCGGCTGCGGCCGGGCCGTCGGCCCGCGGCCCGAGAGCGCGCACCAGGACCGCGTATCTGCGGTACCTGGCGGGCAAGTTGGGCGGGGCCGCGGTCTCGCTGCTCGCCGTCCTCGTCACCAGCTTCTTCCTCTTCCGGCTGATCCCGGGCGACCCGGTCAAGTTCATGACGGGCGGCCGCCAGGTCTCTGCCGAACAACTGGCTTCCTACCGGCGCGAGTTCGGGCTCGACCTGCCGATGTGGCAGCAGTTCACGGACTACTGCGGCAAGGCGCTGACGGGCGACCTGGGCACCTCGTACCAGTTCCGGGCGCCCGTCATGGACAAGATCACCGAGGCGCTGCCGAACACGCTGCTGCTCACCGGCACGGCGTTCGTGCTCTACACCGTGCTCGGCATCTTCCTCGGCACGCGCTCCGCGTGGCGCAACGGCGGGCTGGGCGACCGGCTCAACACCGGTCTCGCGCTGACCCTCTACTCGATCCCGTCGTTCTGGCTCGGGCTGCTGCTCATCATCGTCTTCTCGGTGGGCATCGGACCGGTCCCCGGTCTCTTCCCGACCGGTGGCATGGAGTCCGGCGGCGAGGAGGGCTTCGCCTACGTCCTCGACGTCGCCCACCATCTGATCCTGCCCGTGGTCACCCTGGTGGCCGTCGAGTACGGGCAGACGCTGCTCGTCACCCGCTCCGCACTGCTGGACGAGATGGGCAGCGACTACCTGACCACCGCCCGCGCCAAGGGCCTGCGGGACGACCTGGTGCGTCGCCGGCACGCGGTGCCCAACGCGCTGCTGCCGACGGTGACGCTGATCTTCGTCAACCTCGGCCGCACGGTCGCGGGCGTCATCCTCGTCGAGACGGTGTTCTCCTGGCCCGGTCTCGGCGGCCTCTTCTACCAGGCCCTGAGCGTGCCCGATCTGCCGCTGGTGCAGGGGCTGTTCTTCGTCTTCGCGGCCGCGGTGATCGTGATGAACACGCTGGCCGACCTGATCTATCCGCTCCTGGACCCCCGGGTGGGCCGATGACCACGACCGAGTCGGACGGGCCGCTGACGCCCGGGGCAGCCCCCCGCGCGTCCACGGCCGGTCCGCGCGCCCTCGCCTGGCAGCGCCGCCGCCACTCCGCCGCGCGCTTCTGGCGGCAGTACCGCACCCACCGGGCCGGCGTCGCCGGACTGGCCGCGCTCGCGCTGTTCGCGCTGATCGCCCTGACCGCCCCGCTGACCGTGGGCGCGGACGTGCAGAACGTCACGGACGCGCCGGGCCGGCCGATGGAGAGCCCGAGCGCCGAATTCCCCCTCGGCACCGACCAGTTCGGGCGCAACCTGCTGGGCCTGCTGGTGTGGGGGGCGCGGGTCTCGCTGCTCGTCGGGCTGCTCGCCGCCGTCCTGTCCGTCGCCATCGGCGCGCTGATCGGCATCACCGCCGGGCACTTCCGCGGCTGGTACGCGACGGTGATCATGCGGATCACCGACTGGTTCCTGGTGATGCCGACCCTGGTCCTCGCCATCGCCCTCGCGACGGTCATGTCCCGCTCGCTCGGCACGATCATCCTGGCCATCGGGGTGACCACCTGGCCGACGACGGCACGGCTGGTGCGCGCCCAGACCCTGGCGGTCGAGTCGCGGCCGTACATCGAGCGCGCGAAGGCGCTCGGCGGCGGCCACTGGCACGTCATGTCCCGCCACGTGCTGCCCAACGTGATGCCGCTCGTGCTGGCCCAGACGACCCTGATCATCTCCTCGGCGATCCTCGCGGAGGCCACCCTCGCCTTCCTCGGCCTCGGGGACCCGACGGTCGTGTCGTGGGGCGGGCTGCTCCAGGACGCGCGGGAGGCGGGCGCGGTCAGCTCCGGCGACTGGTGGTACCTCGTGCCTCCCGGGGTGGCGATCGCCGTCGTGGCACTCGCCTTCACCCTGTGCGGGCGTGCCGTGGAGTCCGTCCTCAACCCCAGGCTGGGGGTGGCCCGTTGAGTCTCCTTGAACTGCGCGACCTGGAGGTGACCTACGCGGGCGGCGCGGCGGCCGTACGCGGGGTGAACCTCTCCCTCGACGCGGGGCAGAAGCTCGGCATCGCCGGCGAGTCCGGCTGCGGCAAGTCCACACTCGCGCTCGCGCTGCTGCGGCTGCTGCCCGCCGGGACCCGTGTCGGCGGGCAGATCCTGCTCGACGGCGAGGACGTCCTGACCATGAAGTGGGGCCGGGTGCGGGCGGTCCGCTGGGCCGGCGCCTCGATCGTGTTCCAGGGCGCGATGCACTCGCTCAACGCGGTGCACCGCATCGGCGACCAGATCGCCGAGCCGATCCTGCTGCACCGCAAGGCCACGCCCGCGGGGGCGAAGAAGAGGACCGGGGAGCTGTTGGAGCAGGTGGGGCTGCCCGCCGCCCGCGCGGACGCGTATCCGCACGAACTGTCCGGCGGCCAGCGCCAGCGCGTCATGATCGCCATGGCGCTGGCCTGCGACCCGCGGCTGGTGGTCGCCGACGAACCGACCACCGCTCTCGACGTGATGATCCAGGCGCAGATCCTGCGGCTGATCGAGCAGCTCGTGAGCGATCAGGACCTCGGGCTCGTCATGATCAGCCACGACCTGGCGGTGCTGGCGGACACCTGCGACCGGCTCGCGGTGATGTACGCGGGCCGCGTGGTCGAGGAGGGGCCCGCGGCGCAGGTCTACGAGGACGCGCTGCACCCGTACGGCAAGGCGCTGTCGGCCGCGTTCCCGCGGATCGGCGACCCGGCGTCCCGGTTCGCGCCGCGCGGCCTGCCGGGCGACCCGCCGGACCCGGCCGACCTGCCGACCGGCTGCACGTTCCATCCGCGGTGCGCGGAGGCGCTGGACAGCTGCGCCGGCCAGGACCAGCCGCTGCGGTTGGCGGGTCCGCGGCGCCGGGCGGCCTGCGTGCACGTCGGGACCGCCCCCGACCGGGGCACCCCGGCGAGCCCGCTCATGGCCCCCGACCCCACGCCCGTCGACCAGGGGACCGCCACTCCCCCGGAGCCGGACACCCCCACCGCCCCCGGAACACAGACCGCGCCCCCGTCCCCCGGGCCCACCACCACGACCGGCGACCGACCCACCCCCGCGAAGCCAGACACCCCCACCACCCCCGGCGACCGGACCACCGCCTCAACGCCCGACCGAGCTGTCACCCCCACACGCCCGGAGCCCGGAGCCCCCGGCGCCTCCACAGGTGTCGCTGACGACGACGCGAGGAGTACCGCATGACCACCACTCCCGAGGTCGACGTCGAACTCACCGCCACGGCACCGCTGTTGAGCGCCGAAGGGCTGCACGTCTCCTTTCCCGGGCGGCACGGCGCGGCCCGGGCGCGGGCCGTCGACGGGGTCGACCTGGACATCCGGCCCGGCGAGATCGTGGCCCTGGTCGGGGAGTCGGGCTGCGGCAAGACGACGCTCGCCCGCTCCCTGCTCGGACTCGTCCCGCCCACCGGCGGCCGGGTCACCTTCGGCGGGAAGCCGCTGGACTACTCCTCGCGCGCCCTGAAGACCTACCGCAAGCGGGTCCAGCTGGTCCTCCAGGACCCGAGCGGCTCCCTCAACCCCCGGCACACGGTGTACGACGCCGTGGCGGAGGGACTGCGCATCCACCGGTACGGCGGCGACGAGCGGGCGGCGGTCGCGGAGGCACTGTCGCGGGCCGGGCTGCGGCCCCCCGAGCGCTTCTTCCTGCGCTATCCGCACGAGCTGTCCGGCGGTCAGCGCCAGCGTGTCGTGATCGCGGGCGCCCTGGTCCTGGAACCCGAACTCATCGTCGCCGACGAGCCGGTGGCCTCCCTGGACGCGTCCGTGCGGGGCCAGATCCTCGCGCTGCTCCTGCGGCTGCGGTCCGAACTCGGCCTGTCGGCACTGGTGGTGACGCACGACCTCGGACTGGCCTGGAACATCGCCGACCGGGTCGCCGTGATGTACCTCGGCCGGATCGTGGAGACCGGCGCGGTCGAGCAGGTCCTGACGGCACCTCAGCATCCGTACACGCAGGCCCTGTTGTCGGTGCTGCCGGAAGCCCCGGGTGAGCCGGTCGTGCTGACCGGGGAGCCGCCGGACCCCTCCCGCATCCCGTCCGGCTGCCGTTTCCACGCGCGCTGCCAGATCCTGGCGAGCGGTGAGGCCGCGCGGGCCGGGGTGGCGGACGCGTGCCGCGGCGAGGACCTGGAGGTGCTCGGCGGGGGCGGCGAGGCGCAGGTCGCCTGCCACTGGGCCAGGGCGCGCGTCACGTCGTAGGAGAGTCGACGGAGGGCCGGTGCTCGGCACTGGCCCTCCGCACGCGTCTCGGGAGAGCGCGGGCTACTCGCCCTCGTACGCCTCGATCAGTTCACGCGACCGCTTCACGTCGTCCCGGATGGCGACCAGCAGTTCGTCGATGGAGTCGAACCTGGCCTGGCCGCGGACGAAGGCGAGGAAGTCGACGGCGACGTGCAGGCCGTACAGGTCCAGGCCGATCCGGTCGATGGCGTACGCCTCGACGGTCCGCTCGGTGCCGTCGAACTGCGGGTTCGTGCCGACGGAGATCGCGGCGGGCATGATCTCGCCCTGGGCGTGCAGCCAGCCCGCGTAGACGCCGTCGGCGGGGATCGCCGTGTGCGGGAGCGTCTCGACGTTGGCCGTGGGGAAGCCGAGTTCGCGGCCCCGCTGGGCACCGCGCACGACGACGCCCTCGACGCGGTGCGGACGGCCGAGGATCTCCCGCGCGCCCTGGATGTCGCCGTCCGCGATAAGCCGGCGGGTCAGGGTGGAGGAGAACGGCTCGCCGCCTCCGGCGTCACCGGTCACGTACAGGTCGACGACCTCGACCTCGAAGTCGTACGTCCGCCCCTGCTCGCGCAGGAAGTCGACGTCGCCCGCGGCCTTGTGGCCGAAGCGGAAGTTCGGGCCTTCCACGACGGCCTTCGCGCGCAGTTTGTCGACCAGGACCTTGGCGACGAAGTCGGCGGGCGACAGCTTCGAGAACTCGGTGGTGAAGGGGAGGATCAGCAGGGCGTCCACCCCCAGCTCGGCCATCAGCTCGGCGCGCCGGTGGTGCGGGGCGAGCAGCGGGGGGTGGCTGCCGGGGCGCACGACCTCGCTCGGGTGCGGGTCGAAGGTGACGACGACGGAGGGGACGCCCAGCTCGCGGGCGCGGTCCACGGCATGCCGGATGATCAGCTGGTGCCCGCGGTGCACCCCGTCGTAGGAACCGATGGTGACGACGCTGCGCCCCCAGTCCTCGGGGATGTCCTCCAAGCCACGCCAGCGCTGCACTGTGACTGCTCCTTGTCGCAAACTCGTCGAACCCGTGTCCGTGGTTGCCTCTACGCAGGTCTAAGGGTGCCATGCCGCGGGGCGTCGGATCGCATCGGCATGGAGGCTGTGACGGGGCGCACCCTCACGGACCGGGTTCAGGCGGGCACCCGCACCCCCGCCAGGTTCTCGATCATGCGCCGGGCGCTGGGTCCCACGACCGCCGACCAGTCCTGCGGGGCGTCGGTGAGCCAGCCCGCGACCAGGGCCGCGAACCCCGGCACGCCACGGGCCAGGTCGACCAGCCCGCAGTCGAACAGGGTGGCGCCGTCCGGTGTGCGGACGAGCAGCAGCCCGGCGCGGCGGACCAGCTCGCGGGCGTGTTCCTCGTCGCCGCGCGCCGCTCCCGCCGCGGCGGCCCGCAGCAGGGCGTCGAGGACGGTCAGGTCCCGCTCGCCGGCGAGCAGCAGTTCCAGGAGCTCGTGCCGGAGCGGGCGCGAGCGGGGGCTGCCGGGGGCGACGAGGACGGACACGAGCCGCGCCCGCAGCGCGGGCGGGCCGCCGTCGAGGAGCCCGGTGAGCAGCGGGAGGAGTACGGCCCGGGCGTCGGGGCCGTGTTCGAGACGCCGGTCGACGCGGTCGGCCACGTGCCCGGCGGCGTCGGGGCACACCTCGGCGACCCGGCGCACGAGCGCGGCGACGCGGTGGGCGAGGGCGGGCGTGGCGGCGTCGGTGAGGGGGCGCAGCAGCTCTCCCGCGTCGGGTCCGGGCCGCCGCAGACGCGCCTCGAAGGCGTCGAGCACCGGCTCGGGGTGGGTGTCGAGGGCGGCGACGAGCGCGCTCGCGGGCAGCTGCGGATCACCGGCGGTGAACCGTTCGAGCGCCTGGGGCAGGTGCCGGGCCCGGGTCCGCGGGTCGCCCACGAGGAGCGCGAGCGCCGCACCGTGCGCGGCGCCGTCGGCGGGGCGGGCGAGCAGGGACAGCGCCGCGAACCGCAGCAGCTCGCGGTCGGCCTCGGTGCGCGCGTGCGGCGCGGTCCGCAGCCCGTACGTCATCGCCGCCACGTGCCTCGCCGGGCGCTCGTCGTGGGCCCACCGGTCTACCGCCCGGCACATGGCGGACGGCTCCTCCTCGGCTAGGACGGCGAGCAGTTCGTCCCCGCGCCGGTGCGCGCAGGCCACCAGCGCCTCGGTCAGGTCGTCGAGGGCGCGCCGGCGATGGGCGTACAGCAGGGCCTGCGCCGCGGTCGCCACGGTGGCGTCCGGGGTGGCGGGCAGCGGACGCTCGTCGTCGAACCAGCGGGTGAGGTGGGGCAGGACGGCGGTCGGATCGGCGGCGAGAAGGCGGGCCACGGTGTCGAGAAAGCGGGGCGTCCGAGGGCGGGCGGCCTCGGGACCGCCGGGCTCCCCGGGCACGGCGGTCCCGTCCGCCGGGTCGTCCGCGGTGCCGCCGTCGACCCGCCACGGCTGTTGTGCGGGCGTCCCCCGTCCCGGGTCCGCCGGGTGCGGTGCCTCGTCCGCGACGACCAGCCACCTCAGCAACTCGAACCGCTCCGCGCCGGGCAGCCGTACCGCCTCCCAGAACCACGGCCCGAACTCCCCCGGCACGCGCCGCCCTTGGGCCCGCCAGGCCACGATGCGCTCGGCGAGCTGCCGCAGCACACCGGAGTACGGGCTCGCGTCGGGCACGCGCGTCAGGACGTCACGAAGGAGGTGGGTGGCCCACCAGACGGGGTCGCCGGGCGGCTCGGGCGCCGCGGGCAGCAGGGCGTCCACGGCGTCGACCAGGTCCTCCAGGCGGCCGATGAGCTCCGTGCGGGCGTGCTGTCCGTCCAGGAGGAGCAGCGCCTGGACGACCGGGCCGATGCGGTGGCGCGGCACGGGGAGCGCGTGGCGCCGGGCGTCCGCGCGCGCGGTACGGGACCTGCGGCGGGCGGCGGCCCCGGCGGGGCGGGGCCCGGCCGGGTCGCCGTCCGGGCCGGCCGGGACGGCGTGGGCCCGGTGGACGAGGGCGTGCAGGGCCGCGTCCACGTCGAGGTGCGTGCCCTGGATCCAGTCGGCGAGTTCCTCGTGGGCGAAGCGGTAGCCGGTGCCCGCGGGCACGACGAGGCCCTCGGTGAGGACGGCGGAGGCCCAGCCCGTGGTGGCGCCGAGCCGGCTCGCGGGGGCCGGTCCCCAGGGGAAGACGGACTCGAAGGCCGCCCGGTCCAGCTCCCCCTGTCCGGGGCCGAGGCAGCGACGCGCGGCCTCGTGCACCTGCCCGGAGACCCGCGCGACGAGCCGTCGTACGTCCGTGCCGCGCAGGCCGTTGGCCGCGGCGAGCCGGACCGCGACGCGCAGGCACATCAGGTCCAGGTACGCGGCGAAGACCTCGTCCCGCCTTAGAGGCCGCTCCGGCACCGTGTCCGGCGCGACGGGCAGGGCGGCGCGTACCTCCGCCAGCAGCCGCAGGGTCAGCGGGTGGCGTGCGTCGGCGTCCTGGAGGAGGCCCTCGGGGATCCCGTGGCGCGCGCGGGCCCGCCGGGCCGCCTCCTCGCCCAGGTCGCCGAGCCGCACGCAGGGCGGCAGCCGGTCCCCGTCGGCCCGCGGCACGTCGCCCGCCCCGGCGTCGGCTCGGGGCGCGCGCTCCCGCAGCGGCTCCCGGTCGCCTCCCGTGCCCGCACCCGCGCCGTGCAGCAGCTCGCGCGGGAACTCCTCCCCCGCCTGCTCCCAGTACTCCTCGCGGCACCCCACGACCAGCCGCGCGCCGCTCTCCCGGAGCCACGCGGCGGTCCCGGCCGTCCACTCGGGGAGCCGGTGGGCCAGCTCGGGCGGCATCTCCTCGGGGCTGTCGAGGATCAGCAGCAGGGGACGTCCGGCGGCCCGCGCGAGCCGAGCCGGCCGACCGGGATCGAGGTCCCCGAGGTCCCCGTCGTTCCCTCCGAAGGACAGCGCGCGGTCCGGCAGCCCGGTTTCCGGGGCCGCCACGATCCGTCCCGCCCGTTCCAGTGCCCGGGTCGCCGCGTCGGCCACCGAGGTGTCCGTCGCCAGCAGGTCGGCGCCGCGCAGCCACAACGTGGGCGCCGGTTCGGGGCCCCCGGTCCGGCGGGCGGCGAGGGCGGTGAGTTCCGTCGTACGGCCGCTGCCCGGGCGCCCGACGAGTGCGAGGACGGCCGCCTCACCGGCCGCGAACGCCGCGAACTCCTCGATGACGTCGGGCCGCTCGGCCGACTCGGGCACCCCGGCGAAACTCCCGGTCCCGAAGCCCGTCGGCGCCTGCTCGGCCGCGTCCTCCCCGGCCCCCGCTGCCGTGGACGGGCAGTCGTCCCACGCCTCTGCGTGCGCGTGCGCCGAACCTCCGCGCGGGGAGGAGGCGCACCCGGCGCCGAACGCCCCCGCCGGCCCGTCGGACCCCAGGGACGTGGCCGTGAGTTCCAGTACTCCCGCCAGGTTCAGGTCGGCGCCGTACGCGGGCACCGTCGCGGCGTTGCGCTCCAGCAGGTCCGCGAGCACGGGCGGCAGTCCGGTGGCACGCAGGGGCACGGCCAGGCCGGCCGTCGGGTGTCCGGTGCGCAGCGCGGTGCCGAGGACCGCGACGACGGCGCCGGTCGCCGCGTCGAGCACCGGTCCCCCGGCGGCGCCGCCGCCGAGCCGCAGCGCGTCCGCGCCCGCCGTCCCGATCGCCAGCTCCAGGGCTGCGTCGAGCTGGTGGAAGCGGTCCGTCGCCGCGTACGTCGCCCGGGTGGTGCCGAGGACGCGGGCCTCCCGCCAGCCGCCTGCGGCGATCCGGACGTACGCGCCGGTCTCGACGCGGTCCCGCGCGGTGACGGGGAGCGGGTCCAGGCCGAGGTCGTCGGTGCGTACGAGCGCGAGGTCCGTCCCGGGCAGAGCGGTCACGGCGTCTGCGCCGACGATGCACGTACGGCCGCCGGGGGCGTGCAGGACCAGGCGGGCCAGGCCGTCCACAGCCTCGTGACTGGTGACGACGGTGCCGTGGTGGTCGGCGGCGAACCCCGTGCCGCGCGGGCGTCCCGCGAGGTCGCGCACCTGCACCAGGGCCGTGTCCGGGACCGCCTCGGGGGCGGCGCCCGGTGTCCGCCGGCCCCCGGTCCGAGGGCCACGTCCCGCCATGGTCGAACCTCCCGGAGTGTGCCTGTTCACGACGGTAGGCACGGGTTGATCAGCGGAACAGATCGCGTGGTGAACGCGCCCCCTTCCGCTCCCTCGGTTCACTCCGAGCGCCCGCCCGAAGGGGTGAATGGACGGAAGGGGATGGATAGACCCTTGGGTGGGGGAACCGAGGGGGGACCGTGGAGCGGCGATCAGTGACAACCCCGTGACCGCCGCTCCACGGACACCGGGGGCACACAGAAGGCCCGCAGGGGCTGGCGACACCGCCGAAGCAGTGACCGTCCCCGGCGGGAGCCGACGTTCACGACGTGATCCGGCACGGAAGACCGGCCCGCCCGCACGGCCGGAACGGCTCCCACGACGGCGAAAGGGCGGCGCCCGTCGAATCCGACACGGCACCGCCCATGAACCCGTAAGTGGCCTCAGCCGAACACGGCCAGGCTCTTCGCCTTGCCCTTGTGCGCCTCCACCAGCGCCAGGAAGCGGCCCGTCGCGTCGTAGACGGCGACGGCACCGGCGCCCGCGTACTCCTCGGGCATGTCCAGGCGGACGCCGTTCAGGAGCAGCCGGGCACGGCGTTCGTCGACGTCCCAGCGCGGGAACGCGGCGGCCGCGGCGTCGGCGATCGGCATCACGGTCAGCTCCTGCTGGAGCTGGTCGAGGGTGCGCGCCGTGTCCAGCTTGTACGGGCCGACGCGGGTGCGGCGCAGGGCGGTCAGATGGCCGCCCACACCGAGATCCGCGCCGAGGTCCCGGGCGAGCGCCCGGATGTAGGTGCCCGAGGAGCAGACGACGGACACGATCAGGTCGAGGACGGGCGTGCCGTCCTCCGCGACCGCGTCCCGGACGTCGTACACCGCGAACGAGGAGATGGTCACCGGGCGGGCCGGGATCTCGAAGTCCTCGCCCTCCCGTGCCCGCTTGTACGAGCGCACGCCGTCGATCTTGATGGCGCTGACCTTCGACGGCACCTGCATGATGTCGCCGCTCAGCTTGGCGATCCCGGCGTCGATGGCGTCCCGCTTCACACCCGAGGCGTCCGCCGAGGACGTGATGTCGCCCTCCGCGTCGTCCGTCAGCGTGTTCTGCCCGAGCCGGATCGTGCCGAGGTACTCCTTCTCGGTCAGCGCGAGGTGACCGAGCAGCTTGGTCGCCTTCTCGACGCCGAGGACGAGCACGCCGGTCGCCATGGGGTCGAGGGTGCCGGCGTGGCCGACCCGCCGGGTCCTGGCGATCCCGCGCATCTTGGCGACCACGTCGTGCGAGGTGAAGCCCGACGGCTTGTCGACGACGACAAGCCCGTCGGGCGTCCTGTGCTTCTCCGTCATTCGGCGGCGTCGTCCTCGTCGTCCCGGTCGTCCTCATCGGGCTTCTTGTACGGGTCGGCGTCACCGGCGAAGGCGGCGCCCGCCGAGACCTCGCGCACCTTCGCGTCGGAGGCGCGCGCCTTGTCGAGGAGGTCCTCGATGGTCTTGGCGGTGTCCGGCAGGGCGTCCGCCACGAAGGTCAGGGTCGGCGTGAACTTCACGCCGGCCGCCGCGCCCACGGCGGACCGGAGCACGCCCTTGGCGCTCTCCAGGCCGGCGGCCGCGGCCGCCCGCTCCTCGTCGTCCCCGTACACCGTGTAGAAGACGGTCGCCTCCCGGAGGTCCCCGGTGACCCGGGTGTCCGTGATGGTCACATGCGAACCGAGCCGCGGGTCCTTGATCCCGCGCTGCAGCTTCTGGGCCACCACCTCTCGGATGAGGTCCGCCAGCCTCTTCGCCCGCGCGTTGTCGGCCACTGGTCCGTCTCCTTCTTCGCCTTGCTTGTTCCGTCAGTCTTCGTCTTTGTGGAGTCTGCGCCGTACCGACAGCAGATCCACCTCCGGTCGCGCCGCGACGAGCCGTTCGCACCGGTCCAGTACGTCGGTGAGGTGCTCGGTGTCTCCGGAGACCACCGCCAGGCCGATCTCGGCCCTGCGGTGGAGGTCCTGGTTGCCCGTCTCCGCCACGCTCACCGGATACTTCCGCTGGAGTTCGGCGACGATCGGCCGGACGAGAGAGCGCTTCTCCTTCAGCGAGTGGACGTCGCCGAGGAGCAGGTCGAAGGACAGTGTCCCCACGTACATGTGTGTCCGGATGTCCCGCCGGTACGGGGTAGATGGCCCGGCCACGTGTGTGGCGGGACATCAGAACCGTACATCGGAGGGCCGGGGTCCTCGACAGGGTTTCCGGGGCGGGGCCCCGGCAAACGGCAAGCTGGCCGGCGGTGACTTGTCACCGCCGGCCAGCTCACACAACCGCCTTACGAGCGCGGCTTCTCGCGCATCTCGTACGTCGCGATGACGTCGTCGACCTTGATGTCGTTGAAGTTTCCGAGGTTGATACCACCCTCGAAGCCTTCGCGGATCTCGGTGACGTCGTCCTTGAAGCGACGCAGCCCGGAGATGTTGAGGTTCTCCGCGATGACCTTGCCGTCGCGGACGAGGCGCGCCTTGGTGTTGCGCTTGACCTCGCCCGAGCGGACCAGGACACCGGCGATGTTGCCCAGCTTGGACGACTTGAAGACCTCGCGGATCTCCGCCGTGCCGAGCTCGACCTCCTCGTACTCCGGCTTCAGCATGCCCTTCAGGGCCGCCTCGATCTCCTCGATGGCCTGGTAGATCACCGAGTAGTACCGGACGTCGACGCCCTCGCGCTCCGCCATCTGCGCCGCTCGGCCCGCGGCGCGGACGTTGAAGCCGATGACGATGGCGTCGGAGCCGGTCGCCAGGTTGATGTCCGACTCGGTGACCGCACCCACACCGCGGTGCAGGACACGGATGTCGACCTCGTCGCCGACGTCGAGCTGGAGCAGCGAGGACTCGAGAGCCTCCACCGAACCGGACGCGTCGCCCTTGATGATGAGGTTGAGTTCCTGCACCAGGCCGGCCTTGAGCGCCTCGTCCAGGTTCTCCAGGGAGAACCGGACTCCGCGCCGGGCGAAGTTGGCGTTGCGCTCACGCGCCGCGCGCTTCTCGGCGATCTGGCGTGCCGTGCGGTCCTCGTCGACGACGAGGAAGTTGTCGCCGGCGCCCGGGACGTTGGTGAGACCCAGGACCAGGACGGGGGTCGACGGACCCGCTTCCTCGACGTTGTTGCCGTTGTCGTCGAGCATCGCCCGGACACGGCCGTACGCGTCGCCGACCACCATGGTGTCGCCGATGCGCAGCGTGCCGCGCTGGACCAGGACCGTCGAGACGGCACCGCGGCCACGGTCGAGGTGGGACTCGATCGCGATGCCCTGCGCGTCCTGCTCCGGGTTGGCCCGCAGGTCGAGCGAGGCGTCCGCGGTGAGGACCACGGCCTCCAGCAGGCTCTCGATGTTGAGGCCCTGCTTGGCGGAGATGTCGACGAACATCGTGTCGCCGCCGTACTCCTCGGCCACCAGGCCGAACTCGGTGAGCTGACCGCGCACCTTGGTCGGGTCGGCACCCTCGACGTCGATCTTGTTGACCGCGACCACGATCGGCACGTCGGCCGCCTTGGCGTGGTTCAGCGCCTCGATCGTCTGGGGCATCACACCGTCGTTGGCCGCCACCACGAGGATCGCGATGTCGGTCGACTTGGCACCGCGGGCACGCATGGCGGTGAACGCCTCGTGACCGGGGGTGTCGATGAAGGTGATCTTGCGCTCTTCACCGTTGACCTCGGTGGCGACCTGGTACGCACCGATGTGCTGCGTGATACCGCCGGCCTCGCCCGCGACGACGTTCGTCTTGCGGATGGTGTCCAGCAGTCGGGTCTTACCGTGGTCGACGTGACCCATGACGGTCACGACCGGCGGACGGACCACGAGGTCTTCCTCGTCGCCCTCGTCCTCGCCGAACTCGATGTCGAAGGACTCGAGCAGCTCGCGGTCCTCCTCCTCGGGGCTGACGATCTCGAGGACGTAGTTCATCTCGTCCGCGAGGAGCTTCAGCGTCTCGTCGGAGACGGACTGCGTGGCAGTGACCATCTCGCCGAGGTTCATCATCACGGCGACGAGCGACGCCGGGTTGGCGTTGATCTTCTCCGCGAAGTCGGTGAGGGACGCACCGCGCGACAGGCGGACGGACTGTCCGTTGCCGCGAGGCAGCATGACGCCGCCGACCGACGGGGCCTGCATGGCCTCGTACTCCTGGCGCCTCTGCCGCTTCGACTTGCGGCCACGACGGGCGGGCCCGCCGGGACGGCCGAACGCACCCTGCGTGCCACCACGGCCACCGGGACCACCCGGACGACCGCCGAAGCCGGGACGGCCACCGCCGCCGCCACCGGGACCACCCGGACGGCCGGCGAAACCGCCGCCACCGCCACCGGGGCCACCGGGACGACCCGCGAAACCGCCGCCGCCGCCACCGGGACGACCGGCGAAACCGCCGCCGCCACCCGGACGACCGCCGCCACCGGCACCGCCGGGACGACCGCCGCCGCCGGGACCGCGGCCACCGCCGGGGCCACCGCCGGGACGCGGACCCGCAGCGGGACGCTGCGGCATCATGCCGGGGTTCGGACGGTTGCCGGCGGGGCCGCCGCCGGGACGCGGAGCGCCGCCCTGCGGACGGGGCATGCCGCCCGGGCTCGGACGGGCACCGCCCTGGCCCTGGGGACGCGGAGCGCCGCCGGGACCGCCCTGCGGACGGGGACCACCCTGGCCGGCGCCCTGCGGACGCGGGGCGCCCGGGGCACCGGGGCCACCGGGACGCGGCGCGCCGCCCGGACGGGGCGCCTGCGGGCGCGCCATGCCGGTGGAGCCACCAGAGGTGAAGGGGTTGTTGCCCGGACGGGGACCGGCCGGACGAGCGCCCGGACGCGGGGCCTGGCCGCCGGGACGCGCAGCGCCCTGACGGTCACCGCGGTCGCCGCGCTCGGGACGGTCACCACGGCCCTGGCCGCCCTGGCCGGGACCGCCGGCGGGACGGGCACCGGGACGCGGGGCCTGACCGCCGGGACGCGGAGCACCCGGACGGGCACCCGCGGCGGGCGTGGAGGGAGCCGAGGCCGCCGGAGCGGCGGGCGCCGACGGAGGCGCCGTGAACTCGGGCGCCGCCGGAGCCGGAGCCGCCGGAGCGGGCTTCGGGGCCGGCTTGGGGCCCGGGCGGGGGCCCGAAGCCGCAGGGGTGACCGGAGCGGCCGGAGCGGCGGGCGCCGCCGGCTTCTCGGCCGCGGCCGGCTTGGGGGCCGGCGGGCGCGGGGCGGCCGGACGGGCCGCCTGCGCCGGAGAGGGGGCTGCCGGACGAGCCGGCGAAGACTTGCGCGGGGCGGACTTGCCGCCGCCGTTGCTGCCCTGCTGGAAAGCATCGGTCAGCTTGCGTACAACGGGCGCCTCGATCGTCGAGGACGCCGAACGGACGAATTCACCGAGTTCCTGGAGCTTGGCCATGACGGCCTTGCTCTCCACCCCGAACTCCTTGGCGAGTTCGTATACCCGGACCTTAGCCACATCGCTCCTTTTAGGTCCGGGTTGCGTCCGGACCGTCGCTACTTCATGGGCGTACTCATCGCGTGCTCATCGAGTGCTCATCGCAATCTCGACCTACTTCCAACTCGCGGGGTACCAGGGCCGCACGGGGTTCCGTGCGACACACGTCTTACGGTGTTGCCTGCTCGGCAACCGTCTCCTCGACCACTCGGCGCAGCGCCGTTGTGTCGAGCGGTCCCTGGGCACGCAGCGCCCGTGGGATCGCCCGGCGGCGGACCGCCAGGTCGAGACAGACCACGGCGGGGTGGATGTACGCACCCCGGCCGGGCAGCGTACCGCGAAGATCAGGGACGCATGCGTCCTCGATCGCCACGATGCGCAGCAGATCGGTCTTGGCCGCTCGCTCCCGGCACCCCACACAGGTGCGTTCAGGGCATGCACGGGCTCGCGTCCGGCCAGACACTCTTAAGTCTACCTCCCCGCACGGACCTCACCCCTTTGGGGCAGGTGTCGAACAGTTGCCGTGCGTAAAACTGTCGTGATCAAAGCGTCACACGGCCGGGATCCATTCCCGGCTCCCGGCCGCGCGTGCCCGCGTCAGTCCCGGTTCTCGTCCGGCTGCTGCTCGGTGTCCGGGCGGATGTCGATGCGCCAGCCGGTCAGCCGGGCGGCGAGGCGGGCGTTCTGCCCCTCCTTGCCGATCGCCAGCGAGAGCTGGTAGTCCGGGACCGTCACCCGCGCGGAGCGGGCGGCGAGGTCCACGACCTCGACCTTGGACACCCGGGCCGGGGACAGCGCGTTCGCCACCATGTCGGCCGGGTCGTCCGACCAGTCGACGATGTCGATCTTCTCGCCGTTCAGCTCGGCCATGACATTGCGCACCCGGCCGCCCATGGGGCCGATGCAGGCGCCCTTGGCGTTCAGTCCGGAGCGCGTGGAGCGCACCGCGATCTTGGTGCGGTGACCGGCCTCACGGGCGATGGCGGCGATCTCGACGGAACCGTCGGCGATCTCCGGCACCTCCAGGGCGAACAGCTTCTTCACCAGGGCGGGGTGCGTACGGGACAGGGTCACCGACGGGCCGCGTACGCCCTTGGCGACCCGGACGACGTACGAGCGCAGGCGGGTGCCGTGCTGGTACTGCTCGCCGGGCACCTGCTCCTGCACCGGCAGGATGGCCTCCATCTTGCCGATGTCGACCATCACGTTCTTCGGGTCGCGGCCCTGCTGGACGACGCCCGTGACGATGTCGCCCTCCCGGCCGGCGTACTCGCCGAGGGTCGCGTCGTCCTCGGCGTCCCGCAGTCGCTGCAGGATCACCTGCTTGGCGGTGGTGGCGGCGATACGGCCGAATCCCGACGGTGTGTCGTCGAATTCGCGTGCCTCCTGCCCCTCCTCCAGATCGGCCGGGTCCTCCTTCGCCCACACGGTCACGTGACCGCTCTCCCGGTCGAGCTCCACGCGCGCGTGGCGGCGGCTTCCGTCGGTGCGGTGGTAGGCGATGAGGAGGGCCGACTCGATCGCTGCGACCAGCAGGTCGAAGGAGATCTCCTTCTCCCGTACCAGGCCCCGCAGGGCACTCATGTCGATGTCCACGGCTACGCCTCCTCTGCGTTCTCTTCGTTCTGGTCGTTCTGGTCGTTCTTGCTCTTGCGGTTGAACTCGACCTGGACGCGCGCCTTGGCGACGTCCGAGAAGGCGAGCCGCCTGGCGGTGGGCTTGCGCCCCTTCACGCCGGGCACCTCGACGTCGATGCCGTCCTCGTCGACCGCCAGGATCCGGGCGACCACCTCGTCGTCCCCGGCCAGCTGGAACCTCACGAGCCGGTCGACGGCGCGCACGTAGTGACGGTGCTCCTTGAGCTCGCGCTCGGCACCGGGGGTCCCGACCTCGAGGGTGTACTCGCCCTCGCCCATCGCGTCCGTCTCGTCGAGCTTCGCCGAGAGCGCGCGGCTCACATCGGCGATCTGGTCCAGGTCGGCACCGGCGTCCGAGTCGACGACCACACGCAGCACGCGCTTGCGCCCGACCGAGTCCACTGCGATCTCCTCGAGATCGAGTCCCTGAGAGCCGACGAGCGGTTCCAGCAGTTCTCGCAGCCTCTCGCTCTGGGTGGTGCTCATCCGGGTGACTCCTCGGCCGCGTGTGCTGTTGTGGGTAGGTCGCGTGTCAGGTCAAAGGGTATCCGGTCGCAAGGGGTGTTGCCGTCCACCGTGGCGGGGCGGGACGCGACGCCCGGCCGCGGGAGAGCCGCTGGCGGACGCCGGGCCGGTGCGCGGGTACCGTGATCGCGGGCGTGCCGCCCTCCCTGTCGTTCGAGCCTGCCGAGGACGTCTGCCGTGCCGTTCACCCTGCCGCCGCGCACCCCGCCGGGGCCGCGCCGAAGGAGCCTGCTCGCGTCGGCCGCGGGCGCTCTCGCGCTCGCGGGCTGCTCCGCTCCCGAGTCCGACTCCGACACCACCGGCTCGAAACGGTCCGCGAGCGACCGGGCACGCGCGCGTGCGGCCCGCGACAGCGAGACGCTCGCCGCGCGCTACACCGCCGTGATCGCCGCCCATCCGCCGCTGGCCGCCCGGCTGGACCCGCTGCGCGCCGAGGTCCTGCGCCACGCGAAGGCGTTCACGACCGGCCTGCGCACCTCGGCCACCCCCTCGGCGTCCGCGTCCCGGTCCGGCGCCGCGGCTCCCTCCGCGAGCGCCTCCGCGGCCGTGCCGGAGCGGGAGAAGGACGCGCTGGCCGAGCTGGCGGCGACGGAGCGCACCCTGGCCGACAAGCGCGCCAGGGACCTGCTGGAACTGCCGGGAGAGACGGCCAGGCTGCTGGCGTCGGTCGCGGCGGCCGGGGCGGCGCACGCCTATCTGTTGACGGAGGACGGCAAGTGAGCACGCCGGGCAGTGGGGACGGGACCGCGAAGGCGGCCGAGCTGAAGGCCCTGCAGGCCGCGCTGGGCGCCGAGCACGCCGCCGTGTACGGGTACGGCGTGGTGGGCGGCCGCATCGCCGGGGAGCGCCGGGACGAGGCGCGGGCGGCGTACGACGCGCACCGGGCCCGGCGCGACGAGCTGGAGCGCCTCGTGCGCGACCTGGACGGCCGGCCGGTGGCCGCGGCGGCCGCCTACGCGCTGCCGTTCGCCGTGCCGGACTCGGCGGCGGCCGTGCGGCTGGCCGCCGAGCTGGAGGAGCGCGTGGCGGGCGTCTACGGCGACCTGGTGCGGGCCGCCGAGGGGGCGCGGCGGCGCACCGCCGCGGACGCGCTCAGGGAGGCGGCGGTGCGGGCGGTGCGCTGGCGCGGCGAGAGCGTAGCCTTCCCTGGTCTCGCCGAGCGGGCGGCCGGCCCCTCCGCCGCGGCGAGTCCACCGGCATAGGGCGACCTGGAAGGAACTCCTCGCGCATGGCTTTCGAACCGCCGCAGCGCCTCGTGCGGGCGCTCGGCGAGACGCGGCGGAACGGGACCGACGGGGCCGCCGAGTGGCTGGAGAAGCTGCCCGAGCAGGTCCATCAGGCCACCGTTCTACGCGAGTTGACGGTCGAGCGGGTGCAGGCTCCCGGTGGCCGCAGCAGTCTGGTCGTCATGGTCCGGCAGGTGGACGGGACGCCCGCCGTGCTGAAGCTGGCACCCGACCGGGCCCGCCCCGAGCACGAACGGGCGGCGCTGGCGCACTGGGACGGCTTCGGGGCCGTACAGCTCCTCAATCCCGGGGACACTCCCGGGGTGCTGCTGCTGGAGCGGCTGCACCCGGAGGTGTCGGTGCGCTCGCTGCCCGAGGCGAAGGCGCTGCTGGAGGCCGCCGGGACCCTGCGGCGGCTGTGGGTCGAACCGCCCGCCGGCCATGTCTTCGAGACGGTGGCCGAGCGCACCGGGCGGCAGGCCGAGGCGATGCGGGCGGGCGCCGACGCCGAGACGGGGCCGCTGGTGGAGGCGGCGCTCGCGGCGCGCGAGGAATTGCTCGCCGGCCCTCCCGAGGAGCGGCTGCTGCACGGCACGTTCCGGCAGAGCAAGGTGCTGGCCGGGGAGCGGCTGCCGTGGCTGGCCGTGGGCCCCGATCCGGTGGTGGGCGAATGCGCCTTCGACCTGGCCCGGCTGGTCCGGGACCGGGTGGAGGACCTGATCGGCTCGCCGTCGGGCGCGTCGATCACCCGCCGCCGGGTGAAGCGGCTGGCCGAGTCGCTGGACCTGGACCAGGAGCGGCTGCGCGGCTGGACCCTTTTCCGGGCGGTCGAGTCGGGCGTACGGGCCCGGCGCGTCGGGCGGGCGCAGGACGCGGAGCTGCTGCTGGAGTTCGCGGGCTGGCTCTGAGCGGCGCACGGCGGCCCCGCGAAGGCGTTCCTTCGCGGGGCCGTGGTGCGGACCTGGGGCCGGTGACTAGGCCGACAGGCGGGCGATCGCCTCGTCGACGGTGAGCTCCTCGCGCTCGCCGGTGCGGCGGTCCTTGAGCTCCAGGACGCCCTCGGCGGAGCGCCGGCCTGCGACCAGGATCTTCGGTACGCCGATGAGCTCGGCGTCCGTGAACTTAACGCCCGGCGAGACGCCGGCCCGGTCGTCCACCAGGACCCGCACGCCCGCCGCGCCCAGCTTCTCGGCGACGTCGAGGGCCAGTTCGGTCTGCAGGGCCTTGCCTGCGGCGACGACGTGGACGTCGGCCGGGGCGATCTCCTTGGGCCAGCACAGGCCCTGCTCGTCCGCCGACTGCTCCGCGAGCGCGGCCACGGCGCGCGAGACGCCGATGCCGTAGGAGCCCATGGTCACGCGGACCGGCTTGCCCTGCTGGCCGAGGACGTCGAGCTGGAAGGTGTCCGCGTACTTGCGGCCCAGCTGGAAGATGTGGCCGATCTCGATGGCGCGGTCCAGCTTCAGGCCGGTGCCGCACTTCGGGCAGGGGTCGCCCTCCTGGACGACGACGACGTCGAGGTAGTCGTCCACCTCGAAGTCGCGGCCGGCGACGACGTTCTTCGCGTGCTTGTCCGCCTTGTTGGCGCCGGTGATCCAGGCGGTGCCGGGGGCGACCCGCGGGTCGGCGATGTAGCGGACCTTGTCCAGGCCCTGTGGGCCGACGTAACCCCGTACGAGGTCGTCGCGGCCCTCGAAGTCCTCGGCCGTCACCAGCTCCACGACGGCGGGGGCGAGGTGCTCGCCCAGCTTGCCGAGGTCGACCTCGCGGTCACCGGGGACGCCGACGGCGACGATCTCGCCGTCGACCTTGACCAGCAGGTTCTTCAGGGTGGCGGAGGCGGGGACGCCGAGGTGCTCGGCGAGCGTCTCGATGGTCGGGGTGTCGGGGGTGTCCAGCTCCTCGACCGGGCCGTGCTCCGCGGAGACGGGGGCGAGGGCGAAGGTGACCGCCTCGGTGTTGGCCGCGTAGTCGCAGTTCGGGCAGTCGACGAAGGTGTCCTCGCCGGCGGCGGCGGGGGCGAGGAACTCCTCGGAGGCCGAGCCGCCCATCGCGCCGGAGACGGCGGAGACGATGCGGTAGTCCAGGCCCAGGCGCTCGAAGATCTTCTGGTACGCGGCGCGGTGCAGCGCGTACGACTGGGCGAGGCCCTCGTCGGTGGTGTCGAAGGAGTACGAGTCCTTCATCTGGAACTCGCGGCCGCGCAGCACACCGGAGCGCGGACGGGCCTCGTCGCGGTACTTCGTCTGGATCTGGTAGAGCATGACCGGCAGGTCCTTGTAGGACGTGCACTGGTCCTTGACGACCAGGGTGAAGATCTCCTCGTGGGTCGGGCCGAGGAGGTAGTCGCCGCCCTTGCGGTCCTTGAGGCGGAACAGCAGGTCGCCGTACTCCTCCCAGCGGCCGGACGCCTCGTAGGGCTCCTTGGGCAGCAGGGCCGGCAGCAGCACCTCCTGGGCGCCGATCGCGTCCATCTCCTCGCGCACCACGCGGGAGATGTTGTCGAGGACCTTCTTGCCCAGCGGCAGCCAGGTCCAGATGCCTGCGGAGTTGCGGCGCACGTAGCCGGCGCGGACGAGCAGCTTGTGGCTGAGCGTCTCGGCGTCCGCCGGGTCGTCACGCAGTGTCTTGACCATCAAACGGGACATGCGCTGGACCTGGGCCATGATTCTCGACTCCTGCTGCGTAAGGGTGATGGCAAGGAGGTTAGCCGGGCGGTACGGGACGGTGGAAATCGGATTACGCGGGCGACGCCCGGCCTGCGCCTTTCAGCGGTGCCGCAGCGGCAGCGGAGCGCCCATCACCGCGTACGGTTTCGGGGCGCTCGGGAAGAGGACCCGGCGGGCCAGGTCCTCGTAGCCGAGCGAGCGGTAGAGGCCGCGGGCGGGGCTCTCGGTGTCGATCGCGGAGAGGATGGAGCGGGGCTCGGCGGCGCCGTCGGTGATGGTGGTGATCAGGGCCCGGCCGACGCCCCGGTTCTGGTGGTCCGGGTGGACGTGCAGTTCGGTGATCACGAAGGAGTTGTCGAGCCAGCCGTCCTGACCCTGTTCGCGCAGGTACGGCTCCACGACGGTGGACCACCAGTGGGTGCGGTCGTTGGGCATGCCGTAGACGAAGCCGACGAGCCGTCCGTCGGCAGTGGTGGCGCCGAGGGCGCGGGCTCCGGGGTAGACGAGGTGCCGCAGCACGATCTGCCGTCGTACGGCGATCTCGTCGGCGCCGAGTCCGAAGGCGAGGGCCTGCACGGCGAGCGCCTCGTCGACCCGCGCGGCGAGATCCAGCGGACCGATGACCACGTCGTCCGGGCTGTGGGGACCCTGACCGGGAAAGCGCAGCATGCCGGGGAGACTACAGGCAGCCCCGGGCTGTCAGAACAGCACACTCATGAAGGCCCCGACCTCCTGGAATCCCACGCGCCGGTACGTCGCCCGGGCGGCGGTGTTGAAGTCGTTGACGTAGAGGCTGACGACGGGGGCGACGTCGGCGAGCGCGAAGCGCAGCACGGCCGCCATGCCGGGCGCGGCGTGTCCCCGTCCCCGGTACTCGGGGGCGACCCAGACGCCCTGGATCTGGCAGGCGTGCTCGGTGGCGGCGCCGATCTCGGCCTTGAAGACGACCTTGCCGTCCTCGTCCAGGCGGGCGAACGAGCGTCCGGAGCCGACGAGTTCGGCGACCCTGGCCTGGTAGAGGAGCCCGCCGTCGCCGGCCATCGGGGAGACCCCGACCTCCTCGGTGAACATCGCCACGCACGCCGGCATGATCGTGTCCATCTCGTCCTTGCGGATGCGGCGGACGTACGGATCGGGGGCGATGTCGTCGGGGAGGCGGTCGGTGACCATCAGCGGCTGGTTGGCGCGGACCTCGCGGGCGGGGCCCCAGTTGGGCTCCAGCAGACGCCACAGCTGGGTGGTGGGTTCGGCGGGGCCGACGATGGAGGAGCAGCGGCGGCCGGCGCGGCGGGCCCGGTCGGCGAAGGCGCGTACGGCGCGCGGGGTGGCGCAGATAGGGACGAGGTTGGCGCCCGCGTAGCAGAGCGAGGTCAGCATGCCGTCCTCGTACCAGCCCCACATCTCGCCGCCGAGGCGCCAGGGGTCGAGGCCGGCGACCTTGACCCGGGAGGCCACGAAGGCGTTCGACACCGGCTCGCTGTCGAGGACGGCGAGCGCGGCGTCCAGGTCACTCGGTTCGAGGACCCTGGTGGTGGTCTGGGTCAACACGTGCGGGGGCCTCACCATACGGTCTGCTGATCTCCGCACTGTACCCGGCACGGGTGTGCGGCGCCGCCCGGTGTCCCGACCCCGGGGCGCTGCCCGGTGCCGGGCGGAACGGGGCCCGGGGGCGTGGGCCCCCGGGGCGTGGGACGGGTGGGGCGAGCGGGGTGGGTGGTCAGCCCGCGACCGAGACGGAGGGCTCGCCGGAGGCGATGCCGTCGGCCTCCATCTGCTCGGCGAGCTTCATCGCCTCTTCGATGAGGGTCTCGACGATCTTCGACTCGGGCACGGTCTTGATGACCTCGCCCTTGACGAAGATCTGGCCCTTGCCGTTGCCGGAGGCGACGCCGAGGTCGGCCTCGCGGGCCTCGCCGGGGCCGTTGACGACGCAGCCCATGACGGCGACGCGCAGCGGGACCTCCATGCCGGTGAGGCCCGCCGTGACCTCCTCGGCCAGCTTGTAGACGTCGACCTGGGCACGGCCGCAGGACGGGCAGGAGACGATCTCCAGGCCGCGCTGCTTGAGGTTGAGGGACTCCAGGATCTGGAGGCCGACCTTGACCTCCTCGGCCGGCGGGGCCGACAGCGAGACGCGGATGGTGTCGCCGATGCCCTCGGACAGCAGCGCCCCGAAGGCGACCGCCGACTTGATGGTGCCCTGGAACGCCGGCCCGGCCTCGGTCACGCCGAGGTGCAGCGGGTAGTCGCAGGCGGCGGCGAGCTGCCGGTAGGCGTTGACCATGACCACGGGGTCGTTGTGCTTGACCGAGATCTTGATGTCGCGGAAGTCGTGCTCCTCGAAGAGGGACGCCTCCCACAGCGCCGACTCCACGAGCGCCTCTGGCGTCGCCTTGCCGTACTTCTGGAGCAGACGCTTGTCGAGCGAGCCCGCGTTCACGCCGATCCGGATCGGGGTGCCCGTGTCCTTCGCGGCCCGCGCGATCTCCTTCACCTGGTCGTCGAACTGCTTGATGTTCCCCGGGTTCACCCGTACCGCCGCGCAGCCGGCATTGATCGCCGCGAACACGTACTTCGGCTGGAAGTGGATGTCCGCGATCACCGGGATCTGCGACTTGCGGGCGATCGTCGCCAGCGCGTCCGCGTCGTCCTGCGTCGGACACGCGACCCGCACGATCTGGCAGCCCGACGCGGTCAGCTCCGCGATCTGCTGCAACGTGGCACCGATGTCCGACGTACGCGTCGTCGTCATCGACTGCACCGACACGGGTGCGTCTCCGCCCACGGCCACGGTTCCGACCTGGATCTGCCGGCTCTTCCGGCGCTCGGCGAGCTTGGTCGGAACGGACGGCATACCGAGAGAAATCGCAGTCATCTGCTGTGCAACCCCAAGTGATGGATCAAGGTCCCGGGACAGTGGGCTCCAGGCAACGAGATTACGGCACGGGCTCCCGGCGGAGCACATCCCGGGCGTAAACCCACTCAATGGTGATGGCCGGGCACACACCGTGCCCGGCCATCGTGAACGACTCGCCTCAGGAGATTCTCACCGGGTTGACGACGTCCGCGATCAGCACCAGGAGCGTGAAGCAGACGAAGATGCCGGCCACCACGTAGGCGACGGGCATCAGCTTCGCCACGTCGAACGGGCCCGGGTCGGGCCGGCGCAGCACCTTCGCGGCGGTCCTGCGCAGCGACTCCCACAGCGCGCCCGCGATGTGCCCGCCGTCGAGGGGCAGCAGCGGGAGCATGTTGAACAGGAAGAGGGAGAGGTTGAAGCCGGCGACCAGGAACAGCATCATCGCGATCTGCTGGGAGGCCGGGATGTCGAGGGTGAAGACGTCACCGCCGACCCGGGCCGCGCCGACCACGCCCATGGGCGAGTCCGCCTCGCGCGGGCCGTCCCCGAAGGCCGCGTCCCACAGGGCGGGGACCTTGCCGGGCAGCGAGATCAGCGACTCGACGCCGTTCTGCATCATGTCGCCCATGCGGTCCACGGACTCGCCGAAGGACTGCTCGACGATCCCGGAGGCGGGCGTGAAGCCGAGGAAGCCCGCGTAGACGTACTTGCCCTGGACGTAGCCGCCGTTGCCGTCGGTCTTGCTGACCTGGTTCCTGATCAGGTGGGCGGTCAGGTCGAGGCGCTCGCCCTTGCGGTCGACGGTGAGCGTGACGTCCTCGCCGGGGTTGGCGCGGATGTCGGACTGCAGGCTCGACCAGTCCTCGACCGGCTTGCCGTCGAACGCGACGATCTTGTCGCCGAGCTTGAGCCCGGCGGCCTTGGCGGGCGCGGGCTGGTCGCCCTTCTCGCACTTCGTGCGGTTCTCGCTCTGCTGGATGACGCAGTCGGAGACCCGGCCGACGGTGGTGGTCTGGGTGTTGATGCCGAACGTCATCATCACGCCGAGGAAGATCGCGACGGCGAGGATCAGGTTCATGAAGGGGCCCGCGAACATCACGATGACCCGCTTCCACGGCTTGCGCGTGTAGAAGAGGCGGGTCTCGTCGCCCGGCTTGAGCTCCTCGAACGCGGCCGACCTGGCGTCCTCGATCATGCCGCGGAAGGGGGAGGTGGAGCGGGCCTCGATCTTGCCGTCGGGGCCGGGCGGGAACATCCCGATCATGCGGATGTAGCCGCCGAGCGGGATGGCCTTGACGCCGTACTCCGTCTCGCCCTTCTTGCGCGACCAGACGGTCGGGCCGAAACCGACCATGTACTGCGGCACGCGGATGCCGAAGAGCTTGGCCGTCGACAGATGCCCCAGCTCGTGCCAGGCGATCGAGATGAGCAGGCCGACCGCGAAGACGACTATGCCGAGGATCATCATCAGGGTCGTCATGCACGGGCCTCCGCGGTCGTGTGCGCTGTCGTCTCGGTCAGCTCACGGGCCCGGGCGCGCGCCCAGGTCTCCGCTTCGAGGACGTCCGCGACGGTCAGGGAAGTTCCCGTACGCGGGGTGCCGTGTTCCTCGACCACTCGCGTGACGGTCTCCATGATCCCGTTGAACGGCAGCGCGCCGTTCAGGAACGCGTCGACGCACTCCTCGTTGGCGGCATTGAACACCGCCGGGGCCGTGCCCGCGAGCTGTCCCACGTGCCGGGCGAGTCCCACGGACGGGAAGGCCTCGGTGTCGAGCGGGAAGAACTCCCAGTTCGACGCCTTGGTCCAGTCGAAGGCGGGCGCCGCGTCCGGGACGCGCTCGGGCCAGCCGAGCCCGATGGCGATCGGCCCGCGCATGTCGGGGGGCGTCGCCTGGGCCAGCGTGGATCCATCGGTGAACTCGACCATCGAGTGAACATACGACTGCGGGTGCACCACCACCTCAATCCGTTCGAAGGGAATGTCGTAGAGGAGGTGCGCCTCGATGACTTCCAGGCCCTTGTTGACGAGGGTCGCGGAGTTCACCGTGATGACGGGTCCCATGGCCCAGGTGGGGTGCGCCAGCGCGTCCGCGGGGGTCACGTCCGCCAGCTCGGACTTCGTACGCCCCCGGAACGGGCCACCGGAGGCGGTCACGACGAGTTTGCGCACGTCGGCCCGGGTGCCGCCGGCGAGCGCCTGGAACAGGGCCGCGTGCTCGGAGTCGACGGGGATGATCTGCCCCGGTTTGGCCAGGGCCTTCACCAGCGGGCCGCCGACGATGAGCGACTCCTTGTTGGCCAGCGCCAGGGTGCGGCCGGCCTCCAGGGCGGCCAGGGTCGGCGCGAGGCCGATGGAGCCGGTGATGCCGTTGAGCACGGTGTGGCAGTCGGAGGCGGCGACCCGGGTGGCCGCGTCGGGTCCCGCGAGGATCTCGGGGATCCGCTCCCCCGCTCCGAACTGTGCCGACAGCGCCTCGCGCAGCGCCGGGACGACGTCCTCGCGGGCTACGGCGACCGTGCCGACGCGCAGGCGGTGGGCCTGCTCCGCGAGCAGTCCGACCCTCCCGCCGGCGGCGGAGAGCGCGGTGACCCGGAAGCGGCCGGGATTGCGCAGCACGAGGTCGATGGCCTGGGTGCCGATCGAGCCGGTGGATCCGAGGATCACGACATCCCGGACCCCGTCCACGGGGTCGAAAACGAGATGCGGATCAGCGAGGGGGACTGGACTGTCGCTCATCCCCCCATTGTTGCCGCAACGCGCGTCCGGCAGGACAGGGCGTCCCCACTCCTGGTCCTTTTAGCACTCCTGGGGACCGGATGGGGTGACAACGGCCTTTCGGCGGACGGTACGCCCATCGCATGAGCACACTGCTCCCCTGGCCGGTGGACGACCGGCCGGAAAACCACCCTGGGGGGTCCTCATGCGCGTTCGCGCTGTCCTGCCCGCGCTCGTCGGCGCCATGGCTCTGACCGGCACGTTCCTCGCCACCACTCCGGCCCACGCGGCCGGCAGTGTCTTCATCTACGAGGTGTACTACGACAGCCCCGGCTCTGACGGCGGCTCGAACTCGTCGCTGAACGCCGAGTGGGTCCGGATCAAGAACACCACCTCATCCGCGGTCTCCCTGAAGAACTGGACGCTCAAGGACGAGACCGGCTACACCTACACCTTCGGCGACGTGAAGGTCGGCGCGGGGCACAGCAAGAAGGTCCACACCGGGTCCGGTACGAACAACGCGTACGACAAGTACTGGGGGCGTTCCTGGTACGTGTGGAACAACACCGGCGACACGGCCCGGCTCTCCAAGGCGAGCGGCACGCGGGTCGACTCGTGCTCCTGGTCCTCGCGCGGCGCGGGCTACAAGTACTGCTGAGCCGGCCCCGGCGCCCGCGTCCGCGCCCGTCCGCCGTCCCGCTCCCCGACGGGCGGGCGGGGGAACGGCGGAGGGGACGGACGCGGCTCGGGGGGCGGGGGTCAGCGGATGGGGCGGTGGACGTTCTTGTGCCGGCTCGGACCCGGACTCGCGTCCGCGATCCACGGGCCTTCGCCCGAGGGGTCGACGACGCCGTGCTCCAGCCACTCGTACGTGCCGGAGAGGACGCCCTTGACCACGGTGTGGTCGAGATCGTCGGTGTTGTTCCAGAGGCGCCCGAAGAGTTCCTCGACGCGGATGCGGGACTGGCGGCAGAAGACGTCGGCCAGCTGGTAGGCCTCCCGGCCGTGGTCCTCGGTGGTGCGCAGGAGTTCGGCGCGCACGCAGGCCGCGCTCATCGCGAAGAGCTCGGCGCCGATGTCGACGATCCGGCCGAGGAAGCCCTGCTTCGTCTCCATGCGCCCCTGCCAGCGGGACATGGCGTAGAAGGTGGAGCGGGCGAGCTTGCGGGCCGTTCGCTCGACATAGCGCAGGTGCCCGGAGAGGTCGACCTCGCGCTTGAACTCGCTGTAGGAGTTCGGCAGTTGTCCCGGTCCCGCGACGAGCTTGGGCAGCCACTTGGCGTAGAAGACGCCCGCGCCCGCGCCCGCCTTCGCCTTGTCGGACAGGGACTTGTCGGGGTCGATCAGGTCCCCGGCGACCTTCAGGTGGGCGTCGACCGCCTCACGGGCGATCAGCAGGTGCATGATCTCCGTGGAGCCCTCGAAGATGCGGTTGATGCGCAGGTCGCGCAGGATCTGCTCGGCGGGGACCGCGCGTTCGCCGCGGGCAGCCAGCGACTCGGCGGTCTCGAAGCCGCGGCCGCCGCGGATCTGGACCAGCTCGTCGGCCATCAGGCAGGCCATCTCCGAGCCGTACAGCTTGGCGAGGGCGGCCTCGATGCGGATGTCGTTGCGGTCCTCGTCGGCCATCTGGGACGACAGGTCGAGGACCGCCTCCAAGGCGAACGTCGTCGCCGCGATGAAGGAGATCTTCGCCCCGACCGCCTCGTGGAACGCGACCGGCTTGCCCCACTGCTCGCGGGCCGCCGACCACTCGCGGGCGATCTTCAGACACCACTTGCCGGCGCCCACGCACATGGCGGGCAGCGACAGCCGCCCGGTGTTGAGCGTGGTCAGGGCGATCTTCAGGCCGGCCCCCTCGGGACCGATCCGGTTCGCGGCCGGCACCCGGACCCCGTGGAAGCGGGTCACACCGTTCTCCAGTCCGCGCAGCCCCATGAAGGCGTTGCGGTGCTCGACGGTGACGCCCTCGGACGCGGCCTCCACGACGAACGCGGTGATGCCGCCCTTGTGGCCCTCCGACTTCGGCACGCGTGCCATCACGACGAGCAGGTCCGCGACGACGCCGTTGGTCGTCCAGAGCTTCACGCCGTCCAGGACGTAGTCGTCCCCGTCCGGGACGGCCGTCGTGGCCAGCCGGGCCGGGTCGGAGCCGACGTCGGGCTCGGTGAGGAGGAACGCGGTGATGTCCGTGCGCGCGCAGCGCGGCAGGAACGCGTCCTTCTGCTCCTGGGTGCCGAAGATCTTCAGCGGCTGCGGTACGCCGATGGACTGGTGCGCGGACAGCAGGGCTCCGATGGCGGGGCTCGCGGAGCCGACCAGGGCGAGCGCCTTGTTGTAGTAGACCTGCGTGAGGCCGAGGCCCCCGTACTTGGTGTCGATCTTCATGCCGAGGGCGCCGAGCTCCTTGAGCCCGTTGATGACCTCGTCGGGGATCTGCGCCTCCCGCTCGATCCGGGCCGAGTCGATCTTCGTCTCGCAGAAGTCGCGCAGTTTGGCGAGGAACTCCTCGCCGCGCTGTGCCGCCTCGTCGGACGGCATGGGATGCGGATGGATCAGATCGAGCCGGAAGCGGCCGAGGAACAGTTCCTTGGCGAAGCTGGGCTTGCGCCAGTCCTGTTCGCGCGCGGCCTCCGCGACCTGTCGGGCCTCACGTTCGGTGACTGTGGGCTGGTGGGGTGTTGCGGACAAGAGGCTCACCTCGCCGCGAATAGGGATCTTGGGGCTGTTCGTTACCGACCGGTGCTACCCGATCGTATGTACCCGATCCGCACCGGCCCCACCAGTCCTGGCGCAGCGTTCGGCCCAATGCGCGTCCGCCCCCAGGGGGGCGCCGGCCGGTCCGGGAGAAGGGGGGCGGGGTGTTGCGTCGGGGCTCCTTGCCGGGGGACCGTCTGGGGCACGCCCTCGGCGCCCGACGTACGCGGCCGAGGCCGCCGCCCGGACCGGCGGGGCGTCCGGGAGACCGTTGCGCGGGGGCGGCGAGACGTCCGGAGACTGCCGCGCGCGGGGCGCGACGGGATGTCCGGGAGCGGGCCCGTACGCGGGCCCGCGTCGGACGTCCGGGAGTGCCGTACGCGGGCGCGCGGGACGCCGGGCAGCGCGCGGTGGGGGCGCGGCCCCAGAAACGAGTCGAAGCGCTTCGACAACCTATGGACACCCATCCCCCGTCGGGCTACTGTCGTGCCACCCTCACTCGCCGTTGCCCGCAGCACGCGCTGTCGAAGCGCTTCACACAATGCTTGGAGAGCTGGATGGTCACCCTCGCCGAGGTCGCCCAGCACGCCGGAGTCTCGGCGAGCACGGTGAGCTATGTCCTCAGCGGCAAGCGGTCCATCTCCGCGGGCACCCGGCAGCGGGTCGAGCGGAGCATCCAGGAGCTCGGCTACCACCCGAACGCGGGCGCCCGGGCCCTGGCGAGCAGCCGGTCCAACATCATCGCGCTGATGATCCCGCTCCGCACGGACATGTACGTACCCGTGATGATGGAGATCGCCATCGCGGTGGCGACCACGGCCCGCACGCACGGGTACGACGTCCTGCTGCTCACCGGCGAGGAGGGCCCGGACGCCATGCGCCGGGTCACCGGCAGCGGGCTCGCCGACGCCATGATCCTGATGGACGTCGAACTCGACGACGAGCGGCTGCCGTTGCTGCGCGAGAGCGACCGGCCGGCCGTGCTCATCGGTCTGCCCGCCGACACCACCGGACTGACCTGCGTCGACCTCGACTTCGGCGCGACGGGCGCCCTCTGCGCCGAGCACCTCGCGAAGCTCGGCCACCGTGACATCGCTGTCATCGGCGAGGCACCCGCCGTCTACGAGCGGCACACGGGCTTCGCCGAGCGCACGCTCGACGGACTCCGGTCCCGCTCGCGGGAGTTGGGCCTGCGGGTGCTGCACCGCCCCTGCGAGGGCGGGTACGACGCGATGGCCGTGACCCTCGCCCGGCTCTTCGACGAACGCCCCGGCACCACGGGCTTCGTCGTGCAGAACGAGTCCGCGGTCGAACCGCTGCTCGCGCTGCTGCGCCGGCAGGGCCGCGCCGTGCCCGAGGACGTGTCCGTGATCGCGATCTGCCCGGACCAGGTCGCCACCCAGGCGTCCGTGCGGCTGACCTCGGTCGCCATCCCGGCGCAGGAGATGGGCCGGCGGGCCGTCGAGCAGCTGATCGCCAAGCTCGACGGGCACGGCGAGGACGACGTCGTCCTGCTCGCGCCGGAGCTGACCGTGCGGGCGAGCACGGGCCCCGCCGCCTCCTGACCCCACCGCCACCACGACACCTCGGCGACCTCCGCCCCGGGGCCGCCGAGGGCACCTCCGCCTCGCCCCGGCGCGCCACAGCCGTGCCGGGTCCTGTCGCCACTCCTCATCCCGGGAGCACCCCTCGTGAACCAGCCCGCCCAGAACACGCCCCAGCAGGGGGCGGTCAGCCTCGCCCAGTCCTCGCCCACGGTCGGCACGTTCCGCGAACGGGACGGCGCGCTGGAGTGGAGCGGCCGCCAGGAGACCGTGCGCGTCGAACCCTGGGGTCCCGACGCCGTCCGGGTCCGCGCCCGACTCGGCGGCCCGGTCCTGCCGGACCTGCCGGGCGCGCTGCTGGACGAGCCGCCGGCCGCCGCCGGCACCGTCAAGATCGAGGGCGGGCAGGGCCGGCTGACGGTCGGCGCGCTCACCGTCGAGGCCGACGCCGAGGGGATGCTCCGCTTCGTGCGCACCGAGGACGGCGCGGAACTCCTCGCCGAGGAGCGCGCGCACTTCTGGTGGCCGGGCCCGCGCCTCTACACCCCGACCGGGAACGGCCACCACCGCCTGGAGCAGCGGTTCGCCGCGTACGACGGCGAGAAGCTGTACGGCCTCGGACAGCACCAGCACGGGTTGCTGGACCAGAAGGGCGCGGTCCTCGACCTGGTGCAGCGCAACGCCGAGGTGACCATCCCGGTCCTCACCTCCAGCCGCGGCTACACCCTCCTGTGGAACAACCCGGCGATCGGCCGCGTCGAGCTGGCCGGCAACGGCACGCGCTGGGTGGCCGACTCCGCCCGCCAGCTCGACTACTGGATCACGGCGGGCGATCCGGCCGACGCGCAGCGCCGCTACAGCGCGGTGACCGGCCGGACGCCGATGCTGCCCGCGTGGGCGGCCGGCTTCTGGCAGTGCAAGCTGCGCTACCGCACCCAGGACGAACTGCTCGCGGTGGCACGGGAGTACAGGCGCCGGGGCCTGCCGCTGGACGTCATCGTCTGCGACTTCTTCCACTGGACGCACCTGGGCGAGTGGAAGTTCGACCCGGTGGAGTGGCCCGACCCGGCCGCGATGCGACGGGAGCTGGCCGAGCTGGGCGTCGAGCTGGTGGTGAGCGTGTGGCCGTCGGTCTCGCCGCTGTCCGAGAACCACCGGCCGATGGAGCAGCGCGGCTACTTCATCGGCACCGAGTACGGCCCGACGGCGCACGCCGACTGGCCCGACAAGGGGGTCGCCTCCACGGTCCAGGTCGCCTTCTACGACGCGACGAACCCCGAGGCCCGCGACTTCGTCTGGTCGAAGATCCGCGACCACTACCTGGAGCCGTACGGCATCAGGTCGTTCTGGCTGGACGCCTGCGAGCCGGAGCTGAAACCCGGGTTCCAGGAGAACCTGCGCTATCACGCGGGCCCGGGCCTGGAGGTCGGCAACCTGTACCCGCGCGAGAACGCCCGCACCTTCCACGAGGGCATGACCGCCGCCGGGGAGAGCGAGATCGTCACCCTCAACCGCTCGGCGTGGGCGGGCAGTCAGCGCTACGGCGCCGCCCTGTGGTCCGGCGACATCGGCACCGACTTCGCCACCCTGCGCCGCCAGATCGCGGCCGGCCTGAACACGTCCCTGTCCGGCATCCCGTGGTGGAACACCGACATCGGCGGCTTCCACGGCGGCGACCCGGACGACCCGGCGTACCGCGAGGTGATGGTCCGCTGGTTCCAGTTCGGGGCGCTGTCCCCGCTGATGCGGCTGCACGGCTTCCGCGACCCGGGGATGCCGCTCGGCCCGGAGATGACCGGCGGTCCCAACGAGGTCTGGTCGTACGGCGAGGAGGCCGGCGCGATCATGGAGAAGTACCTGCGGCTGCGCGAGCGGCTGAAGCCGTACGTGCTGGACGTCATGCGGGAGGCCCACGAGGAGGGGCTGCCGGTGATGCGCCCGCTCTTCCTGGAGTTCCCGCACGACCAGGCAGCCTGGTCGGTGGACGACGCGTACCTGTTCGGCGCCGACCTGCTCGTCGCGCCGGTGCTGACGGCGGGGGCGACGGTCCGCACGGCGTACCTCCCGGCGGGCGCGCGCTGGACGGACGCGTGGACCGGCGAGGAGTACGCGGGCGGTGCCCGGGTGACGGTCGCCGCCCCGCTGGACCGCATCCCGCTGTTCCTGCGGGACGGGGCCCGGCTGCCGGTGGCGCCGTAGCCCTCGCGGACGCGTGCGGCCGGCCCCGGGGAGGGACCGGCCGCACGTCACTGCCTGGGTCAACTGCTGCTGACGGTCAGGTTGTTGGTGGTGAAGTTCAGACCGCCGGACGAGGACGTGATCTCGTAGCCGAACTGGACGTCACCGATGGTCTCGTTCCCGAACCAGTGCTTGGTGTCCTTGATCCACTTGAGGATCGGCAGGATGTTCACCGTGCCCGACGACGAGTCCGAGGTGCGCAGGAACGAGAAGACCTCGTTGGCGCCGTTGCTGCCCTTGTAGACGGTCCAGGTGTGGCCGCCGAGGGTGACGTCGCCCTGCGAGGTGCCGAGGGGGCCGACGGCGCCGTTGTAGTTGACCCAGAGCATGATCTCGTAGTCGTGGTCGGTGTCCCAGATGTCGTACGAGGTGTTGTAGGCGCCGGACGACGGGACCGAGACGTTGTAGCCGCTGCTCAGTGAACCGAGCGAGGTGATCGGCTTGTTGATCACCTTCTTGGCGTTGGGGTACGACTTGATGCCGCCGGTGTCGGGGTGGTTGGCGTTGACGCCCCAGTTGGTGCCGGAGTTGGCCCAGACGCACTGCGAACCGGCGCCGGAACCCCAGATGTTGTTGTAGAGGGTGTAGCCGTTCAGCGAGGTGTTGCCCCACTGGTCGCAGGAGCTCCAGACGGCGGCCTGGGCGGGGGCCGAGGCGAGGCCGACGGTGGCGCCGAGGGCGAGCGCGGGCGCCAGCAGCGCCTCGGCGATCCGGCGCGGGGTACGTGATGCCATGGTGTCCCTTCCATGGGTGGGGGGAGGTTTCGGTGGTGCGGTGGGTCTACCGCGGCCCCAGGGTGAGGACGCGGTCCTCTCCGGCGCGCAGGCGGAGCGTCCGCGCCCCGGAGGGAGTCCTGAGTTCGACGCGTGCGGTGCGGGTGGGGCGGACGACGGCCGTACGGCGGCCGGGGGCCCAGTCGAGGTCGACCTCGGCGCCGAAGCGGGTACGGACGCCGTGCAGACGGCCCGTCGGGTACGCCGTGGGGAGCGCGGGGAAGAGGACGAGCCGTCCGGGTGTGGAGTGGACGAGCATCTCGATGAGCACGGCCGGGAGGGCGTGGGCGGCGTCCGCGTTGTAGACGTGGCGGTGCGGGTAGTGGCCGCTCATCAGGGAGGCGTGGAAGTAGTCGCCGGCCAGCACGGCGCCGAGGGCGCCCGCCACCCGCTCGCCGTCGCACAGCCGGGCCGCCACCAGGGCGTGGTGCAGATGGCCGTGCGCGGAGTCGTTCTCGGCGCCGCGCAGGGCGAGGGCGCGGCGGGCCGCCGCGGCGAGGTCCGGGGTGTCGCAGGGGTTGATCTCATCCAGCGGCCACACCCCGTAGAGGTGGCTGAGGTGCCGGTGGTCGTAGCTGTCCCGCAGCCCCTCGTGGGCCCATTCCGCCAGCGCGCCCTCGGCATTGATGTGGTGGGGAGGCAGCCGCCGGGCGAGCGCGCGGTACCGCTCGGCGTCGGGCCCGGGGTGGTAGTCGGCGGCCGTGAGCAGGGCGTGGCGGGCCGCCGAGAGGTCCATGGCGGCGTTGACGGTGACCGGACCGGAGTTCGCGGGACGGTTCTCCGGCGAGTAGGACGGCACGACGACGAGCCGGCCCTCCTCGTCGGTACGGGTGAGGAAGTCCTCGTAGAACGCCGCGACTTCGGCGAGGGCGGCGGCCAGCCGAGGGTCGCGTTCGCCGCGGGTCTCGTCGTGGTCCACGAGGGGCTTCAGCAGCCAGTCGGCGCCGGCCGTCCACACGTGCAGCGGATGGGCGCGGCTGAAGTGGCAGAGGTGCCCGGACTCCCCGTCGGTGTGGGCGGGGGCGACGACACCGCGGGTGCCGAGGATCGCGCGGGCGTTGTCGCGCCAGTCCGCCCACTGGCCGTGCACCAGCGCCGCGTGGGCCTCGGTGACCTCGGGCAGCGCTGCCGCGGCGGCGGAGGCGGTCTGGAGGTTCAGGTTGGCGTCGGTCGTGAACGCCCCCGACCAGGCCGTGTCCCACTCTCCGGTCCACAGCCCGGTCAGCCGCGGCGGCAGCATGCCCGAGGCGGACAGCAGGTGGTACCGGCCGGCCGCGAAGAGCCGTTCGGCGAGCGCGGGACTTCCGGGCCGGCGCAGCAACTCCGAACCGGGCAGCGCGCGTTCGGCCGGGTCGGCCCCCAGGTCAAGGCCCACGCGCAGGTAGGCGGTGCGGTGCGGGTCGGTGTGCCGCTCCAGCAGGCACCGGTACGCGTCCTCCTCGCCGTCCGGGAGCAGGCCGCGCAGGGCGCGGGCCTCGTCGAGCACGTCCAGCTCCCCCGGGTGCCGCCGTACCCGCGTGAGCAGGAGGACCGCGCGGGCCCCGGTGACCCGGACGCCGGGCGGCGCGGTCACGGTCCGCCCGCCGGTGACCACCACGAGGGTCACGCCCGTGTAGGCCCACTCGCTCTTGGGGTAGCGGGCCCGCAGGGTGAGGAGCGCGCCCTCGGGGGTCAGGACGGCGCCGTGTCCCACCCCGAGGTCCCGCGGGGCGCCCGGCAGCCGGTGGTCGAGCGTGACGTCGGCGGTGAGGCCCGGCCCGCGCACGTACTGCACGATCACGTCGTCGGCGCGGGAGACGAAGACGTCGGTGCGCCGGCCGTCGCACTCGGTGCGCACGACGCCGGTGGTGAAGTCGACCTCCCGCCGGTAGGAGGTCCACGGGGCGCCGGGCCCACGCAGCCGTACCTGGAAGGCGGGGTGGAAGGGCCGCACCCACCGGAGCGGCCGGCCGTCGGTGAAGTCGTCGCCCGCGGTGGTGTCCCCGGCGAGCAGGCGGTCCTGGAGCCCGGGAAGGGCCGCGGCCAGCGCGGGCGGCCGGGTGTGCTCGTCGCCGTTCGGCCGGACCAGGCGGTGGTGGTTGACGACGATCCGCTCGTCGTCCGGGGCGCCGGACACCATGACGCCGTGCCGTCCGTTGCCGCTCAGGAAGGCGTCCTCCCAGCGGGCGGCGGGCGCCGGCTCCCAGGTGCCGTGCACGGGCTCACTCATCGGCCGTCTCCAGCACGGCCACGCCGTAGCGGCCCAGTTCCACGGCGTCCGTGACGCGCTCGCCGGTGAGCAGGTCGCGGTGGCGGCCGGGGACGGGCACGGTGACCGCGTCCCGTCCGTGGTGGAGCAGGAACAGCAGCCCGCCGCGCCGTACGGCCTCGACCCGGTCGGGGAGCGCGTCGAGCGGCGGCCGGACCCCCGCGTCGGCGGCGATCCCGGTCAGCAGGCCGCGCAGCGCCGCGGGTTCGGGGAGCGTGGAGAAGTACCAGGCGCGGCCCTTGCGCAGCACGGCCGGGAGCCCGTCCAGTTCGCCGCCCCGGTACGGCGTGACGCCGTCGGCGTCGGCCGCCTCGATCTCCTCGGACCACAGGGTGCCGCGGAAGCCCTCGACGCCGACGTGCTCACCGGCGTCCAGCGGCCACCACTCGTGCAGGGTGCGGATGCCGAAGAGGTCGCGCAGCCGGGCGTCCATGCCGCCGGGGCGCACCCGGTCGTCCTCGTCCGCGACGCCGGTCAGGAAGCCTGAGACGAGGGTGCCGCCGTCCCGTACGTATGCCACGAGGTTGTCGGCCGCGGCGTCCGTCAGCAGGTGGAGCTGGGGGACGACGACGAGTCGGTACGCGGACAGGTCGTGCTCGGGGTGGGCGAAGGCCACCGTGGTGTGCGCCTCCCACAGGGCGCGGTGCCAGGCGCGGACGACCGCCGGGTGGTCGACCTCGGTGGAGAGCCGGCCGTCCTGGAGGCCCGCCCACCAGGCGTGCCAGTCCAGCAGGAGCGCGACGTCGGCTCCCTCCACCCGGGTGCCGGCCACCCGCTCGCCCAGCCGGGCCAGTTCCGCCCCGATCCGCTTGACCTCCTGGAAGGTGCGGCCCTGCTCACCCGCGTGACCGAGCATGCCGGAGTGGAACTTCTCGGCGCCCTGCCGGGACTGCCGCCACTGGAAGTAGCAGACGGCGTCGGCGCCGCGGGCCACGGCCTGGAGGGACCACAGGCGGTTCAGGCCTTGCGGCTTGGGGTGGTTCACTCCGCGCCAGTTGACCGGTCCCGCGGCCTGCTCCATGACCATCCAGGGGCCGCCGCGGGCCTGCGAGCGGGTCATGTCGTGGATCAGCGCGGAGTACTGGCCTCCGTCGGGGTCGCGGGGGTCGGGGTAGACGTCGACGGAGACGACGTCCTCCTCGGCCGCCCACGCCCAGGCGTCCTGCCCCTGCCAGAAGGGCATGAAGTTGGTGGTGACCGGGATGTGCGGGGTGTGCCGGGCGACGATGTCGCGTTCGGCGAGGTAGCACTCCAGGAGCGCGTCGGAGGTGAAGCGCCGGAAGTCGAGCATCTGGGTGGGGTTGTTCATGTACTGGGCGCGGCGCGGCGGGATGATCTCGTCCCAGGTGTCGTAGCGCTGGCTCCAGAAGGCGGTGCCCCAGGCCGTGTTGAGGGCGTCGAGTGTCCCGTACCGGCGTCGCAGCCAGTCGCGGAAGGCGCGGGCGGCCTCGTCGCCCCAGTCGTGGGTGCAGTACTCGTTGTTGATGTGCCACATGGTGAGGGCGGGGTGGCCGCCGTAGCGGGCGGCGAGGTCCTCGGTGATGGCGGCGGCGTACCGGCGGTAGACGGGGCTGGAGTGCGAGAACTGCTGGCGCGAGCCCCACCAGACGGTCTGCCCGTTCTCGTCGCGCGGCAGCGTCTCGGGGTGCAGCCTGCCCATCCACGGGGGCGGGGCGGCGGTCGGGGTGGCGAGGACGACACCGACGCCGTTCCCGTGCAGCAGGTCCATCAGCCGGTCGAGCCAGCCGAACTCCCGCGCGCCGGGCCGGGGTTCGAGCCGGGCCCAGGAGAAGACGCCCACGGTGACGGAGTTGACGCCGGCGTCCTTCATGAGCCGTACGTCCTCCTGCCACGTCTCCTCGGGCCACTGCTCGGGGTTGTAGTCGCCGCCGAAGAGGAGGCGGCCGCGGGTGGCGTCGTCGAGGGCGGGCATCAGGCCGGGTCCCCGTACTGGATGCCCCGGCCGTTGGTGCCGAGGTAGACGCGGCCGTGGATGCGGGGGTCGCCGGTGACGACCTCGCCGGTCCAGCCCCACCGGTGGGCGTCGTCGTCGATGCGCACCCAGGTCCTCGCCTCGTCGTCGGACCGCAGGACGGCGGTGACCGTCCCCGTCGAGCCGACCTGGTAGAGCGCGGGATAGCCGGCGCCCCGGGCCGCACGGCCGAAGCCGAGCGTGTACGAGGACCGGCAGCTGCCGACCCTGGCGAAGCCCGCGCCCCCGTCGGTGGACCGGTGCAGGCCCTCGCCCTTGGCGGAGAGCCACAGGTCGCCGGTCCTTCCCGGGGCCGCGGCCAGCCTGAACTGGCTGTCGCCGAGGGGAAGTCCGTCCGCGCGGGCCGCGAAGGAGGCGCCGCCGTCGGTGCTGGCGTACAGCGTCCCGGTGCCGGTGTCGTACGCGTAGAACAGCGCCGGGTCGACCGGGTCGGCGACCGGCGTCGCGCCCTTGGGGAAGGAGGTGACCTCGGTCCAGGTCGCGCCGCCGTCCACCGAGCGGTGGGCGGCGTACCTCGTGCCGTCCCAGTGCACGAACGACCACAGCAGGACCGAACCGTCCGCGCCGGCGGCGATCGGACCCGGCGCGTCCTTCGCGACGGCCGGCTGGGCGGCGAAGGGCGTCCAGGTGCGCCCGCCGTCGTGCGAGTACGCGCCGTTGCCGTGGTCGCCCCAGCCGGTGCGGACGACGTACGACGGTCTGGCCGCGGCCTGCGCGAGGCCGGTCGCCGAGCCGAAGACGGGGTTCGCGGCCATCCCCTGCGGCGGGGAGGCGGTCAGCCGCTCGTGGTACATCACACCGATGTCCCCGAGGCCGCTGATCAGGTGCGCCGGGCCGGCCGGGGGCGAGATCAGCAGGCGTACGGCCGTCTCCTCCAGGCCGCGGATCCACGGCGACCAGTGGGTGAGGTCGCGGGTGCCGTAGACGGTCGCGCCGGTCCCGTATGCGATGTGCCGCGAGTCGTGGGGGTCGACGGCGACCGTCTGGATCCACCAGCCGAACTTGGGCTTCTCCTCACCCCAGTTGAGATAGGGGGTCTCGGTGACGTCGAGGACGGCGGTGTCCTTGAGGGACGTCCAGGTGCGGCCGCCGTCGGTGGTGCGGAAGAGGGTGTCGACGGCCGCCCAGCGGTTGTTGGTGGAGACGACGGCGGTGCCGGGGCGGCGCGCATCGACGGCCACCCCGCCGTAGCCGAAGGTGTCGGCCGGTTCTCCTCCCCCGCCGCCGGACGGCCGTACGGGTGTGACGTCGGTCCAGGTCCCGTGCGCGGTGCGCAGCTTGTGCACGCTGCCGTCGCTCTGGCCGTTGGGCCCGGGTGCGTCGGCGTAGGTGACGTACAGCTCGCGGGTGTGCGCGTCGTACGCGGCGCGGACCGGGACCTTGGCCGAGGTGCCGGAGGGCTGTCCCGGGACGGCCTCCCAGGTGGTGCCGTCGGCCGTGCGGTACAGGTTCGCCGAGCCGGCGGTGCCGTCGCCGTCGCCCCAGCCCGCGTAGAGGGTGCGGCCGGCCGCGACGATCAGGGTGACGCCCTGACCGGTGGCGCTCGCCTCGGCGGGAAAGGCTTTCACGGGTGCCCAACTGGCACCGCGGTCGGTCGACTTGAGGAGTCCGTCGTGGCGGGTGCCGAGCCAGAGGGTGTCGCTGTCGCGCGGGTCGACGAGGAGCCGCTCGCCCGCGCCGCGACCGTCCTCGTTGGCGCCGAGCCGGACGTCGAGGCCGGTGCGGGTCCAGGTGGCGCCGCGGTCCTCGGAGCGCAGGACGGCACCGGGTCCGGCCCATGACTGGGCGTACGTGCCGAGCGCCAGGTAGAGCCGGTCCGGGTGCGCGGCGTCGACGGCGACGGCCTCGACGCCGAGGAGGTTCCAGCCGTCCCAGCCGAGGTGGTCGGTGAGCGGGGTCCAGCGGGCGGTGCGCTGCTCCCAGCGGTAGGCGCCGCCGATGTCCGTGCGGGCGTAGGCGAGGCCGCGCACGGTGGGGTGGAAGAGGACTCCGGTGACGAAACCGGTGCCGCCGATGACGACGTTGCGCCAGCGGTAGGGGGCCGCCCCTGCTTCTCGTGCCTGGGCCGCGAGGGCGGGGGCGCCGGGGACGGCGGTGAGGGCTGCGGCGGCGGTCCCGGCGAGCACGGTCCGCCGGCTCGGGTGTGACGTAGGCATGACATACCTCGTTCCTGGGGAGCGTGGGGAGGGGGTCCGTCGGGGCGCGGGGTGCCCGGCGGTGGTCCGGGCGCACGGCCGCGCACCAGGGAGCGGGACGGGGCGGGCGCGCGTCAGCCCTTCACGGCGCCGGTGAGCATGCCCTTCTTGAAGTGCCGTTGGACGAAGGGCGAGAGCACGGCGACCGGGAGCAGCGCCAGCACCATGACCGCCATCTGGACGGCCAGCGCGGACAGTTCGCCCGTCTTGATGGCCTGCCCCATCCCGACCGGCGGCTCCTGCTTCTGGACGAGCTGGATCATGACGTTCTGCAGCGGCATCATGTCCTGGTCGCTCAGGTAGATCGAGGCGTTGAACCAGGCGCTCCAGTAGCCGACGGCGTAGAAGAGCGTGATCACCGCGATGACCGCGCGGGACAGCGGCACCACGATCCCCCACAGGATCCGCCAGTCCCCCGCGCCGTCGATCCGCGCGCTGTCGACGAGTTCCTGCGAGATGCCCATGAAGAAGCCGCGCAGCACGAGGATGTTGAAGACGCTGACCGCGCTCGGCAGGATCAGCGCGAGGTAGGTGTCCGTCAGGCCCAGCGACTGCACGAGCAGGTACGTGGGGATGAGTCCGGCGCCGAAGAACATCGTGGCGAGCAGGGTCATGAGGAACCAGCGGTGCCCGACCGACCCGATCCGGGAGAGCCCGTACGCGGCGAGGACGGACACCGTCATGGAGAACAGCGTGCCGACGAGCGTGACACCCAGGCTGACGAGGGTGGCCCGGGTGACCTGGCCGCCGCTCAGCAGTTCCTGGTACGCGATGAAGGTGACGCCCTTGGGGACCACCACCAGACCGCCCGCCTCGGTGACGGTCTCCTTCGAGGACAGGCTGGTGACGACGACGATCCACAGCGGGAACAGGACGGCCAGGCAGGCGCCGGCCAGCACGATGGCCTTGCCCGCGAGTCCGGCCCGGCCGGGCGGCTCCTCCCAGACGGGCCTCGACGGCGCGGCCCAGCGGCCGGGGGCCTTCGGTCGGGGCCCGGTCACGGCGCTCACTTCTTGTACACCCCCTGCTCGCCCATGAGATGGGCCACCTTGTTCGCGGCGAGGACCAGCCCGAGGCTGACCACGCCCTTGATCAGACCGGCCGCGGCCGCGTAGCTGAAGTCCTGGTTGCGGACGCCGTTCCACCACACGTAGGTGTCGAGGACCTCGGAGGCGCCGGGGCCCACCGCGTCCCGTTGCAGCAGGATCTGCTCGAAGCCGACCGTGAGCGCGTCACCGACCCGCAGCACCAGCAGCAGGGCGATCACCGGGCGCAGGGCGGGCAGCGTGACGTGCCACAGGCGGCGCAGGCGCCCGGCGCCGTCCATCGCCGAGGCCTCGTACAGGTCCGGGCTCACCGAGGCCAGCGCGGCGAGGAAGACGATGACGCCCCAACCGGCGTCCTTCCACACGCCCTCCGCCGTCACCAGGAACTTGAAGATCCCCGGGTCCGTCATCAGGTCGAAGCCCTCGTACCCGTGCCGGCGCAGGGTCTGCGCGATGATGCCGGCCCCGCCGAAGATCTGCTGGAACACGGTGATGACCAGCACCCAGGAGAAGAAGTGCGGCAGGTACAGGATCGCCTGCGACACCGCCCGCACCCGGGGCCTGATCACGCTGTTGACGAGCAGCGCGAGCGCGATGGGGACGGGGAAGAACAGCACGAGCTGGAGCACGAACAGGACGAGGGTGTTCCGCACGGCGTCCCAGAACGCGGAGTCCTCGAAGATCCGGGTGAACTGCTCGAAGCCCACCCACGGGCTGTGGAAGACGGCGACGAAGCCGTTGTCGCCGACGTACGGGTCGTACTCCTGGAAGGCGACGACGTTGCCGAGGATCGGTACGTAGTTGAAGACCAGGACGAGCAGGATGGCCGGCAGCGTCATCAGGATCAGGGTGCGGTCCCGCCGCAGACGGGTGCGGAGGGAGCCGTACCTCGGGACGCGGGCGGCCCCGGGGGCCCGGCCGGCCGTGGCGGCCCTCGCGCGGCCGGCGGACGGCTCGTCGGTGTCCGTCTCCGACGACGCGGCCGTACGGGCGGGGCCCGGTGCGGTGCTGTGTGCCACCTCGTCACCCCTGTGCGGAGCCGGTGTCGTCCAGCAGCTTGCGGTACCAGTCCCGCAGCTTGTCGCCGCCCTGGCTCTTCCAGTCCGACACGGCCTGCTGCATGTCACCGGTCTTCCTGCGGCCGCGGACGATGTCGTCCTCCAACTGCTCGAAGTCGTTCGAGAGGTTGGTGTAGCGGGCCGGCTCGGTGATCTGCAGGCCGTAGAAGGAGGACTTCCCTGTGAAGGCGCCCATCCGCTGCTGCCACCGCACCTGTTCCTCCGCGATGTCGGGGAAGTCGGGGTGCGCGATGGTCGGGGCGGGACTCGCCAGCATCACGTACGCGTTCAGGACCTCCTGGTTGCCCTTGTCGTTCTTGACGGGCATACCGTCCCGGACGGTGTAGTGCGTGCCCTCCACCCCGTAGTTCGTGAGCATGTACTCCTTGGTGCCGTACGGGGCGGCGGAGACGTTCGCGGCGGCCAGCACGTCGTGGATCACGGCCTTGGACGCCTTCTTGTTGACGAAGGCGAAGATGCCGGCGGGCGACCCGGCCCAGAGCCGGGGGTCACCCCCGTCGTGGCCGAAGATGTCCATGCCCGCGATGCGGAAGTCCTTGTTGTGGCCCGCCTGTTCGGCCGTCTTGCCCCACCAGTCCGAGATGTTCTGGTTGTACACCAGGACCTCGCCGGCGGTGAAACGCTGGCCCGCGTTGCCCTGGTTGGCCGCCCTGGCCTCCGGGTGGACGACACCGGCCGCGTACAGCTTGCGCGTCCACTCCAGCGCTTCCAGGTACTCGTCGGTCTCCACCCGGTAGACCAGCTTGCCGTCGACGAGGTTCCAGCCGAGGGGCTTCTCGCTCCCGGACAGCACGCCGAAGACGTTGAAGGCGGTCCACTTCATGTCGTCGCAGGCCCACACCTTCGCCCTGGCCCGGGTGATGTCCTTGGCCAGGGCGAGGAACTCCGCCGCGGAGGTGGGCAGTTCGTACCCCTCCTTGTCGAAGACGTCCTTGCGGTAGAAGGGCACGATGCCGGTGACGGTGGGCGCGGGCTGCGGCAGACCGCGCAGCTTGCCGCCGAAGATGGAGTACTTCCAGGCGTCGCTCGGGATGGCGGCGAGGTTCGGGTACTCCTTGACCCGGTCGCCGGAGAGATAGGGCCCGAGGTCGGCGAACTTGCTGATGATGGCGCTGGGGATCTTGCCGCCCATGTTCCAGCTGGGGATCACCACGACGTCCGGCAGGTCGCTGGAGGCGAGGACGGCGCCGAGCTTCTCGTCGTACGTGTTGCCGTCCTGGTTCTGCCAGACGACGTCGGCGCCGATCCGCTCGTTCATCGCCGCGTAGTAGGCGTTGCTCCCCTTCGGCGGCGTCCCCCAGAAGGGCGACATGACCCGGACGGTGCCGCCCTTGCCCAGCTTGCGCGGTACCGAGGTCTTCAGTCCGGCCAGGGAGAGCTCGCCGGTGAAGCCGGCCGCGGAGCCGTTCTTCGAGGGGATGTCCGGCGTCACCACGTTCTGCGCCACGAAGGCGGGGAGGATCCTCCGCGCGTCCTTGCCCGAGGTCGTCCCCTCCTTGGAGCCGCCGTCGGACCCGCCGCAGGCGGCGAGCAGCGGCATCCCGCCCGTCACGGCGGTCGCGGCCACCGCCGTGGAGGCGAGGAAGCTTCTCCGGCTGGTGCCGGAGGTGGCGGAGTTCGGCGTCATTGCGTCAACCCTTCGTGGCGCACAGCAGGACACCCGGCGGGGAGCCGTCGGCTGCGGTGTCTCGAGTGGAACTGGCTGAGCTGAAGCGGTCCCTGGCGGACTACGCGCCCCAGGACGGGCTCTCGCCGCTTGTCGAAGCGCTTCGATGTTGCTGCGAGGTTAAGTGAACACCCAGGGGCGCACAAGAGCCGATCCCAACATTCCTGGGCGCCTCGCCGGACCGGCGCGGGGCATCCACGGTGCTTGAAATGCCAATAGATGTACGGTGTTTCGCGTCCACATGTCTTGACACCCGGTCTCGTCGCCCTGAGCATCGAAGCGCTTCGAAAGCGCCCCGTCGCTCCATCGCAAAGGGACCCCCACGTGACCGCACCCACGCCTTCCGCGCCGCCCTTCCGGGATACGCGGCTGCCGTTCGCGAAGCGCATCGACGACTTGCTGGCACGGCTCACGCCCGACGAACGCATCGCGTTCCTGCACCAGTTCACGCCCCCGGTGGAACGCCTCGGCGTCGCCGCCTTCCGCACCGGACAGGAGGCTCTGCACGGGGTGGCGTGGATGGGCCCGGCGACCGTGTTCCCGCAGGCCGTGGGGCTCGGCGCGACCTGGAACGAGGACCTCGTCCGCCGGGTGGGCGAGGCCGTCTCGCGGGAGGCCCGTGCCATGCGCGCCCGCGACGACCGCGTCGGCCTCAACGTCTGGTCGCCAACGGTGAATCTGCTGCGCCACCCGCTGTGGGGGCGCAACGAGGAGGGCTACTCCGAGGACCCGAGGCTCACGTCCGCCATCGCCACGGCGTACACCCGGGGCCTGCGCGGCGACCATCCCGTGTACTGGCGTACGGCCCCCGTGCTCAAGCACTGGCTGGCCCACAACAACGAGACCGACCGGGACACCTCGTCCTCGTCCGTGCGCCCACGCGTGCTGCACGAGTACGACCTGCGCGCCTTCCGCGAGACGGTGGAGGCGGGCGCGGTGGCCGGCGTGATGCCCGCGTACAACCTCGTCAACGGGCGCCCCAACCACGTCTCGCCGTACCTGCGCGAGCAGTTGCGCGCCTGGACGGACCAGGAGCTGCTGGTCTGCTCGGACGCCGGGGCGCCCTCCAACCTGGTCGACTCCGAGCACTACTTCGACACCCACGAGGAGGCGGTCGCGGCCGCGGTACGCGCCGGGGTGGACAGCTTCACCGACCACGGCACGGACAACTCGAAGACCGTCGCCCGCCTTCAGGGGGCCGTAGCCCGGGGCCTGTTGAGCGGGGCCGACATCGACGCGGCGGTCCGCAGGCAGCTCTCGGTCCGCTTCCGGCTGGGCGAGTTCGACCCGGGTTCCGATCCGTTCGCGGGCACGGACGACTTCGACACCCCGGCCCACCGCGCCCTCGCCCGGGAGGCGGCCGAGCAGGCCGTGGTCCTGCTGAAGAACGACGGACTCCTGCCGCTCGCCCACGACACCCGCGTCGCCGTCGTCGGCCTGCTCGCCGACGAGTGCAAGCTCGACTGGTACAGCGGCACCCTCCTGCACCGTTCGACACCGCTGGAGGGCCTGTACGAGCGTCTCGGCGCCGACCGGGTCGTCTTCGCCGAGGGCGTGGACCGGGTACGGCTGCGGACGTCGTCCGGGACCTACCTCGTCGTGCCCGCCGCGCCGGACGCGGCGGACGACGTGCCCGGTGCCGAGGGCGCGCTGGACCCGGCGCTCGTCGCGGGCCGCACCGACCTGTCCCCGCTCTCCGCGGACGCCCACGGCACCGAACTCGCCCTCGCCGACTGGGGCGACGGCGTGCTGACCCTGCGCGCGCCCGACGGCCGCTACCTCTCGGTCGCCGAGGACGGCTTCCTGCGCGCCTCCGCGGACCAGCCCGGCGGCTGGGTCGTCCAGGAGACGTTCCGCCTGGAACCCTCCGCGGCCCATAAACGGGGTCACCTCCTCAAGCACCTGGGGACGGGCGGACACGTCTGTGTCGCCGCCGACGGCGTGAAGGTTGCCGCACAGGACGCGGAGGTCTTCGAGGTTGAGGTGGTCGAGCGTGGCGAGGACGCGGTGGCCCGCGCCGCGGCCGCCACCGACGTGGTCGTCGTGGTCGCCGGCAACGACCCGCACATCAACGGCCGCGAGACCGAGGACCGTACGACGCTGCGCCTGCCGGCGCACCAGGAGCGGCTGCTGCGGGCGGCCCGGGCCGCGAACCCCGCCACCGTCCTCGCCCTGGTCTCCGCCTACCCGTACGCGGTGGACCCCGCGGACCTTCCCGCCGTCCTGTGGACCGCGCACGGCGGCCAGGCGGCGGGCGCCGCGCTGGCGGGGATCCTTACCGGTGACGTCTCACCCGCCGGCCGCCTCCCGCAGACCTGGTACGCCCGCGACGACGACCTGCCGGACCTCCTCGACTACGACGTGATCGGCGGCCGCCAGACCTACCTGTACTTCGAGGGCACCCCGCTGTTTCCGTTCGGGCACGGCCTGTCGTACGCGTCGTTCGCGTACACGGACCTGCGGGTGACGTCCGGGCCGGACGCGGTGCGCGTCTCCTTTACCGTCACCAACACCGGCGCGGTGACGGCCGACGAGGTCGCCCAGCTCTACGTCCGCGCCGTCGCCCCGTCCGTGCCCCGCCCCCGCCGCGAGCTGGCCGGACACCGCCGCGTCCGCCTGGACCCCGGCGCCTCGGCCGGCCTCTCCTTCGAACTGCCGCTGTCCGTCTTCGAGTTCTGGGACGTGGCGCACGGCCGGTGGCGCCTGGAGCCGGGCACGTACGAGATCCTGGCGGGCGCGTCCAGCGAGGACGTCCGGCTCCGCGCGAGGGTCGGCCTCGACGGTGAGCCTGCCGGACCGCGCCCGGTCCGCGAACGCGGCCTGGAGGCAGCGGACTTCGACGAACACCGCGGCACCCGGATCGTCGACGCCACCAGGACGGCGGGGGACGCCGTGACGCCGCTCGACGACGGCCCGGGCGAACTGGTCTACCGGGCCTGCGACTTCGGGACCGGCGTCACCGGCGTCACCGCGGAGGTGGCGGGCGAGGGAGTAGTGGAGATCTCCCTGGACGACGGCCCGGCCCTCGCCTCCCTCACACTGCGCCCGACGAAGGGCCCGTACGACTACACCACCGTGGACGCCGCCTTCCACGTCACCGGCGTGCACGACGTCCACGTCACCCTGCGCGGCCCTCTATGGCTCGCGCGAGTCGGTTTCGGCGGCTGAGGGCGGGGGGCCTGCGCGGGGCCCGCCTCAGCTCGTGAAGGTGAAGTACTTCCACGCGCCGTACGTCGTCGAGTTCACGGTGTCGCCCGACGAGTCGTTGATGTACGAGGAGCGGACGCGCATCCGCTGGCCCGTCTGGTGCTCGCCGGTCAGCTCCACCTTGGAGACGCCCGCGGAGTCCAGCGTGAAGTACTTCGAACCACTGCCGTACCAGCTGCCGTTGTAGTAGACCTCGAACTGCTGGCGCTGCTTGCGGCCCGGGTAGGCCGTCATCGTGTTGGTGAACAGCGGGTTCTTGGTCTTCTTGAAGTAGTAGTAGGTGTGGCCCGACGTGTACGCCGTCTTGTAGTGGCCGCTCACCGACGTCGACACCTTGACCTTTGCTCCTACCGTGCTGGTCACCGTCTTCGGCGCGGAGCGGGCGTCACCCGCGAACTTCGCCGTGACCTTGGTGTCCCGCATCAGGTCCAGGACGACGGACAGGTTCCCACTGGAGTTGACCGTGCCGGACTTCACCAGCGCGTTCGGCTTGTCCGAGCCGTAAGGGTCGGCCCAGATCTCCACCTTGCGGTTCTTGTATGTCGTGCCGAGGTGCGCGGTGAAGCCGACGTCGGCGCCGTAGGAGTAGACCTTGCCGTTGTTGTTCAGCGTCAGAGTCGTCGAGGTGCGCGACACCTCGACGGTGTCCGAGCCGGTGCCGGAGGCGTGCCCGGCGTCGCCGGCGTACGTCAGCGTGTACGTGACCTTGCCACCGGCGGGCGGGGTGTCCACGAAGGAGTAGGTGCCGTCCGCCTTGACGGTCACCGTGGCCAGCGCCTTGCCGCTCGGCGACTCCAGGTCGGTGCGGTTCGCCGTCAGCTTGATGCCGACGGGCAGCGCCACCCTCGAGGAGACCTTGCCCTTGACGGTGAGCTGCTTGGCACGGGTCGCGGTGGCCGGGGCGTCCACGGTGATGGAGGTGGCCGGCGTGGTGGGCGCCTCCAGGACCCGCAGGGAGTAGGTGCCGGAGAAGTTGGATGTGATCGCGAACAGCCGTGAGCCGTCCGGTGCCCAGGCCAGGCCCGCGGCGGCGAGTTCGTCTTTGCCGGTGACGGTGGGGTCGGTGTCCGGGAAGTCGTACTCGCGGATGGATTTGGTGGCGCCGGGCTCGTAGATGTAGACGTCGGGCTCGTAGGGCCCGCTGACGCCTGCTGCGACGGCGCCGTCGGGTGCGATGGCGATCGCGTTCGGGCTGGAGTCGCTGGTGTAGGAGCCGTCCTCGGTGAGGTCGGACGTCCGCAGCACCTGGTGGTGGTAGGGCGCGCCGCTGGCCACGACGACGTGTCGGCCGTCCGGGGTGACCTGGAGGTCCCCGAGGTTGCCGCCGGTGCCGTTGGTGAAGACGGTGCGGGTGGGCGTGCCCGAGGAGACGTCGTAGGAGGCCAGCGACACCGGACTCCCGCCGATCGCGGCCGCGATCACGGTGCTGGAGCCGGGTGCGGCGTCCAGCATCGGCGCGAGGTACCAGACGCGGCCCTCCTGCGCGAGCGTGACCACGGGCTGCTGGCCGGACAAGTCGACCGAGCCGATGTTGCCCTCGCCGGGCCCGCCGTAGCCGAACCACAGTCTGCCGCCCGCCAGGGCGACGCTCAGCGGGTTGTCGCCCACTGGGTAGCGGGCGGTCTCGACGACGGCCGCGGTGTCGAACGCGGCGATCACGTCGGCGTCCCGCACGGCCGCGTAGAGCGTGCCGGAGTCGGCGGACAGTTCCAGACCCACGACACCTGGCAGATCCGTCAGTTGACGGACCACGTTCCCGGTGTAGTCGGTGACGACGATCTTGCCGTTGCTCGGGTCGCTGACGAAAACGCGCTGGTGGACGCCGTCGACCACGATGTCGGCGGTCCGCTCCACCGGCAGGCTCGCGGTGGTGTCCGCGTCCGCCGGCGTGGCGGTCAGAACCACCGAGCTGAAGAGGACCGCCAATGTGGTGGCGGTTGTGAGGGTGCGTATACGCACTGCCGGTTCGAACCCCCCGGAACGAATGAGGATGCCTGGACGCCCTGCCATGTGTGGGAACCGGGGGGCGCGTGTGGCCAGTGAGCGAAGATTAGGCCATGCCCTTGGCATAGTCACCACAAGGACCACCGGTTGTCGGCCGTCGTCCGGTCAACCGACGGCGCCCGCGCCGCGAGGTCTCGGTGTCCAGGTCCACCGACTGAAGAATGGGGCCGCCGTCGTACGACGGCGGCCGGAACCCCCGCACAGTGGGTTCCGGCCGCCGGTTTCGCGCGTCCTTACAGGGCGAGGCCCGTCAGGACCAGTACGCGCTCGTAGGTGTAGTCCTCCATCGCGAACCGCACGCCCTCGCGGCCGACGCCGGACTGCTTCACACCGCCGTACGGCATCTGGTCGGCGCGGTAGGAGGGCACGTCGCCGACCACGACGCCGCCGACCTCCAACGCCCGGTGGGCACGGAAGGCGGTCTGCAGGTCGTGGGTGAACACACCTGCCTGGAGGCCGTACTTGGAGTCGTTGACGGCGGCGAAGGCCTCGGCCTCGCCGGTCACCCGCTGCACGGTGAGGACCGGTCCGAAGACCTCCTCGCAGGAGAGGGTGGCGTCCGCAGGGACGTCGGCGAGGACGGTCGGCGCGTAGGAGGCGCCTTCGCGCTTGCCGCCGGTGAGGAGCGTGGCGCCGGAGGCGACGGCCTCGTCGACCCAGGACTCGACGCGGCGGGCGGCGTCCTCGCTGACCAGCGGGCCGACGTCGGTCCGGTCGTCCGAGGGGTCGCCGGTGACCTGGGCCTCGACGGCGGCGACGATACGCGGCAGCAGCCGCTCGTACACCGAGGCGTCGGCGATGACCCGCTGCACCGAGATGCAGGACTGGCCGCCCTGGTAGTTGGAGAAGGTGGCGATACGGGTCGCCGCCCAGTCCAGGTCCTCGTCGCTCGCGAAGTCGGCGAGGACGACGGCCGCGCCGTTGCCGCCGAGCTCCAGCGTGCAGTGCTTGCGCGGCACCGAGTCCATGATCGCGTAACCGACCTTCTCGGAGCCGGTGAACGAGATGACGGGCAGCCGCTCGTCCTGCACCAGCGCGGGCATGCGGTCGTTGGAGACCGGCAGGATGCTCCACGAGCCGGCGGGCAGCTCGGTCTCGGCGAGCAGGTCGCCGATGATCAGGCCGGACAGCGGGGTCGCGGGCGCGGGCTTCAGGATGATCGGGGCGCCGGCCGCGATCGCCGGGGCGACCTTGTGGGCGCACAGGTTCAGCGGGAAGTTGAACGGCGCGATGCCGAGGACGACGCCCTTCGGGAAGCGCCGGGTCAGCGCGAGGCGGCCCTGGCCGCCGGCGTCGGTGTCGAGGCGCTGGGCCTCGCCGCCGTTGAACCGCCGGGCCTCCTCGGCGGCGAACCGGAACACGGACACCGCGCGGCCGACCTCGCCGCGGGCCCACTTGATGGGCTTGCCGTTCTCGGCGGAGATGAGGCGCGCGATCTCCTCGGTGCGTTCGGCGAGCCGCTTGCTGACGTGGTCGAGGGCGGCGGCGCGGACGTGCGCGGGGGTCGCCGCGAACTCGTCGCGTACGGCGTGGGCGGCGGCGACCGCCTCCTCGACCTGGGCCTCGGTCGGCACGCTGACCTTCCCGACCAGCTGCCCGTCCCAGGGCGACGTGACGTCGAAGGTGGTCTCGCCGGTGGCCTGGCGGCCGGCGAGCCAGAAGGCGTGGGTGGAAGTCATTGTCGAGTCCCGGCCCTTCCGAGGTTGGTGTGTCCGTGTCTTACGGCCCCCACGGTAGGGCCCGCCGGACGCCCTGGCGCTTGTCCACCCCGTAGCACTCCCCTCCCACCCCACTCCGCAACGGCCAACCCACCCCGTCGCGGCCCCCGGGCCCCCGGTGCCTTCCCTCCCCCCGGCTACGTCAGCCCCCTGGGCTGCGACTGAGGCCGGAACCCGTGAGTGGTCCCACTTCCCCTCACCTACACCGGCACCCGGTGCCGCAGCCAAGGTCGAGGCAGGACGGCGAACCCGGCGCCAACGGGGAGCCGCCTGCGCCCACCCGTGCCGCCCCAGCGGCACGATTGCCCGCAGCTGCGGCGGGCGGCCCCCGCCGCACGCCTGTCCGCAGCTGGAGCGGGCGGCCCGCCGGCGCCAGCCGGGTGAGTGGGCGCCACCCCTCGCCGCACGCCCGACCGCAGCTGGAGTGGGCGGTCCGCCGGCGCCAGCCGGGGTGGGTGGGCGGTCCACCGGCACCAGCCGGGTGAGTGGGCGCCGCCCCCCGCCGCACGCCCGACCGCAGCCAGGTGGGCGTCGCCCACCGGCCCCGCACCGGAGCCACCGGACCCGCGCCCCCCGCGGCTCAGCCCCCACGACCCGCAGCCGCCATCCGACCGAAGGGGCCGTGCCGCAGGTGGGCGTCGCCCACCGGCCCCGCACCGGAGCCACCAGGCCCCAGCCCCCCGGGGCTCAGCCC
>NZ_JBVHTO010000017.1:92924-241518 GCF_055565855.1 Streptomyces sp. NPDC028308
CCCCCACGACCCGCAGCCGCCATCCGACCGAAGGGGCCGTGCCGCAGGTGGGCGTCGCCCACCGGCCCCGCACCGGAGCCACCGGACCCGCGCCCCCGCGGCTCAACCCCCACGACCCGCAGCCGCCATCCGACCGAAGGGGCCGTGCCGCAGGTGGGCGTCGCCCACCGGCCCCGCACCGGAGCCACCGGACCCGCGCCCCCCGCAGCTCAGCCCCCATGGCCCGCAGTCGCCCTACGACCGAAGGGGCCGTGCCGGTACATCAAATGGCCGTCGAGACGGGGACGTACCCGACCGAGGAACGCTGGTGACGGACGCCCACACCAACTACCGACGGCCGGATGTACCGGCACGGCCCCGACCCACCCACCGGCCCGAAGGCGCCCGACGGTCACCGCACCGACCCACCCGACCGACCTACTCCCCCACCCCCGTGGCCTTCAGCGCCAGCCACAGTTCCATCCGGACGTCCGGATCATCCAGCGAGCGTCCGAGGATCTCCTCGACCCTGCGCATCCGGTACCGCAACGTGTGCCGGTGCACCCCGAGATCCGCCGCCGCCGCGTCCCACTGCCCGTGCCGGGACAGCCACGCCCGCAGGGAGGCCACCAGATCCCCCCGCCCCGTCGCGTCATGCTCGCGCAGCGCCCGCAGCAACCCGTCCGCGAACGCCCGCACCGCGTCGTCCGCGAGCAACGGCACCACGGACCCCGCGGCCACCTCCTCGTGCTCGACGAGCGCCCGCCCCCTCCGCCGGGCCACCGACAGCGCCTGCTCGGCCTGCTTGTAGGCCGCCCCCGCCGCGATGGGCCCGGCCGGCGCCGACAATCCCACGACCAGTTCGCCCTCGTCCGCCGCGGCCTGCTCCCGCCCGGCCGCGCGCCCCGCGGCCCGCGCCGCGTCCAGCGCCTCCGCGTGCGCCTGGCAGGCCGCCACCGCGGCACCCCCGTCCGCGGCGAGCACGACGAGCCGCTCCCCGTCCGGGACGACCAGCACGGACTCGCCGGACCGGGCGGCGGCGGACTCGACGACCTCGGCGAGCCCGCCCAGCGGATCACCGTGCGCGTCGGCCACCGCGACGGAGGCGACGGCGGGCTTGGGGGCGACGCGCGCGTGCCCGTCGGCATGCGCCCGCGCGGCCGACGCGGACGCGGACTCGGCGAGGATCAGCCGGAAGGGCGCGTCGAGGAGCTCCCCGTACAGGCCCCCGGCGACGGCGCGCGCGTGGTCGGACTCCCCGGCGAGCAGCATCCGCAGCACGGCCGCCCCGATCCGCTGCTCGGCGGCGTGCAGTGAGGTCGACCGCTCGGTGGTGAGCGTCAGCAGGGCGATCGCCGAGTGCACGGCGTACCGCTCGGCGGTGCCGAGGGCGGCGGCCGTCCCGACGGCGAGCGCGGCGCGGGGCCGCCGCCCGGTGCCGAGGGAGTGCAGCTCGATGCGGTCCTCGCCGTCGGGGCCGCCGACCACGGAGCTGGCGGGCGCGGGCCGCTCCCGCAGCCGCTCGACGTCGGCGGTGATCCGCGCGGCGCGGCGCCCGGCCCACTCGGGCGCGGTGGCGACGACGGCGCCGGACGCGTCGTACAGGGCGGCCCAGCCGTCGACCTGCCCGGCGAGCGCGGCGAGCAGCTTCTCGGGGCCGTCGTTCAGTGCCTGCTTGGTCAGCTCGCGTTGGGCGGCGAACCCGGCGGTGACGGCCCGGTACTGGTCGGCGGCGATGGCGGCGGAGACGGCCTTGCTGATGGCGAGGAAGGGGGTGCGCCGGGGCACCTCCAGCAGGGGGAGCCCTTCCTGTTCGGCGGCGTCGACGAGGGCGTCGGGGATGTCGTCGTAGTTGACGCCGACGGCGAACCCGAGGCCGACGACACCCGCGGCGGCCAGCCGCTTGACGTACCGGCGCATGGCGTCGGGATCCTCCGCGTCCAGGGTGAGCGCGGTGATGAGGAGCAGCTCCCCGCCCTCCATGTACGGCACGGGGTCCGCGAGCTCGCTGACGTGCGCCCAGCGGACGGGCACGTCCAGGCGTCCCCCGCCCGCCCGCACGGTCAGCTTGAGCGCGGAGTGGTGGACGAGGGAGGCGAGCGTGGGGGGCATGGGACCTTCAGGTCTGAGGCGGGCGCGGGGCGATCGGCCGGGGTGATCTTTTGGCCGCTTCGTATGAAGGGCCGCTATCGATTCTGCCTCACCGTAGGAGTGCCCCGCGCGCCGTTTCAGCCGCGCAGATCCACCAGGAGCGGTGGCGCGTGCTCACCCTGCACGGTGGTGAGCGAGAGCACCGCGTGCCCCGGCGGCACCCCGTGCGCCAGCTCGGACGCCGACCAGCGTTCGCGCTCGACCTGCCGGACGGTGACGGCGCGCGCGGTCGGCGCGTTGCCGGTGATGACGCGCCGCAGCATGTGGACGGCCTTGCCGGCGGGGGTCTCGGCGATGATCTGCCGGTCGGTGACGTCCCGGGCCTCGGTCCATTCCTTGCCCCAGACCTCGGCGAAGTCCTGGCCGTCCCAGGGGGTGAGGCCGGAGAGCGCCATGCGGCAGCCGATGGCGCCGAGCAGCGGACTGCGCAGGGCCCGGGGGACGTCGTCGAGGGTGCGCAGGGTGAGGACGGTCCCGGCGTTGGCGGAACGCAGCCGCTGGATGCCGCGGACGGCCTCGGGGGTGATGACGCCGGTCGCGTCGTCGAGGACGAGGCAGGCGAACAGCGAACGGTCCTCGCGGACGGCGACGCCGGCCGTGAACTGGGCGAGCACGAGCCGGGCGAGGATGCGCGAGGCGTCGGCGTGGCCGCGCTGGGGCAGGTCGATGCGGACCCGGACCGGGTGGTCGAGGGCGCGCAGCGAGAAGGGCCGGGACTGTCCGGAGGTGTCGAAGAACCCGGCGAAGGCGGGCCGGTCGAGGAGGGCGACGCGGTCGGCGAGGACGCCGCCGACGTCCCCGGGGTGTCCGAGCTGCCGTTCGCGGGCGTCGAGCTCGCGCAGCAGCGACTCCTGCCCGGCCTCCTCCAGGCCGCGGCGCAGGGCGGCGAGGGGGGCGGGAGAGCCGTCGAGCAGCTGGCGCAGTTCGGGGACGGAGGGGAAGCGGCCGTGGACGGCGCGGTAGGGGCCGAGGAGCTGGGCGAGGACGGTGGTGGAGCGCCGGCTGTCGCCGCCGGGGTGCGGGTCGGCGAGGTCGCCGACGAGGGCCTCGGCGAGTACGGCCGCGGCCTCGTCGGGGTCGGTGGTGCCGCCGTAGAGGTCGAGGTCGTAGACGGACTCGGGGTTCCCGACGCGCACGACGACGTCGTAGGCGTCGGCGGAGCCGAGCCCGGCGCCGGCGGCTCCCACCACGACGACGGCGGCGCGTCCGGCGAGGGCGTGCAGGCACAGGGACTCGGCGAGGGGCCGGACGACGCCGCCGGTCTTGCCGGATCCGGCGGGGCCGACGGCGAGTAGCGAGGTGCCGAGGAGGTCGGGGCCGAGGGCGAGTCCGGTGGCGCGGTAGGCGTAGGGGTTGCGGGGGTCGTCGGCGGTGGTGCCGAGCCGGACCTGTCCGGTGAGCAGGTCGTGCCGGGCGTGCCGGCCGGGCAGGTCGCGGTGCCCGGAGGGGTGGAGGCAGGCGGCGGCGCCGTCCTTCAGCACGGCGCCGGTGAAGGTGGCGAGGCTGTGCCGGCCGCTGCGTACGCCCTGCCAGGCGCGGGCGATGCGGGCGTGGTCGACGTCGCGCATGAGCCCGGTGCGGGCCTCGGCGGCGAGCCGGTCGGCGGCGTCGGCGGCTCCGGCGGCGCGGAGCTGGTTCCACTGGGCGGGGTCGTCCTCGGGGGCGGGCGGCCGTACGTCCACGGGCGCGGACCGGCGCCAGGCGGGCAGCCCGTAGCGCCGCCAGACCTCACCCCAACGGCCGAGCCGCCCGACCCCGATCATGATCGCGAGGGCGACGGCGGTGTAGTAGGCGTAGACGGCCACGACGGAGCCGAAGCTGTGGGGCTCGGCCCAGGAGTCGGGGATCATCGCGTAGAGCGGCAGCAGCCACCAGCCGCCGAGGTAGCCGTTCCACAGCAGCGACCAGAGCAGCCAGCCGACGAGGAAGGCGATGAGCGCGCCGCTGAGGAGCTGGCGCGCGGGCACGGTCTCGGGTTCCTCCGCGGGCCTGGGCCGGTGCCCGAAGCGCCACACGCCGGGTGCGGCCTCCGGCCGTGGTGTGCGCAGCCAGGTCAGGAAGGCGGACCCGTCCGGCAGCGGCGGCATGCCCGGTGCCCGGGCGGGCCGCGGGGGTGTCGCGGGGGCCGGGGGCCGCGCGGGGTGCGGGGTCGCGGGCACGGCGGGGGGTCCCGCCGGGCGCGGCACGGGGCCCGCGTGTGTGCCCCGTGCGTCCTGCGTGCCGTCGCCGTCCATCGCCGTTGCCCCCTGACCAGCCGGTCCGTGCCTCGTACGCGGGTCAATCTAGTGCCCCTGCCGGGGGAGTTCACCGCTTACGCGGCCGGACCCGCGCGGACCCGGTCGGGTCCGGCCGCCATCTGTTCTATGTCCACGGCGGACAACCGATTCCTGCGACAACGCCCACATGGAGCATGCCCCGCCCCCTGCCGCGGCCCTAGCCTGCGGAGAAGCGTCCGAAAACACCCCCGCCCGGAAACCCCCGGTCCGCCGGAACACCGGTTCGCAAGATCTTCAGGGAGCCCCTCATGACCGCACTTCCGCAGGAGCGCCGCGTCGTCACCGCCATCCCCGGCCCGAAGTCGCAGGAGCTGCAGGCCCGCCGTACCGCGGCGGTCGCGGCCGGTGTGGGCTCGGTGCTGCCGGTCTTCACCACGCGCGCGGGCGGCGGCATCATCGAGGACGTCGACGGCAACCGCCTGATCGACTTCGGCTCCGGTATCGCCGTGACGTCGGTCGGCGCCTCCGCCGAGGCCGTCGTACGCCGGGCCTCCGCGCAGCTCCAGGACTTCACCCACACCTGTTTCATGGTCACGCCGTACGAGGGCTACGTCGCCGTCGCCGAGGCGCTGGCGGAGCTGACCCCGGGTGACCACGCCAAGAAGTCGGCGCTGTTCAACTCGGGCGCCGAGGCCGTCGAGAACGCCGTCAAGATCGCGCGGGCGTACACCAAGCGCCAGGCGGTCGTCGTCTTCGACCACGGCTACCACGGCCGGACGAACCTGACGATGGCGCTGACCGCGAAGAACATGCCGTACAAGCACGGTTTCGGCCCGTTCGCGCCCGAGGTCTACCGCGTGCCGGTGGCCTACGGCTACCGCTGGCTGACGGGTCCGGAGAACGCCGGTGCCGAGGCGTCCGCGCAGGCCATCGACATGATCAACAAGCAGATCGGGGCCGAGAACGTCGCCGCGATCATCATCGAGCCGGTGCTCGGCGAGGGCGGCTTCATCGAGCCCGCGAAGGGCTTCCTGCCGGCGATCAGCCAGTTCGCCAAGGACAACGGCATCGTCTTCGTCGCGGACGAGATCCAGTCCGGCTTCTGCCGCACCGGCCAGTGGTTCGCCTGCGAGGACGAGGGCATCGTCCCGGACCTGATCACCACCGCCAAGGGCATCGCGGGCGGCCTGCCGCTGGCCGCGGTCACCGGCCGCGCCGAGATCATGGACGCCGCGCACGCGGGCGGCCTGGGCGGCACCTACGGCGGCAACCCGGTCGCCTGCGCGGGTGCGCTCGGCGCGATCGAGACGATGAAGGAGCTGGACCTCAACGCGCGGGCGAAGAGGATCGAGGCGGTCATGAAGGCCCGCCTGGGCGCGATGGCCGAGAAGTTCGACATCATCGGCGACGTCCGCGGGCGCGGCGGCATGATCGCGATCGAGCTGGTGCAGGACCGCGACACCAAGGAGCCGAACCCGGCCGCCACGGCCGCGCTCGCCAAGGCCTGCCACCAGGAGGGTCTGCTGGTCCTCACCTGCGGCACCTACGGCAACGTCCTCCGCTTCCTGCCCCCGCTGGTCATCGGCGAGGACCTCCTGAACGAGGGCCTGGACATCATCGAGCAGGCCTTCGCCCGCATCTGACGTCTCACCGGTCCCGGCCGCGGGGCCGGACCGGCGCCCGTCTCGGATTCCGTTTCCGGCCGGGGCGGGCGCACCGAGAGGCAGAGCGTGTGAAGAAGGTGTGCGAGGTGGATGACGGGACGCGAATGTGGCTGTCGGAGCCGCATCCGCTGTCGTAGGTTCTACGCAGATGAGAGAAACACCCCGCCCACAGGGGACTGTGGGCGACGCCGGGTCGGGGCCTCCCCAGCTTCGCCCTGGTCGTGCCCTCGCGCACACACCCGGAGCTTCCGGCTCCGGAACACCTCACCGATCGGATGGCCGCCCGCCCCAAACCCCCCGGGGCGCGCGGCACACCGATCCGGACGGCCACCCCGGAACCACCCCCCCTGTTCCGGGGTGGCCGACCATCCTCCTCGGCCTTCCGGCCCTCCTTCTCGCGCTGATCACCTGGCAGGTCGCGGCCCACGGCCCCCTCGCCCGCGCGGAGGAACGCGTCAGTGACGCCGTCGTCCGCCCGAACCGGTTCTTCGAGCTGCTCGCCGACCTCGGCAACGTCTCCGTCGCCGTCCCGGTCCTGGCCGTCGCCCTCGTCCTCGCGGCCCGTCGCTCCCGCCGCGAAGGCGCCGCCCGATGGTGGCTGCCGTCCGTCGCGGCGGCCGTCCTGATGGCCGCCGTACCGGCCGTGATCGTGCCGGCGAAAGAACTGATCGCCCGCCCGGGCCCACCGGTGATGGGCCCGGGTACGGGTTTCTACCCCTCGGGTCACACGGCGACCGCCGCCGTCGCGTACGGCGCCGCGACCCTGCTCCTCCTGCCGGGGCTGCGCACCGCCCCGGCCCGTCGCGCCCTGCTCGCCGCCTGCCTGGTCCTGAACCTGGCGGTCGCCACCGGCCTCGTCGTCCGCGGCTACCACTGGCCGCTGGACGTGGTGGCGAGCTGGTGCCTGTGCGCGCTGCTGCTGGCGGGGCTCGCGCTGTTCCTCAGCCGAAGTAGGCGTCGAAGTTCTTCGAGAACTCCCAGCCGCCGAACCGGTCCCAGTTGATCGACCACGTCATCAGGCCGCGCAGGGCGGGCCAGGTGCCGTGCGGGCTGTACGAGCCGCAGTTGGTCCTCTTCGTCAGGCAGTCGAGGGTCTTGGTGACCTCCGCGGGCGAGACGTGGCCGTTGCCCGCGTTCGTGGTCGCCGGCATGCCGATCGCGATCTGGTCGGGGCGCAGCGGCGGGAAGACGTTGTTCGCGTCGCCCGCGACCGGGAAGCCGGTGAGCAGCATGTCGGTCATGGCGATGTGGAAGTCGGCGCCGCCCATGGAGTGGTACTGGTTGTCGAGCCCCATGATCGAGCCCGAGTTGTAGTCCTGGACGTGCAGCAGCGTCAGGTCGTCGCGCAGGGCGTGGATGACGGGCAGGTAGGCGCCGGCGCGCGGGTCCTGGCCGCCCCATTTCCCGGTGCCGTAGTACTGGTAGCCGAGCTGGACGAAGAAGGTCTCGGGCGCCATCGTCAGGACGAACTTGGCGCCGTACCGGGCCTTGAGGGTCCTCACCGCGGAGATCAGGTTCACGACGACCGGGGTCGTGGGGTTCCTGAAGTCGGTGTCGGAGGCGTTCAGGGAAAGGGAGTGGCCCTCGAAGTCGATGTCCAGGCCGTCGAGGCCGTACTCGTCGATGATCTTCGACACCGAGGAGACGAAGGTGTCGCGGGCCGCGGCGGTGGTGAGCTGGACCTGGCCGTTCTGGCCGCCGATGGAGATCAGGACCTTCTTGCCCGCCGCCTGCTTGGCCTTGATGGCGGCCTTGAACTCGGCGTCGCTCTCCACGTTCGGGCACTCGGTGACCGGGCAGCGGTTGAAGCGGATGTCGCCGGAGGTGGTGGAGGTCGGCTCGCCGAAGGCCAGGTCGATGACGTCCCAGCTGTCGGGGACGTCGGCCAGGCGGGTGTAGCCGGCGCCGTTGGCGAAGCTCGCGTGCAGGTAGCCGACCAGGGCGTGCGCGGGCAGGCCGGAGGAGCCGTCGCCGGTGCCCGGAGAGGTGGTCGCGGTGACGGCCGCCGACTTCGCCGACTCGCCCGCGTCGTTCACGGCCGCCACCTGGAAGCTGTACGCGGTGGCCGGTGACAGGCCGGTGACGGTGACCGAGGTCCCGCTCGCCGTCTGCGCCTTCACGCCGTTGCGGTAGACCGCGTACCCGGTCGCGCCGGGGACCGCGGACCACGACAGCGCGACGCTGCCGGAGGTCACCGTTCCGGTCTTCAGGCCGGTGGGCGGGGCGGGCGGCTGGCTCGCGTCGGCACCCGGGCCGACCAGGGAGACGTCGTCGGCGTAGTAGGTGCCGGTGCCGTACCAGCCGTGCGTGTAGAGGGTGACCTTCGTGGTGGACGGGCCGGTGCGGAAGGTGGTGGTGAGCTGCTGCCAGTCGGCGGCGGACTGCGTCCAGGTGGAGACGTCGGTGGTGCCGGTGCCGCTCGCGCCGAGGTAGACGTAGCTGCCGCGCACATGGCCGGTGAGGGTGTACTGCGCGTCCGGCTTCACGGTGACGGTCTGGCTGCACTGGGCGTAGTCGTTGCCGGCCGGGGTCGCCTTCAGCGCGGAGGCGCCGGTGCGCACGGGCGAGGTGACGGTACTGGCCGCCGTGCAGGTCCAGTTGTCCAGGCCCGCCTCGAACCCGCCGTTCCTGACGAGGTCCGCGTCGGCCGCACGGGCGGCCGACGAGAGGACGGTGAGGCCGGGGACGGCCAGGACGGTGGCCGTGCAGACGGCGAGAAGTCTGCGCCGTGCGAATGGTCTGTCGGGTCCGGTGCGGTCCACAGCTGCCTCCGGGCATGGGGGAATTGGAGGGTGGAGCGCGCCCAACTTGGTCCAGACCAATTGCGTTGTCAAGACCTCCGGCGTGATCCCGCGCGGGACCGGCGTGCGGTCAGGGGCCCTCCTCGCCCGCCAGACCCGCCGCCGCCTCGTGCATCGCCAGCTCCAGCAGCGCCGGATCGGTGAGGGTGCCCGAGCCGTCCGGCGGCACCAGCCAGCGCACTCCGCCGGTCGACCTGCCGGGGTACGGCACCACGATCCACGTGCCGCGGCCCGCGGTGCGCACCCCGGTGCCGAGCCAGCGGGTGGCGGTGCCTGCGGGCACGAAGAACCCCATCCGGGCGTCACCGAAGTCGACCAGCACCGGCCCGAGTTGGTCGATCACCCGGGTCAGCACGTCGAGCGTGGGATAGCCCAGCTCCCCCGGCAGGATGAGCACGTCCCAGAGCCGGCCGGCCGGCAGCAGCGCGACCCCGGTCGGGTTGCGTTCCCACTCCCAGCGGCAGGCCTCGGGATCCGGCGCTGCGGATGCCAGCCACTCGACCGCCGTCTTGGCGCCTGTCATGACGGAACCTCCCTTTCTCGTGTCGACGCTGGTCGCGTCACTGGGGAGAGGGAGGTCCGGGCCGGGCATTACGCGGGTTCCCGCGACTTGTCGGTGGTGAACCGTGTCACAGGGTGTGAGCAGGGCGTACGCGAGTGGATCAGTCGCTCCCGCGTACGCCCGGCGATCATCCGTGCCGGAAGGCGGGCGTCCGGCGCGGGCTCAGCTGTCGAAGCCGAGTCCGAGCCGGTCCATCGTCTTCAGCCAGAGGTTGCGCCGCCCGTCCCGCGCGTCGGCACGCGCGAGCGACCACTTGGTGAGCGCGATGCCGGCCCAGGCGAAGGGCTCGGGCGGGAACGGGAGCGGTTTCTTGCGGACCATCTCCAGTTCGGTGCGCTCGGTGCGCTCCCCCGCCAGCAGGTCGAGCATGACGTCGGCTCCGAAGCGGGTCGCGCCCACCCCGAGGCCGGTGTACCCGGCCGCGTAGGCGACCCGGCCCTGATGGGCGGTGCCGAAGAAGGCGGAGAAGCGCGAGCAGGTGTCGATGGCGCCGCCCCAGGCGTGGGTGAACCGCACGCCCTCCAGCTGCGGGAAGCAGGTGAAGAAGTGCTCGGCGAGCTTCGCGTACGTCTCGGGGCGGTCGTCGTGCTCGGCGCGCACCCGGCCGCCGTACGGGTAGACCGCGTCGTAGCCGCCCCACAGGATCCGGTTGTCGGCCGAGAGGCGGAAGTAGTGGAACTGGTTGGCCGAGTCCCCCAGGCCCTGGCGGTTCTTCCAGCCGACGGACGCCAGCTGGTCGGCGGTCAGCGGCTCGGTCATCAGCGCGTAGTCGTAGACCGGGACGGTGTACGCGCGCACCCGCCGGACCAGGTTCGGGAAGATGTTCGTGCCGAGGGCGACCCGGCGGGCCCGGACGGAGCCGTAGGGGGTGCGTACGGCCATGCCCGCGCCGTGGGGCCGCAGGGCGAGCGCGGGGGTGTTCTCGTAGATCCGCACGCCCAGTTCGCGGCAGGCGCGCTTCAGTCCCCAGGCGAGCTTGGCCGGGTGGAGCATGGCGACGCCCCGCCGGTCGTGCAGCCCCGCGAGGAACGTGGGCGAGTCGACCTGCTCGCGCACCGCGTCGGCGTCCAGGTACTCGATGCCGTCCGCGAGGCCCTCGCGCCGCAACTCCTCGTACCACTCGCGCAGTTCGGTCGCCTGGTACGGCTCGGTGGCGACGTCGATCTCGCCGGAGCGCTCGAAGTCGCAGTCGATGGAGTAGCGGGCGACCGCCGCCTCGATCCCGTCGAGGTTGCGGGCGCCCAGCTCCTCCAGCTTCCTGATCTCGTCCGGCCACCGGGTCAGGCCGTTGGCCAGCCCGTGGGTGAGGGACGCGGCGCAGAACCCGCCGTTGCGGCCCGAGGCGGCCCAGCCCACCTCGCGGCCCTCCACCAGCACCACCTCGCGCCGCGGGTCGCGCTCCTTGGCGAGGAGCGCGGTCCACAGTCCGCTGTAGCCGCCGCCGACGACGAGCAGGTCGCAGGTCTCGGCGCCGGTGAGGGCGGGCTCGGGGCGGGGCTTGCCGGGGTCGTCCAGCCAGTAGGACACCGGCCGGGCGTCGGAAAGAGACGTCGTCCAACGGTTCATGGCGCCTGGGGCCATGATTTCAACTCCCTACGAAAGAATTGCTCTTACGCCTTCTGCCGGTTGCGGCGATTGCCGATCACCATTCCGGCCAGGACGAACAGTACGGCGACAACGAACATGGCCGTACCGATGACATTGATCTGAACGGGTGTTCCGCGCTGTGCCGATCCCCAGACGAACATGGGGAAGGTGACGGTCGATCCCGCGTTGAAATTGGTGATGATGAAATCGTCGAAGGAGAGCGCGAAGGCGAGCAGCGCGCCCGCGGCGATCCCGGGGGCTGCGATGGGCAGCGTGACCCGCAGGAAGGTCTGCACGGGACCGGCGTACAGGTCCTGGGCCGCCTGCTCCAGGCGCGGGTCCATCGACATCACGCGTGCCTTGACGGCGGTGACCACGAAGCTGAGGCAGAACATGATGTGGGCGATCAGGATCGTCCAGAAGCCCAGCTGGGCCCCCATGTTGAGGAACAGCGTCAGCAGCGAGGCGGCCATCACGACCTCGGGCATCGCCATCGGCAGGAAGATCAGCGAGTTCACGGCGCCGCGGGCCCGGAAGCGGTAGCGGACCAGCGCGAAGGCGATCATCGTGCCGAGGGCGGTGGCCCCGAGCGTCGCCCAGAAGGCGATCTGGAGGCTGAGCGAGAGCGAGCCGCACATGTCGGCGACCCCGCACGGATCGCGCCAGGCGTCCGTGGAGAAAGCCTGCCATTCGTAATTGAAGCGCCCCTTCGGTTTGTTGAAGGAGAACACCGTGACGACGACGTTCGGAAGGAGCAGATATCCGAGGGTCACGAGACCCGCGATGACGACGAGATGGTGCTTGAGCCAGCGCAAGAGGGCCATCAGACCAGATCCTCCGTCCCGGACTTGCGGATGTAGAGCGTGACCATGACGAGAATCGCGGCCATGAGGATGAACGAGAGCGCGGCGGCCGTCGGATAGTCGAGAATCCGCAGGAACTGAGTCTGGATGACGTTGCCGACCATCCGGGTGTCCGTGGAGCCGAGCAGGTCGGCGTTCACGTAGTCGCCGCTCGCGGGGATGAAGGTCAGCAGGGTGCCGGAGACGACGCCGGGCATCGACAGCGGGAAGGTCACCTTGCGGAAGGTCGTGACGGGCCTCGCGTAGAGGTCGCCGGCGGCCTCGTGGAGCCGTCCGTCGATCCGCTCCAGCGAGGTGTAGAGCGGCAGGATCATGAACGGCAGGAAGTTGTACGTGAGTCCGCAGACCACCGCGAGCGGAGTCGCGAGGACCCGGTCGCCCGAGGTCATGCCGAGCCAGCTCGTGATGTCCAGGAGGTGCAGCGAGTTGAGCGCGCCGACGACCGGGCCGCCGTCCGCGAGGATCGTCTTCCAGGCGAGCGTGCGGATCAGGAAGCTGGTGAAGAACGGCGCGATCACCAGGATCAGCACGACGTTGCGCCAGCGGCCCGCGCGGAACGCGATGAGGTACGCGAGCGGGTAGCCGAGGATCAGGCACAGGACCGTCGCCGAACCGGCGTACAGCACCGAGCGCAGGAACTGCGGCCAGTAGTCCGCCAGCGCGTCCCAGTAGGTCGCGAAGTGCCAGGTGACCCGGTAGCCGTCCTCCAGGGAGCCCGTCTGCACGGACGTGGAGGCCTGGTAGACCATCGGCAGCGCGAAGAAGACGACGAGCCACAGGATGCCGGGCAGCAGCAGCCAGTACGGGGTGAGGCGGCCGCGTCGGCGCGGCGGCTTCTTCTCGGGGGCGGTGGGCGCGAGAGGCGGTGGCGCCTCGGTGAGGGTCGACATCAGGCGGCCTCTTCCTCGACCGACTCGACGCCCGCGTCGATGTCCTGCGCCGCGTCCAGGCCGAAGGTGTGCGCCGGGTTCCAGTGCAGGACGACGTCCGCGCCGGGCCGCAGCCGGGAGTCGCGGTCGACGTTCTGCGAGTAGACCTCGAACCCGGGGCAGACGGCGCTGTCGACGACGTACTGCGTGGAGACGCCGATGAAGCTGGAGTCGGCGATCCTGCCGGTGATCCGGTTGCGGCCGGCCGGGATCTCGCCGGCGTCGTCGGCGTGCGTGAGCGTGATCTTCTCGGGGCGGACACCGGCCAGGAGCTTGCCGCCGGCCGTCGCGGGCGCCGAACATCGCGCGGCGGGCAGGACGAGCTTGCCGCCGCCCGCCTTGAGGACGATCTCGTCGCCGCTGCGGGTGTCGACCTCGGCCTCGATGAAGTTCGAGGTGCCGAGGAAGTTCGCCACGAAGGTGGTGTTCGGGTTCTCGTACAGGTCGGCGGGCGAGCCCAGTTGCTCGACGCGGCCCGCGTTCATCACGGCGACGGTGTCGGCCATGGTCATGGCCTCCTCCTGGTCGTGCGTGACGTGCACGAAGGTGATGCCGACCTCGGTCTGGATGCGCTTGAGCTCCAGCTGCATCTGGCGGCGCAGCTTGAGGTCGAGGGCGCCGAGGGGTTCGTCGAGGAGCAGCACCTTGGGGTGGTTGATGAGGGCGCGGGCCACGGCGACGCGCTGCTGCTGGCCGCCGGAGAGCTGGTGCGGTTTCTTGCGGGCCTGCTCGCCGAGCTGCACCAGTTCGAGCATGTCCTCGACCTGCTTCTTCACCGACTTGATGCCGCGCCGGCGCAGGCCGAAGGCGACGTTCTCGAAGATGTCGAGGTGCGGGAAGAGCGCGTAGGACTGGAAGACGGTGTTCACCGGCCGCTTGTAGGGCGGCAGGTTCGTCACGTCCTGGTCGCCGAGCGAGACGGTGCCCGAGGTGGGCTCCTCCAGGCCGGCGATCATGCGCAGGGTGGTGGTCTTGCCGCAGCCCGAGGCGCCGAGGAGCGCGAAGAACGAGCCCTCGGGGACGGTCAGGTCGAGCGGGTGGACGGCCGTGAACGCGCCGTAGGTCTTGCTGATGCCGGAGAGGCGGACGTCGCCGCTGTTGTCAGTCTTCATCATCGTCACGCCCCTGTGAGCTTCGCGAACTTCTCTTCGTAGGCCGTCTCTTCCTTCTGGCTCAGTGAGCGGAAGGGGTGTGACCTGGCGGCCATGGCCTTGTCGGGAATGATCAGCGGGTTGTTCGCCGCGTCCTCGTCGATCTTCGCGAGCTCGTCCTTCACGCCGTCGACGGGACACACGTAGTTGATGTACGCGGCGAGTTCGGCGGCCGGCCTCGGCTCGAAGTAGTAGTCCATCAGCCGCTCGGCGTTCGTCTTGTGACGTGCCTTGTTGGGGACGAGCATGTTGTCCGTGGACGTGATGTAGCCGCTCTCCGGGATGATGAAGTCGACGTCCGGGCTGTCCGCCTTGAGCTGGACCACGTCACCCGCCCAGGCGACACAGGCCGCCAGGTCGCCCTTGGTGAGGTCGGACGTGTAGTCGTTGCCGGTGAAGCGGCGGATCTGGCCCTTGTCGACGGCCTTCTGGAGCCGGGCGATCGCCGCGTCGTAGTCGTCGTCGGTGAACTTCGCCGGGTCCTTGCCCATGTCGAGCAGCGTCATGCCGATGCTGTCGCGCATCTCGGAGAGGAAGCCGACGCGCCCCTTGAGCTTGGGGTTGTCGAGCATGTCGGAGATCGACTCGACCTTCTCGCCGTCGAGCGCCTTCTTGTTGTAGGCGATGACGGTCGAGATGCCCTGCCACGGATAGGAGTAGGCGCGTCCGGGGTCCCAGTCGGGGTTCCGGAACTGCTGGGAGAGGTTCGCGTAGGCGTGCGGCAGGTTGGAGGCGTCCAGCTTCTGCACCCAGCCGAAGCGGATCAGCCGGGCCGCGAGCCAGTCGGTGACGACGATGATGTCGCGCCCGGTGTCCTGGCCCGCCGCGAGCTGCGGCTTGATCTTGCCGAAGAACTCGACGTTGTCGTTGATGTCCTCGGTGTACTTGACCTTGATGCCGGTACGCCGGGTGAACGCGTCGAGCGTCGGGTGGTGCTTCTCGCTCTCGTCCACGTCCATGTACTCGGTCCAGTTGGAGAAGTTGATCGTCTTCTCCTTGGCCGAGTGGTCCTCGGCGGAGACGCCGCCCTGGGTCTTGCCCGCGGCGGGGATCCCGCAGCCGCTCAGTGCTCCGAGACCGCCGACGGCCAGCGCGCCGCCGGCGGAGGCGCGCAGCAGCGAACGCCGGGTGAGGGATGCCCTGCCGTACCTCAGACTGCGGTGAAAGGCGGCCAGTTGGGCCGGGGACGGACGGTCGGGCTCGTACTGCTCCATGCTCCTGGTGCCCTTTCGGGAGGGAAGCGGCCGTGGTCACGCGGCCTGTTCTGGCTATCGGTCCCCGAAGATCGTGCGGTGCCAGTCCTTCCTGGCGACCGCGGTGTTGTCGAACATGACGTGCTTGATCTGCGTGTACTCCTCGAAGGAGTAGGCAGACATGTCCTTGCCGAAGCCGGACGCCTTGTAGCCGCCGTGCGGCATCTCGCTGATGATCGGGATGTGGTCGTTCACCCACACGCACCCGGCCTTGATCTCCCGGGTGGCGCGGTTGGCCCGGTAGACGTCGCGGCTCCAGGCGGAGGCGGCGAGGCCGTACGGGGTGTCGTTGGCGAGCCGGATGCCCTCGTCGTCGGTGTCGAAGGGGAGCACGACGAGGACGGGGCCGAAGATCTCGGACTGCACGATCTCGCTGTCCTGCGCGGCGTCGGCGACGAGGGTGGGGCGGTAGTACGCGCCGTCCTTCAGGTCCTGCGGGATCTCGCCGCCGGTCACCACGCGCGCGTAGGCGCGGGCCCGGTCGACGAATCCGGCGACCCGGTCGCGCTGGGCGTGCGAGATGAGGGGGCCGAGGTCGGTGTCCGGCGCGAACGGGTCGCCGACGCGGACGCCCGCGATGAGGGCGCCGGTCCTCGCGACGAACTCGTCGTAGAGGGGCCGCTGCACGTACGCGCGGGTGGCGGCCGTGCAGTCCTGACCGGTGTTGATGAGGGCGCCGGCGACGGCTCCGTGCACCGCTGCCTCCAGGTCCGCGTCGTCGAAGACCACGAAGGGTGCCTTGCCGCCGAGCTCCAGGTGCAGCCGCTTCACGGTGGCGGTGGCGATCTCGGCGACGCGCTTGCCGACGCCGGTGGACCCGGTGAAGGAGGTCATGGCGACGTCGGGGTGGCCGACGAGGTGCTCGCCCGCGTCCTTGCCCGCGCCGGTGACGATGTTGACAACGCCGTCGGGGATGCCTGCCTCGGTGGCCGCCTGGGCGAAGAGCAGCGAGGTGAGCGGGGTGAGCTCGGCGGGCTTGAGGACGACGGTGTTGCCCGCGGCGATCGCCGGGAGGATCTTCCAGGCGGCCATCTGGAGGGGGTAGTTCCAGGGCGCGATGGAGCCGACGACGCCGATGGGCTCACGGCGTACGTAGGAGGTGTGGTCCCCGGAGTACTCGCCCGCGGACTGGCCCTGGAGATGGCGGGCCGCCCCGGCGAAGAAGGCCGTGTTGTCGATGGTCCCCGGGACGTCGAACTCGCGGGTCAGCTTGAGCGGCTTGCCGCACTGCAGGGACTCCGCCTGGGCGAACTCCTCGGCCCGCTCGGTGAGGACGGCGGCGAAGCGGTGCAGCGCGTCGGAGCGCTCGCCGGGGGTGGCGCCGGACCAGCCGGGGAACGCCGCTCGGGCGGCGGCGACGGCGGCGTCCACGTCGGCGGGGGACGCCAGCTCGTACGTGTAGACCTCCTCGCCGGTGGCGGGGTCGACGACCGCGTGCGTGCGGCCCGAGGTGCCCTTGACCAGTCGGCCCGCGATGTACTGCGCGCCGTCCGCGAAACGGTCCTGCGCCTGGAAGCGATGGCCCGGTTTGTGCATGTCGCTCTCCTCCGCCGCCCTCCCCGTCCCACGGGGGTCGGCGTAGCTCCAGCTCGATTTGAGTGCCGATCCTGACAGAGAGAGGTGACCTCAACAAGTGATTCCGTTGTTGCCTTTTGGTTACGCGACGGAATCTGTCGACCAGGTGTCGAGTCAGCCTGGAAAAGGCGGGACGGACTGTCAGTGGTGCGTGCCAGACTCGCGTGCATGGGGACGATCGATTCGAGGGAAGCCCTGGTCAGGGAGGTCCGCGCGGGGGCGAGGATCAAGTACCTGCACTTCTGGGGGCACCGGCCGCGGCCGGACGGGCGGGTCGGCGCGAGCTGCCTGAGCCAGTGGTGGCCGTCGCCGTTCACGGTGGCCGGCGTCGAGTACGCGACCGCCGAGCACTGGATGATGGCGGGCAAGGCGCGCCTCTTCGGCGACGCGGAGGCGGAGCGGCAGGCACTGCTGGCGCCGAATCCGGCGCTGGCCAAGAAGGCGGGCCGGCTGGTCCGGGACTTCGACGGCGAGATCTGGGAGCGGGAGCGCTTCCGGATCGTGGCCGAGGGCAGCGTGCACAAGTTCGCCGCCCACCCCGACCTGCGGCACTTCCTGCTGGACACGGGCGACCGGGTGCTCGTCGAGGCCAGCCCCGTGGACCGGATCTGGGGCATCGGGCTCGCCGCGGACGACGAACGCGCGGGAGACCCCGAGCGCTGGCTGGGCCCGAACCTGCTGGGGTTCGCGCTCATGGAGGCACGGGAGCGGCTGAGAACCGCCGGCGTCCCGGCGCCCGCCGCAGCGGACGGCTCCCTGTCGTAAGGGCGGCTCCCTGTCGTCAGAGGGGGCGTCCGGAGCGTTGCGGCATCTTGGGGAGGACGTCCGGGGTGCGGGCCGCCCCCCGTGTCCGTCCCCTGGTGGTGGAGCAGACGCTAGCGCGCCTGCTCCACCACCAGGGACGTCGAGTAGTCGTCAGTGCCGAAGTACGGGTCCTCGTCGTTGTCGTCGGGCAGGGCGAAGATCAGCACGGCGAAGCCGATGCCGAGCAGCAGTCCGACCGCGCCGCAGATGATGCCCGCCAGTGCCTGGCCCGGGTTCGTCGCCTCGCCCCGGCCCGCCCTGCGGCGGCCGATCACGCCGAAGACGAGCGCCAGGATGCCCAGCACGATCGCCACCGGCCACAGGCAGAAGAGCACGGCCGCGATGATGCCGAGCACCAGCGAGGTGGTGCCCATCCCGTTGCTCGGCATCGGCTGCGGGACGCCCCAGCCGTAACCGGAGTGCACACCGGGGTAAGGGCTGTGGCCGCCGTGCACCGTGGGACCGGGGTACTGGGGATAGCCGTACAGCGGCTGACCCGGGCCGCCGGGGGCCACGGGCGGTGGCGGGACGGGCTCACCGGGGAGCGGCCCGCCGAAGGAGGCCGGTCCGGCGGGCGGGGCGAAGGGGTTGTGCGGCGCGGCGCCGCCCGGCGGCATCGTCCCGGCGGGCGGGGGGTACGGGTCGGCGGACCCGCCGGACGCCGGTGGCGCGAAGGGGTTGGCCCAGGGCTGAGGGGTCGCCGCGCCGGGCGTCGAGGTGTCCGGGCCGGGCGGCAACGCCGAGCCCATGGCGGGCAGCGAGGTCACGGTGGGCTGGTTGTGGACGGAGGGCGGCGGCGGGGTGCCGCCCTGCCCGGCGCCCGGGGGCACGGCGTCCGCCGGAGCGGCCCAGGGGTCGCGCTCGGGGGCGGGGGCCTGCTTGTCCAGGCCGACCTTGCGGGTGGGGGGCGCGTCCTGCGGGCCGGCGTGGGGTCCGCTGTCCGGGGAGGCGGGGGCCGCCGGCCAGGTGTGGTCCGGCGGTTCCGGCGTGCGGGCGTCGTCGGACATGCGCGAGGTCCCCTCAGTTGTACGTTCCGTCATGCTACGGCCCGCGCCCTGGGCGTGCGGACGGCGGCCTACGATGATCCCCGAGTCACCGATCAGCCGATCACCCGCGTCCCCCGACACGCACGTGCGGGACGCCGTTCCCGGGGAGCAACCCTTGACCGACCACCTCGACGTCCGCGACCCGCACGCCTTCATCGCCGGGCTGCCCAAGGCCGAACTGCATGTGCACCACGTCGGCTCCGCCTCCCCCCGGATCGTCTCCACGCTGGCCGCGCGCCACCCCGACTCGAAGGTCCCCACCGACCCCGAGGCCCTCGCCGACTACTTCACCTTCACGGACTTCGCCCACTTCATCGAGGTGTACCTGTCCGTCGTCGACCTCATCCGCACCCCGGAGGACGTCCGGCTCCTCACGTACGAGGTCGCCCGGGACATGGCCCGGCAGCAGGTCCGGTACGCCGAGCTGACCATCACCCCCTTCTCCTCCACCCGCCGCGGCATCGACGAGCTCGGCTTCATGGAGGCGATCGAGGACGCCCGCAAGGCCGCCGAGGCCGAGCTCGGCGTCGTCCTGCGCTGGTGCTTCGACATCCCCGGCGAGGCGGGCCTCGAAGCCGCCGAGGAGACGACCCGGCTCGCCACCGACGACCGGATTCGCCCCGAGGGACTCGTCTCCTTCGGACTCGGCGGCCCGGAGATCGGCGTCCCCCGGCCGCAGTTCAAGCCGTACTTCGACCGGGCGATCGCCGCCGGCCTGCGCTCGGTGCCGCACGCCGGGGAGACGACCGGCCCGCAGACGGTGTGGGACGCGCTGACGGACCTGCGCGCCGAGCGCATCGGACACGGCACCAGTTCCGCGCGGGACCCGAAGCTGCTCGCCCACCTCGCCGAGCACCGCATCGCGCTGGAGGTCTGCCCGACCTCGAACATCGCGACCCGCGCGGTCCGCACGCTCGACGAGCACCCGCTCAAGGAGATGGTCGGCGCGGGTGTCCTCGTCACGATCAACTCCGACGACCCGCCCATGTTCGGCACCGACCTCAACAACGAGTACGCGGTCGCCGCCCGGCTCCTCGACCTGGACGAGCGGGGTCTCGCCGGGCTCGCGAAGAACGCCGTCGAGGCGTCCTTCCTGGACGCGGCGGGCAAGCGCCGGCTCACGGACGAGATCGACACGTACACGTCGGCGTGGCTCGCCTCCTGACGTCCGGGCGCCGGGCCGCCGCACCCCGATGAGCGGACGCGGTGCGCACCGCCCCCACAATGGGCGCATGCGCACCGTGACTGCCGTGGCCCACCGCGGCGACCCCTACCGCGTCCGCGAGAACACCCTCGACTCCCTGCGTTCCGCGCTCCGGAGGGGCGCGGACGCGGTGGAGATCGACGTCCGGCTCACCCGCGACGGCGTTCCCGTGCTGCTGCACGACGAGACGCTGGAGCGCCTGTGGGGGCACGACCGCCCGCTGCTCTCGCTCTCCTCCGACGAGGTGCGCGGGCTGACGGCCGGCGGGGTGCCGACGCTTGTGGACGCGCTGGCCGCGACCGGGGACGGCCGGCTGATGATCGACCTGCCCGGCGCGGACCGCAGGACCGTGCGCGAGGTCGTCGACGTCGTCCACGCGTGCGGGGCCGAGGAGCGGGTGTACTACTGCGCGGGCGCCCCGGCGATGCTCGCGGTGCGCGCGGCCGACCCGGCGGCGGAGATCGCGCTGACCTGGACGACGCTGGCGCCCCCGCGGCCCGCTCTCCTGCGCGCGGTACGGCCCCGGTGGCTCAACTACCGCTTCGGGCTGGTCGACCGGGACCTGGTGGCGCGGGTGCACCGCGACGGCTACCTGCTGTCGGCGTGGACGCCGGACACCCGGCGCTCCATGCGGCGGCTGCTCGACCTCGGGGTCGACTCGATCACCACGAACCGCATCGACGCCCTGACGGCGCTGCGCGAGCAGTAGGGGCCCGTTGGCCGGGCGGGCACCCGCGGAAGCGTCGACTCAGGGCGAACTCCCGCACCCGGCAAGGTGTTTCGCGAGGGCGTTCCGTGCGAGCGCTCAGGCAGGGCGTTTCGGGAGGGCGTCCCGGGAAACGGTGAGCGGGTGCCCTTGAGCGAGTGCGACTCCGTTCGGCACTCACCGCTTCAGGACCGCGGTTCGCCCTCGCCGCTCCCCGGGAACCGCACGTTCGGCCTCCCCACCCCGCCCGCCTCCTCCCCGGCACCGGGCGCCCTAGGGCCTGTCTGACAATTCCCGTCTGCCTCGCGACGCCATGCACGCACTCTCGCCGCACCGGGCGCAGACCCAAGTACGTCCAGTACGAGGCTCTACGCCCGGCACGCCGAGAGCACGCACCTGACGCCGCGAGGCCGCCCTCCGGGCAACGACGGGAATTGTCAGACAGGCCCTAGGGGCTATCCCCCACAACACCCCTCCCTTGTAAGGCAGTTGCTCCGGGCTGGGGTCAGGGTCCATGCCCTCCCCGCTGACGATCCGCGCAGGAACGCGCGGCCGCAGGATGATCTCGCCGGCCACCGCCCGGCCCGTCGTCCTCCACCCAGGGAGCAGCCTTGCCGCACTTCAGCGTCCGGCCCCTCACCGCCGTCGCCACCGCGCTCGTCCTGGGGGTGACGGCGGGACCGCTCGCCGCCCCGGCCCTCGCCGCGCCCGCCGCTCCCCCGGTCGCGGCGCACGCCACGGCCACCGGGCCGGACGCGGAGGCCCTGCGCGCCGCGCTCGCCGGGCTCCCGGGCCCGGACGCGACGGCGGCGCTCGTCCGGGTCGGCGGCACCGACGGGACCTGGCGCGGCAGCGCCGGCGTGCACGACCTGCGCGGTGGCCGCGACGCCGACCCGGACGCGCTCTTCCGCGCCGGCTCCACGACCAAGGTGGTGACCGCGGCGCTGGTGCTGCAACTCGCGGCGGAGCACCGGATCGACCTCGGCGCACCGGTGGAGGACTACCTCCCCGGGCTGCTGCCCGCCTCCTTCACGGAGCCCGTCACCGTGCGGCAGCTGCTGAACCACACCAGCGGCATCCGGCCCGGCGACGGTTTCGGGGACTCCTTCGAGGAGGTGTACGCGCACCGCTTCGACACGCTGACCCCGGAAGCCGTGGTCGCCTCGGCGGTCGCGAAGGGCCCGGAGTTCGGCCCCGGCGACGAGCAGCACTACCTGAACGTCAACTACACGGTCCTCGGGATGCTGGTCGAGAAGGTCACGGGCCGCCCGTACGAGTCCGAGGCCGCCCGGCGGGTGTTCCGTCCGGCGGGAATGCGTCACTCGTACTTCCCCGGTACCGACCCCCGGATCCACGGACCGCACAACCACGGCTACCAGGCGGTGCGGGGGGCCGACGGCACGACCCGGCTGGTCGACGTCACCGACTGGAACCAGGCCGACCGCTGGGCGGCGGGCGACATGATCTCGACCACGGCCGACCTGGAGCGCCTGGTCACCCGGCTGTTCCGAGGCGACCTGGTGCCCGGGCCGCAGCTGGAGGAGATGTTCACCGTCCCGGCGGGCATCGAGGGCGCCGACATGAGCGCCGGGCTCCAGCGCTTCGAGTTCGGGGGCAGGGTCCTGTGGCTCAAGTCCGGCGCCCGCTACGGCTATTCGACCATGATGGGCGCCACCCGCGACCTCTCACGCACCCTGGTCTACTCGGTCAACTCCACGGAGGCGAAGGGCGAGGCGATGAATCCGGTGGCCGAGCGGATCGCCCGCGCGGCCCTGAAACCGTAGGGAGAAGCCCGCGTTGATCGCGGCCTGCTACAGCCCCGCGATCGCGTTCCACCGCTTCGCGAACTCCGGGCGCTCCGCGGACGTGACGTCGCGGGCGATGGCGAGACGCGCGCGCATGCCGGCGTCCGGGAAGATCAGCGGGTCCTCCGCGAGCGCGGCGGTGTCCCGGTCCCCGGCGGAGGCGAGGACGTCCCGGGCGGCCGGGACCGGGCAGACGTAGTTGACCCACGCGGCGAGTCCGGCGGCGACCTCGGGGTCGTAGTAGTGGTCGACGAGCGCCTCCGCGTTGGCCTTGTGGCGGGCCAGGTTCGGGATCATCAGGGACTCCGACCACAGTTCGGCGCCCTCCTCCGGGACCACGAAGCGGATGTCGGGGTCGTCGGCCCGCAGCTGCATCACGTCACCGGAGTACGCCTGGCAGGCGAGGACGTCGCCCGCGGCGAGGTCCTTGATGTAGTCGTTGCCGGTGAAGCGCCGGATGCGGCCCTCGCGCACATGCCCCTCGACCTGGTCGCACACGGTGTGGAAGTCGTCAGCCGTCCACCGGGTGATGTCGACGCCGTTGCCCTGCATGAGCAGCGCGAACGCCTCGTCCAGGCCGGAGAGCAGCGTCACCCGTCCCTTGAGGTCGTCAGCCCACAGGTCGGAGACGCGGTGGATCTCGCGGCCGAGACGACGGCGGTTGTACGCGATGCCGGTGATGCCGGACTGCCAGGGCACGGTGGACCGGCGCCCGGGGTCGAAGGCGGGCGAACTCAGCAGCGGGTCCAGGTACTTGACGACGTTCGGCTGGCGGGCGCGGTCCATCTCCTGGACCCAGCCGAGGCGCACGAAGCGGGCGCACATCCAGTCGCTGACGACGATCAGGTCGCGTCCGGTCCGCTGGTGGTTCATCAGGGAGGGGCTGAGCTTGCCGAAGAACTCGTCGTTGTCGTTGATCTCCTCGACGTAGTCGACGGCGATCCCGGTGCGCTCCCGGAAGGCGTCCAAGGTGGGCCGGCGTGTGGTGTCCTCGTCGTCGGTGTCGATGTAGAGCGGCCAGTTCGACCAGGTCAGACGTCGCTCGCGGGCGGAGAGGTCGGCGCCGGCCCGGTCGCCCGGTGCCACGTACGCGGCCGGGACCCCGCATCCGGCCAGCGGGCCGAGCGCGGCGGCACCCCCCAGGGCGCTCAGCAGGGAACGGCGGGACAGGGCTGGGGACTTGCGGGTGACGGACACCCGGGCAGCCTGCCGCCGGGGGCTCGGCGCGGGCAATGGACGGTGCGTCGAGCGATCACCTCCGGGGCCGACACCCTGTCGACCGCCCCGGCGTCCGCCGCACCCGTCCGAGGCCGGACACGCGGGCGCGGCTCGAAGCGCGCGCCCGGGCACCGCCCGCGGGGGCCGGACACACGTGCGCGGCCCCGGACGGTGAGCACCGTCCGGGGCCGCGCAGGTGATGACTAGCCGTCGAGCGACGTCATCACGTGCTTGATGCGCGTGTAGTCCTCGAAGCCGTAGCCGGAGAGGTCCTTGCCGTAGCCGGACTTCTTGAAGCCGCCGTGCGGCATCTCGGCGACGAGCGGGATGTGGGTGTTGATCCACACGCAGCCGAAGTCGAGGGCCTTGGACAGGCGCATGGCGCGGCCGTGGTCCTTGGTCCAGACGGAGGAGGCGAGGGCGTAGTCCACGCCGTTCGCCCACTCGACCGCCTGCTTCTCGTCCGAGAACGACTGCACGGTGATGACCGGGCCGAAGACCTCGTTCTGGATGATCTCGTCGTCCTGCTTCAGGCCGGAGACGACGGTCGGGGCGTAGAAGTAGCCCTTGTCGCCGACCTGGTGGCCGCCCGCCTCGACCTTGGCGTGGGCGGGCAGGCGCTCGATGAAGCCGGCGACCTGCTTGAGCTGGTTGGGGTTGTTGAGCGGGCCGTACAGCACGTCCTCGTCGTCCGGCTGCCCGGTCTTGGTGTCGGCGGCGGCCTTGGCGAGCGCGGCCACGAACTCGTCGTGGATGCCCTCCTGGACCAGGACGCGCGTGGCGGCCGTACAGTCCTGCCCGGCGTTGAAGAAGCCCGCCACGGAGATGTCCTCGACGGCCTTGGCGATGTCGGTGTCCTCGAAGACGACGACCGGGGCCTTGCCGCCCAGCTCCAGGTGGACCCGCTTGAGGTCCTTGGACGCCGACTCGGCGACCGACATGCCCGCGCGCACCGAACCGGTGATGGACGCCATCGCCGGGGTCGGGTGCTCGACCATCGCGCGGCCGGTGTCGCGGTCGCCGCAGATGACGTTGAAGACGCCCTTGGGCAGGATCGAGCCGATGATGTCGGCGATCAGGACCGTGGAGGCGGGCGTCGTGTCGGACGGCTTGAGGACGACCGTGTTGCCCGCGGCCAGCGCCGGGGCGAACTTCCAGACGGCCATCATCATCGGGTAGTTCCAGGGCGCGACCTGCGCGCAGACGCCGACCGGCTCGCGGCGGACGATCGAGGTCAGACCCTCCATGTACTCGCCGGCGCTGCGTCCCTCCAGCATCCGGGCGGCGCCCGCGAAGAAGCGGATCTGGTCCACCATCGGCGGGATCTCCTCGGACCGGGTGAGTCCGATCGGCTTGCCGGTGTTCTCCACCTCGGCCGCGATCAGCTCCTCGGCCCGCTCCTCGAACGCGTCCGCGATCTTCAGGAGGGCCTTCTGGCGCTCGGCCGGGGTCTGGTCGCGCCAGGCCGGGAAGGCCGCGGCGGCGGCCGCCATCGCGGCGTCGACGTCCGCCTCGCGGGACAGCGGCGCGGTCGCGTACGCCTCGCCGGTCGCGGGGTTGACCACCTCGGTGGTCCGTCCGTCGGCGGCGTCCCGGAATTCTCCGTCGATGTAGTTGCGCAGACGACGCAGCTCGGTGCTCACTGCCGGCCCTCCTGTCGGGTGTCCAATCACTGAGACACCCACCCTAATCGGTGTGTCCACGTTTTCAACACCCTCGATCCCTCCAGATCTGCGAAATCCGCAAGTCACGTCCTCGTAAACAACGAATTTCATCGCTACGGCCTTGCGGAACTATCGAGACGTCGTGCAGAGTGGGCGCGTGGCCAGTCGAAGCGCAGACCCCAGGGACTCTCGGGAGTCCAGGAACGGCACTCCCCAGCTGGATGCCGTCTCCCTCGCCATCATCGAGCAGCTCCAGCAGGACGGCCGCCGTCCGTACGCCGCCATCGGCAAGGCCGTCGGCCTCTCCGAGGCGGCCGTGCGCCAGCGCGTCCAGAAGCTGCTCGACCAGGGCGTGATGCAGATCGTCGCCGTCACGGACCCGCTCACCGTGGGCTTCCGCAGGCAGGCGATGGTCGGCGTGAACGTCGAGGGCGACCTCGACCCGGTGGCGGACGCGCTGACGGCCATGTCGGAAGTCGAGTACGTGGTGATGACCGCGGGCTCGTTCGACATCCTCGCGGAGATCGTCTGCGAGGACGACGACCACCTGCTGGACGTCATCAACAAACGCATCCGGGCGCTGCCCGGCGTGCGCTCCACCGAGAGCTTCGTCTACCTGAAGCTCAAGAAGCAGACCTACATGTGGGGAACCCGATAGCCGTGAGCAAGGACCTCAGCCGAACCGCGTACGACCACCTGTGGATGCACTTCACCCGCATGTCCTCGTACGAGAACGCGCCCGTTCCCACCATCGTGCGTGGCGAGGGCACCTACATCTACGACGACAAGGGCAAGCGCTACCTCGACGGTCTCTCGGGGCTGTTCGTGGTCCAGGCGGGCCACGGGCGCACCGAGCTCGCGGAGACGGCGTTCAAGCAGGCCCAGGAGCTGGCCTTCTTCCCCGTGTGGTCCTACGCCCACCCGAAGGCCGTCGAGCTGGCCGAGCGCCTGGCGGACTACGCCCCGGGCGACCTGAACAAGGTCTTCTTCACCACCGGCGGCGGCGAGGCCGTCGAGACCGCCTGGAAGCTCGCCAAGCAGTACTTCAAGCTGCAGGGCAAGCCGACCAAGTACAAGGTCATCTCGCGCGCGGTCGCCTACCACGGCACCCCGCAGGGCGCCCTGTCCATCACCGGCCTGCCGGCCCTCAAGGCCCCCTTCGAGCCGCTGGTCCCCGGCGCGCACAAGGTGCCGAACACCAACATCTACCGCGCCCCGCTGTTCGGCGACGACCCCGAGGCCTTCGGCCGCTGGGCCGCCGACCAGATCGAGCAGCAGATCCTGTTCGAGGGCCCGGAGACGGTCGCCGCCGTCTTCCTGGAGCCGGTGCAGAACGCGGGCGGCTGCTTCCCGCCGCCGCCCGGGTACTTCCAGCGCGTACGCGAGATCTGCGACCAGTACGACGTCCTGCTGGTGTCGGACGAGGTCATCTGCGCCTTCGGCCGCCTCGGCACGATGTTCGCCTGCGACAAGTTCGGCTACGTACCGGACATGATCACCTGCGCCAAGGGCATGACCTCGGGCTACTCGCCGATCGGCGCGTGCATCGTCTCGGACCGCATCGCCGAGCCGTTCTACAAGGGCGACAACACCTTCCTGCACGGCTACACCTTCGGCGGCCACCCGGTCTCCGCCGCGGTCGGCGTCGCCAACCTCGACCTGTTCGAGCGCGAGGGCCTCAACCAGCACGTGCTGGACAACGAGAACGCCTTCCTCACGACCCTCCAGAAGCTGCACGACCTGCCGATCGTCGGCGACGTCCGTGGCAACGGCTTCTTCTACGGCATCGAGCTCGTGAAGGACAAGGCCACCAAGGAGACCTTCACGGACGAGGAGTCGGAGCGCGTGCTCTACGGCTTCGTCTCCAAGAAGCTCTTCGAGTACGGCCTGTACTGCCGCGCCGACGACCGCGGTGACCCGGTCATCCAGCTGTCGCCGCCGCTGATCTCCGACCAGTCGACCTTCGACGAGATCGAGGGGATCATCCGCCAGGTCCTGACGGAGGCGTGGACGAAGCTCTGATCTTCCTCCTGGATGATCAACACCGGCCCCGAAGGCGCCCGTTCGAGTGAGAATGGGCGTCCCGGGGCCGCGTGCTGTCCGCCCCGCCGCCGGCGAATACCTAGCGTGCCCAGTGACCGATCGGCCCTGCCTTCGTTCCCCCGGACGGGGGACGCGACCGGCAACAACTGATCTGAACGAGGTGTACGCGATGGTGGCCCCGCCGGACAACGACGTGCTCTGGGCACGCGCCCTGCACGTCACGCACAACGGCTCGCCCGCACTCAGCGGCGTCTCGCTCGGCGTCCGGGAGGGTGAGATCCTCGCCGTCAGCGGCCCGCGCGGCGCCGGCAAGACGACCCTCCTGCGGTGCCTGTCAGGACAGCTGCTGCCCCAGCAGGGCGAGGTCTGGTTCAACAGCACCCCCGTCCACACCATGGGCCCGCTCACACGCGAACGGCTGCGCCGCGACCGCTTCGGCTGGATCGACCCGGCGCCGGTCCTCGTGCCCGAGCTGAACGCCTGGGAGAACGCCGCGCTGCCCCTCATGCTGCGCGGCACCCGGCGCCGCGCCGCCAAGACCGTCGCCCTGGAGTGGCTGGAGCGCCTCGACATCGGCGAGTGCGCCCGCAAGCGTCCGCACGCCCTCCTCCAGGCCGAACGCCAGCGCGTGGTCATCGCCCGCGCCCTGGCCGCCTCCCCCACCGTGCTCTTCGCCGACGAGCCGACCGCCCCCCTGCACCGGGCCGACCGCGCGCACGTGCTGCGCACGCTCACCACGGCGGCCCGCTCCCACGGCATCACGGTCGTCCTCGCCACGCACGACGCGGACACCGCGGCCCTCGCCGACCGGACCGTGTCGCTGCTCGACGGACGGCGCGTGAACACCGTCCACCTCCCGCCCGTCGCCGAGACCGAAGGCCGGGCCGCGTGCTCGCTCTCCGTCTAGCGCGCGGGGGTCAGCCCCTGGTCCAGATCCGCCGCCTCCTGGTCGCCGCGGCCTCGGCGGGCACCGGCTTCCTGCTGCTGTGCACGCTGGGGTACGCGATGACGCACCCGGACGCCTCCACCGCCTCGGTGCTCCGACTGGTCTGGTGCGTCGCCCCGCTGGCCGCCACGGTGTACTTCGCGGTCGCGGTCGCCCGCACCGACCCCGGCACCCGGCCGCGCCCCGGCCTCTCCGCGATCGGCCTCGGCCCCGGCCGTCTGATGGCGATCTCCGCCACCACCACCGCCCTGTCGACCGTCCTCGGCTCGATGCTGGCGCTGCTCCTGTTCCTGCACCTGCGCGGGGACCTGACCGGCATGCCGTTCGACGGGGCGGCGGCGGACTTCCTCGCGGCGGACCGGCCCCTGCCGCTGCCGGCCGCCCTGACGCTGCTGTCCCTGGTGCCGGCGGCCGCCTCCGTGGCCACCGCGCTGGTCCTGCGCCCGCGCGGCCGGAGCACGGCCCGCGGCCGGCGGCACACCGGCGGGAGCGGCGGGAGCCGTACCGGACGCCACGCCATCGCCGCCCAGGCCGCTTCCGCGGCACCCGGCACCCCGGTGGTCGTGGGGACCCTGGTCGACGCCGACACCGTGGTCGCCACGGCCCCGCCCGCCCCCGACGCGTACGCCGTCGCGCCGGACACCCCCGAGCAGCCCGCCCAGGCGCTGGACCCGCGCCTGCTCGTCCCCGCGCAGACCGCCCCCGGCGGGCTCCCCTGGGGCGCGGCCGTCCTCGCGGCGGGCCTCGCCGTGGAGACGTACGCGAGCCGCTCGGACGCGACGCCCGGGCTCGCGCTGCCCGGCGGGTTCGCCGGCGGCCCGGCCGGAGTCCTCGCCGGCTGGGCGCTCACCGCGGTCGGCCTGGCGCTGGCGGGACCTGCGATCACCTACCTCTGCGGGCGGCTGCTCCAGGCGGTGCGGCCGGGCGCGCTGCGGCTGCTCGCCGGACGCGTTCTCCAGACCGAGGCCCGGCGCATCGGGCAGCCGCTCGGCGTGCTGTGCGCGGTGGCCTCCGGCGCGTACGCCATGGCGACCCTGTACGCGGGCGAGCGCCCCGACTTCGGTCCGCTGAGCACCCTCGGCGCGCTGCTGGTGGGCGGCTGCACCCTGCTGACGGTGCTCACGGCCGCCGTCGAGGCCCGGCAGGCGCGCGCCGACACCACGGCCGCCCTGCTGCGTCTCGGCGCCCCCGTCACGATGCTGCGCGGTGCGGCGGCCCTGCGCATCGGTGCGCTGCTCGCCGTGTTCGGGCCGCTGACCTGGGCGGTCGCCCAGCTCGCCGCGCTGCCGCTGGTCCGCTGACGGCGACGGGCGCCCGCCGGACGGAGCCGCACGGAACCCGTCCGGAAAAAGGTCCGCGCCGGACGATGAGTTCTCCGGGGCTCCCCGGTCTAACCCTGCGAACGGCACGACACCGACGGGAGAGGCCCCCATGTACCAGCAGATGATCTTCGTGAACCTGGCCACGAACGACGTGGCCGCCTCGAAGAAGTTCTTCACGGAGCTCGGCTACACGATCAACCCCCAGTTCTCGACGGACGACTGCGCCTGCGTGGTGATCAGCGACACGATCGTCGCCATGCTGCTGAGCCGGCAGCGGTACTCCGACTTCACGAAGAAGGAGATCGTGGACTCGGCGAAGACCAGCGAGGTGCTGCTGTGTCTGAGCGCGGAGAGCCGCGAGAAGGTCGACGAGCTCGTCGAGAAGGCCATCGCCGCGGGCGGCTCCGCCACCGGCGAGACCCAGGACCACGGCATGATGTACGGCCGCGCGTTCGACGACCCGGACGGCCACACCTGGGAGGTCATGTGGATGGACCCGGCGGCCGTCCAGGGCTGAGCCCGGCGGTTCGCGAGACGACCGGCCCGGGACCGGGCGCGCGGTACGGGGGTCCGCGTACCCGGTCCCGCGGCTCGCGCGGTGCCCGGCGGAGCACGGCCGCGTACCGGGCACACCCGGGTGATCGCGAGAATGCGGCGAGGTTCGGGCCGGGCTCACGGCCCCCGGGGTGACCCGGACGGCACCCCCTAACATGGCCGGGTGCAGCCGATACCCGAGCGCCCGTCCTCCGCGCGGGCCGAGACGCCCGCCGCCTCCCACGACCGCGAGATCGAGTCTCTGGCCGAGTTCGACGAGGTCGTGGCGGCCCGCGGCTCCCTCGCCGGATTCCGCGTCCAGGCCGTCGACCTGACGGAGCGTACGGAGGTCCTGCTCTCCGTGGACTGCGCGGGCGCCGTGTTCCTCGGCTGCCCGATGCACCCCGAGGCCGCCGCACGGACCCGGATCTCCGGCGCGCTGGTCTTCCCGCCGGTCCCCGGTCTGCCCTTCGACCCGTACCGCGGGACCCTCTACTCCCCCGGTGAGCTCTTCGACGCGCTCGACGCGGGGTACGAGGCGACGCCGGACGCCCGCGCGTACGCCTGGTTCCAGCGGACCAAGGCCGACGGGGACATATTCGCGTCGATGCTGCGGGCGGTCCACGACGACTCCGTCTCGGACGCCCTGGACGAACTCCTCACCGGCGCGCGGGTGGTGGGCGTCATGGGCGGTCACGCGATGGCGCGCGGCACTGCGGAGTACGAGGGCGCCGCGCGGCTCGGCCGCTCCCTCGCGCGGGCCGGTCTCACCGTCGCCACCGGGGGCGGTCCCGGCGCGATGGAGGCCGCCAACCTCGGCGCGTACGCCGCTCCCTTCGACGACGGGATGCTCGGGGAGGCGCTGCGACTCCTCGCGCCCGTACCGTCGTTCGCGCCGTCGGTGACCGACTGGGCGCGCGCCGCCCTCGACGTGCTGGAGCGGCACCCGGCGGGCGGTCCCTCGGTGGGCATCCCGACGTGGTTCTACGGCCACGAGCCGCCGAACGCCTTCGCCACGCACATCGCCAAGTACTTCGCCAACGCCACCCGCGAGGACGGGCTGTTGGCGCGCTGCAACGCCGGTGTGGTCTTCCTGCCGGGCGCCGCCGGCACCGTCCAGGAGATCTTCGACAACGCGACGCCGAACTACTACGAGTCGCGCGGCGAGCCCACGCCGATGGTGCTCGTGGACGAGGCGCACTGGACGGACCGGCACCCCACGTGGCCGCTCCTCAAGTCCCTTGCGCGCGAACGGGCGATGGAGTCCCGGATCGCGCTCGTGGACCGCATCGAGGACGCCCCGGAGGCACTCAAACGTCTCGGCGGTTAATGACAACGTAAAGCCGACGCCCGCGCGGGGCATATTCATTGACAGTGGCCGGGTTCCGCTTATAGACCTGTGAGACTCCTGGGGGTGCTGTTCTCACGTCAGGACCCGCACAACCCCCCGCAGTTGCACATTCCGTGAAGGGCGATCGTGTCCATATCCCGCCGTACCGCACGTTCCGTGCGCATTCTCGGTGTTGCCTCCGCCACTGCCGCGCTCGCGCTCGGCGTCGCGGGCAACGCACTTGCCTGCAACATCCGTGACTTCTCGGCCGCCGCCGTCTGCGACGACAACGGCAAGGGCGTCATCACCGTCACCGACACCGACGCCTCCGGCGTCGAGGCCGAGGTCTCCGTCTACCTGGAGTCGAACGGCGCGGACGAGCGGCTCGTCGGCAAGCAGACGGTGAAGGGCACCCGTGAGGGCGTCACCATCACCTTCTCCGAGGCCTGGGCCCCGAAGTCCGAGTACCGCGTCCACGTCACCGCCGGGAAGATCGTCGACGAGGACATCACGCCGAACCTGACCGCGCCTGCCGAGGCGGCCTGCAAGACCGAGGAGACCCCGAAGCCCTCGGAGACCCCGAAGCCGTCCGAGACCCCGTCCTCGTCCACCACCCCGTCGGCGACGCCCTCGGAGTCGGACAGCACGGCACCCGCGGCCCCCGGCGACAACGCGCCCTCCGCCGCGGCCGGTGAGTCGAACCTCGCCGAGACCGGCGCCAACTCCAACACCGGTGTGATCGCCGGTGTCGCCGGCGCGTTCGTCGTCGTCGGTGGCGGCGCCGTGTACTTCGGGATGCGCCGCCGCAACACCTCGAAGACGGGCTGACGGGCTGACGCCCTCCCCTCGCACGACCGTGTGGCCCGCTCCCGCATCCGGGGGCGGGCCACCCGCCGTCCAGGGGGGGGTGCGGGTCCGTCAGTCGAACGACGCCCGCTCCAGCCAGAATTCGAGCAGTTCCCGGTCCCCCAGCACCTCCACCCGGCCGTCGTCCAGCGGCAGCCGCCGGTAGAAGGCCAGGAGCACGGAGGTCAGCGTGCCGCGCAGGGCCACCGTCGCCTTCTCGTGGCCGCGGCGCCAGGCGATGCCCTCCTCGGTGAGCTCGACGAGCCACTCGGCGTCCGACTCCGGTGTGCCGTCCGTGGCGTGGAGGTGGATGCTGCGGCCCGGGCCGCGCAGCTCGCGCGCCGGGTCGTCCGGCTGGGTGCGCTGCACGAACTCCACGATCTCCAGCCACTCGTCGATCGCGTCCGCCGCCACGTCGGGCGCGACCTCGTACGGCAGCCCGGCGGCCGCGGCCGCGTCGGCCCGGTGGATCGCCAGCTCGTGCGTCATCCGGCGGGCCCAGAAGCCCGAGTCCTGCTCCTCGGCCCACGTCCACACGGGTGTGCCGGGGCCGGCCGCCCGCAGGGTCCCGACGATCATCTCGCCGGTCTCGGCGAGCCAGGCGTCCAGTGCGGCCGGGTCGCCCTCGGCCTCCGGTCCCCCGCCGAGCGGCACCTCCTTCTCGGGCACGTCGGCGCGGGCCCGGGTCCGGACGAGGAGTTCGGCCCAGCGCAGCGCTCCGCCGGTGTGCCGTACGAGCTGCTCCAGCGACCAGTCCGGACAGGTCGGCACGGTGGCGGCCAGATCGGCGCCCGAGGTCACGACCTCCCTCAACTGCCGTACCTGGAGCTCGATCGAGTCGCAGTACCGTGCGTGTCCGAGTCGCGTCATGACCCGCACCCTACGCAGCCGGCCCCTCCCCCAGCACGACGATTTCCGCCGCGTCGAACTCCACGCCGACCTCGTCCCCGAGCCCGGGCGCGTCCCGCAGCGCACAGGCCGCTTCGAGCGGTGGGGCCTCACGCGGCTGCAGCCGTACGGCCACGTGTGTGCCGCGGAACGTGCGTGCGGCCACGGTGCAGCGCAGCCCGTCCGCCGGTGCCACGAGCCGTACCCCGGCGGGCCTGACGAGCAGCGTGCGCGGCCCCTGGGGCGCGCCGTCCGCGACGGGGACCTTCCCCCACGGGGTGTCCGCGGCGGCCCCGGTCACCGTCGCCGGGACCACGTTGTCGAAGCCGAGGAAGCGGGCCACGAACGCGTCCGCCGGGCGCTGCCAGACGTCAAGGGGCGTGCCGGACTGGGCGATCCGCCCGTCGCGCATCACGACGACCCGGTCGGCGAGGGCGAACGCCTCACCCTGGTCGTGCGTCACAGCGAGCACGGTCGTCCCCAACTCGCTGAACAGCTCCCGCAGTTCGACGACGAGCCGCTCCCGAAGCGAGCGGTCGAGCTGTCCGAGGGGCTCGTCCAGCATCAGCAGCCGGGGCCGGGGCGCGAGGGCGCGGGCCAGCGCCACCCGCTGCTGCTCGCCTCCGGAGAGCGAGGCGACGGCCCGGGACGCGGACCCGGGCAGCCCGACGAGCTCCAGCAACTCCCCTACCCGCAGCGCCTGTTCGCTCTTGGCCGCACCGTGCATCCGCAGCCCGAAGGCGACGTTCCCGCCGACGTCGCGCTGCGGGAACAGCTGGTGGTCCTGGAACATCAGACCCACGCCCCGCCTGTGCGCGGGGACCCCCGACTGGTCCCGGCCGTCGAGCAGTACGCGGCCGGCGTCGAGCGCCTGGAGTCCGGCCACGGCCCGCAGCAGGGTCGACTTGCCGCTGCCGCTCGGCCCCAGCACGCACACGATCTCGTGCTCGGCGACGTCGAGTCCGACGGCGTCGAGCACGGGCCGCCCGCCGAAGCGCACGGTCGCCCCCTCCAGCCTCAGCAGGGCGTCGGCCCCTTTGGTGAGCCGGCTCATCAGAACTCCCCCGAACGGTCGGTGCGGATGCGCTCCAGCAGCAGCAGCGCGACCGCGCACACCGCCATCAGGATGGTCGAAAGGGCCATGGCCTGGCCGTAGTTGAGGTCACCCGGGCGGCCGAGGAGCCGAGCCACGGTGACCGGGAGCGTCGGGTTGTCGGGCCGCGCGATGAAGACCGTCGCGCCGAACTCGCCGAGTGACACGGCGAACGCGAAGCCGGCCGCGACGAGCAGGGCGCGGCGCACCATGGGCAGGTCGACCTCGCGCCACACCCGCCACGGCGATGCCCCCAGCACGGCGGCGGCCTCCCGGAGCCGCTCGTCGACCGCCCGCAGCACGGGCAGCATCGTGCGGACGACGAAGGGGACACCGACCAGCGCCTGCGCGAGCGGCACCAGGATCCACGAGGACCGCAGATCCAGCGGCGGCTCGTCCAGGGCGATCAGGAACCCGAAGCCGACCGTCACGGCGGAGACGCCGAGCGGCAGCATCAGCAGCGCGTCGAACCCGCGGACGAGCCGTCCCGCGCGCCGGGTGAGGGCGGCGGCCGCGAGCCCCCCGATCAGCACAGCGACGGCGGTGGCCGCGAGCGCGTACCGGACCGAGTTGCCGATCGCCTCGATCGGCGGCACGAGGAACATGCCGCCGTCCTCCGACGTGAGCGCCCGGTAGTACGCGAAGCCGTGGCCGCCCGGGGTGTCCAGGGACCGCTGGACGAGCACGGCGAGCGGCAGTACGAGCAGGACGGCGATGCTCGCCAGGACCCCGGCGAGCAGTGCCCACTGCCCGGCGCCGCGGGGTCTGCGCGCGGTCAGCGAGGCGTCCACGAGCCGCAGCGCGGTCTCCCGGCGCCGTACGGTCCGGGCGTGCACGGCGAGGATCGCGCCGACCGCCGCGAACTGCACGAGGGTGAGCACCGCGGCGGTGGACAGGTCGAAGATCTCGGAGGTCTGCCGGTAGATCTCCACCTCCAGGGTGGAGAAGGTGGGGCCGCCGAGGATCTGCACCACACCGAAGGAGGTGAAGGTGAAGAGGAAGACCATGAGCGTGGCGGCGGCCAGCGCGGGGCCGAGCGCGGGAAGGGTCACCTTGCGCCAGGCGGCGAACCGGGAGGCGCCGAGCACCCGGGCGGCCTCCTCCTGGCGCGGGTCGAGCTGCGACCAGAGGCCGCCGACCGTCCGTACGACGACCGCGTAGTTGAAGAAGACGTGCGCGAGCATGATCGCCCACACGGTGGTGTCCAGGCGTACGCCCCACAGCTCGTCCAGCAGCCCGCCCCGGCCGACCAGCGCCAGGAAGGCCGTGCCGACGACGACGGTGGGCAGCACGAACGGGACGGTCACCACCGCGCGCAGCACCTGCTTGCCCCGGAAATCGAAGCGCGCGAAGACGTACGCGCCGGGCAGCGCGACCATCAGGGTGAGCGCGGTGGAGGCGAACGCCTGCCAGGTGGTGAACCACAGGACGTGCCGGACGTCGGACTGCCCGAGCACGTCGGCGATCCTGGCGAACCGCCAGGCACCGCCGACGTGCAGCCCGCGGGCGACGATCGCCGCGACCGGGTAGGCGAAGAAGACCGCGAAGAACGCGACGGGCAGCGCCATCAGACCGAGCCGCGCCGCACTCCCGCGCCTCCCGGTCGCCGCGTTCGCGGGCGGCTTGCCTACTTCAGTACGAGCGAGGTCCACGACTTGACCCACTGGTCGCGGTGGTCGGCGATCCGGGCGGGGGCGAGGGTCTCGGGGTCCTTCGCCTGCGGGCCGAACGCGGTGAACTCGGCGGGCACCCGGGCGCCCTCGATCACCGGGTAGACGAACATGTTCAGCGGCATGTCCTCCTGGAACCGCTTGGAGACCAGGAAGTCGACGAGCGCCTTGCCGCCCTCGGTGTTCTTCGCGTTGCTGAGCAGGCCCGCGTACTCGACCTGCCGGAAGCAGGTGCCGGTCGCGACGCCGGTGGGCGCGGTCTTCGGCTTCGGGTCGGCGTAGATCACCTCGGCGGGCGGGGAGGAGGCGTAGGAGACGACGAGCGGGCGGTCGGCCTTGGCCTTCCTGCCGCCGGCGGAGCCGGAGAACTCCTCGTTGTAGGCCTGCTCCCAGCCGTCGACGACCTTCACGCCGTTGGCCTTGAGCTTCTTCCAGTAGCCCTGCCAGCCGTCGCCGTACGCGGCGGCCGTGCCGAGCAGGAAGCCGAGGCCGGGCGAGGAGGTGGAGGCGTTCTCCGTGACGAGGAGGTTCTTGTACGCGGGCTCGGTGAGGTCGTCGAAGGACTTCGGCGGGGTCAGCTTGTGCTCGGTGAACCAGGCCTTGTCGTAGTTGACGCAGATGTCGCCCGTGTCGATGGGGGTCACCCGGTGCTTGCCCTGGTCGGCCCGGTACTCGGGGAGCACCCCGTCCGCCCCCTTGGCCTCGTACGGCTGGAAGAGGCCGTTGCCGAGCGCGCGGGACAGCAGGGTGTTGTCGACGCCGAAGAAGACGTCGCCCTGCGGGTTGTCCTTGGTGAGGATCGCCTTGTTGACCGCCTGCCCGGCGTCGCCGTCCTTGAGGACCTTGACCCGGTAGCCGGACTGCTTCTCGAACTCCTTGAGCACGCCCTTCGAGGCGATGAAGGAGTCGTGGCTGACCAGGGTGACGGTCTTGGAGCCGGCGGCGTCGGTCCCGGAGTCGGACGAGCCGCACGCCGACAGCGTGACGAGCCCGAGTCCGGTGGCCACGATCGCGGCCGTGAACTTCGTGGTGGTGCTCACTGGATTCCTCCTGGAGTGACCAGGAAGAGACGCGGCCCTGCCCGGGAACCTCTGAAAGTTCCCGGGCAGGGCGCAACAGCTTGAGTGATGACCGAACTTCCTACCCAGAATGACCTGGGCAAGGTTCAGAGGGTCTGCGGCCCGTGCCGCACTCTCAGCGCTGTGGCGCTCCCCTGTCGGAATATGAAGATGTGTGTACGGGAGTCAGACTACCGCCCGCCGTTCCGCCGGCCCCGACCGCCGTCACCGGGGCCGGGACGAGTCCGTCCCCTACCGCTCGGACGCGGCCAGCTGCCCGCACGCCCCGTCGATCTCCTGGCCGCGGGTGTCCCGGACGGTGACCGGCACGCCGTGCGCCGCGATGGCCTCAACGAACGCCTTCTCGTCCTCGGGACGGGAGGCGGTCCACTTGGAGCCGGGTGTCGGGTTCAGCGGGATCAGGTTCACGTGGACCGGCTTGCCCCGGAGCAGCCGGCCGAGCCGGTCACCTCGCCACGCCTGGTCGTTGATGTCCCGGATGAGGGCGTACTCGATGGACAGGCGGCGCCCCGACTTGGCGGCGTACTCCCAGCCGGCGTCGAGGACCTCGCGGACCTTCCACCGGGTGTTGACGGGGACGAGGGTGTCGCGCAGCTCGTCGTCCGGCGCGTGCAGGGAGATGGCGAGGCGGCACTTGAAGCCCTCGTCGGCGAACCGGTGGATGGCGGGCACGAGGCCCACGGTCGACACGGTGATGCCGCGCTGCGAGAGCCCGAGGCCGTCGGGCTCGGGGTCGGTGAGCGCCCGGATCGAGCCGACGACCCGCTTGTAGTTGGCGAGCGGCTCGCCCATACCCATGAACACGATGTTGCTGAGCCGCGCCGGGCCGCCGGGGATCTCGCCGTCCCTGAGCGCCCGCATCCCGTCGACGATCTGGTGCACGATCTCGCCGGTCGACAGGTTCCGGTCGAGGCCGGCCTGTCCGGTGGCGCAGAACGGGCAGTTCATCCCGCAGCCGGCCTGCGAGCTGATGCACATGGTGACCCGGTCCGGGTAGCGCATCAGCACGGACTCGACGAGCGTGCCGTCGAAGAGCCGCCAGAGGGTCTTGCGGGTGGTGTCGTCGTCGCAGCTGATGTGCCGCACGACCGACATCAGCTCGGGGAGCAGCGCCTCCTGGAGCTTGCCGCGCGAGGCGGCCGGGATGTCCGTCCACTCCACCGGGTCGTGCGCGTACCGCGCGAAGTAGTGCTGCGAGAGCTGCTTGGCGCGGAACGGCTTCTCGCCGATCGCGGCGACCGCCTCTTTGCGCTCAGCGGGCGTGAGATCGGCAAGGTGCCGCGGCGGCTTCTTGGCTCCGCGGGGGGCGACGAAAGTAAGTTCTCCGGGTGCAGGCATAACACGTCCAGTGTGGCAGATCATCCGCGGGGGCCCAGGCCAAAGTGGGGTGGGGGTGGTCACCTGTGGGCGCCGTCTGTCAGCGTTGGTCGACCTCGGACGGCCCAGCGACGGCCCAGCACTCAGCGGCCCTGGGGCAGACGATGTCCATGCGGCACCGCATGGACCACCACTCCATCTCAACGGGAGTGACCGGGAACTGTTCCCTGTAGGGCCACATGAAGGGTAGACACGCTCGGCTCGGTTTGTCCTGTAGCACCAGCACAGCCACCCAAGATTGGAGCGCACAAGGTCCCGAAGCCACCCCGCTGCTGCTAGGGCAGCTATATCATTCTGCCCTAAGCACGGTGAGGGGTGGGTCGATTGATCCCGCGTTTGCTCTTGTGATTAGCAGGTTGGGGAGTGGCTCTGCGTCAAGGGGATTCGGCGTTAGCGATCACAGCCCCTCAAGCCCACTCCACACCCCACCGGCACATCAGGTTGTGAGTGAGGTCCCATGATCCGCACGGTTGCCGACCTTCTTTCAGGCATTCTCCGAAGCGAGCTACCTAAACTCGACAGTTCCCCCGTGAAGCATGCCCCTACCATTGGAGACATGTACGAGGGCTTGTCTTCCGATATATTGGATCGTGCCCTTCCGGACGGATTGGGGCTGCGGATAGTATCCGGATTTGCTCGTGATGGTCGAGGGCGCCTTTCCGGTCAACTTGACTGCATGATTGTGCGGGGCGAGGGGGAGCAACTGCCATACACCGACTCGTACGTGTGGCACGTCAAGGACATTATTTCCGTCATCGAAGTCAAAAAAAGACTTCACTCGGCTGAGCTTCGCGACGCATTCGCCCAACTTAGAACGGTAAGTGAAATAGAGGACTATTATTACCGGAGCGGCGACGAGGAATTGGATGACCCTGATCACAGTCTAGCCCCGTCGGTCAGGACTTTTGCCGAAATGACGGGTCGGGTTGCCTGGGATGCCGAAGGACCAGCCGCTCTCACCTATGAAGAGGAGGCTCTATTTCACACACTTGCCCTGGAGCAGGTATCTGCGATTCGAGTCATCCTAGGGATGCACGGATTCAAGAGTGAACAGGCATTCCGGTCGTCAATGGTCGACTTCCTTGAGCAGAATATTGGCAACCTTGGATTCGGTCCGACAAATTTTCCTCAATTGATCATATCGGGGGGTTACTCTCTGGCGAAGGCTAATGGGCGACCTTTTATGGCTCCCCTGGTAGATGGATGGTGGCCATTTTATTTCTCCACGCCAGAAAACCCGCTAAGGCTACTCTTGGAGTTTATTTGGACACGACTAGACGAACTATATGGATTCGGTCAACAACTCTGGGGAGAGGACCTCGAAACGGAAGTCGGCAGGACTCTCCTGAGCTTCCGCGCCACATGCGCCGACGGGAAGAAGGGCTGGCAAGTCCAAGCGCATCAGGTTGACGATGACACACTCAACGGAATTCCGGCGACGAAAGAGTGGAGCCCAGAATTCATCAGAATGGAGGAATATCTAATACTCCTAATGCTCTGCCAAGAGAAAGAAGTTCGTTGCGACGACCCTGTGATACTGTCTTGGCTAGAGTCTCGCGGGGTCCAAATTGATGACGTGCGCAACCGTCTACTTGAGACTCGCCTTGTCGCCTCCTCCGGGAAGCGACTAAAACTCATCACGAAGGAATGCGGGCTGGCGATTCTCCCGGGGGGCGAATATGTCGCCGCAGAAAATAGCACCGGTCGCTTGAATCGTTGGGTCTCTCGTCGAGTCGAAAATATGCGTGAAGACGCCTCTGATGAAAAATAGCGTGAATACTCCTCTTATAGGTCGGCGGAGCGGCTTTGGGCTGGAGCTGCTTTGGGGCGAGTGATCATGGCCCCGTAAGCTTCCGGCGAGTCGGGCAGTCTGTGGACCTGCCCGTTAAAGCACGACGTTGGGGCCATGATCTTAGAGGCTCGCCCCAAAGTGGCTGCCTAAAGCCGTGGAGCCGACCGCCCCAGCCCCAGAGGGTCTCTCTCCCACTTCATGCCCGCAGCCGCCAAGCGCGCCGCCGGGCGCGGCCAGCCGGGGCGCAGACAGGAGGCAGGCCGCGCCGCAGAGGCGGCGCGCGCCCGCGCCGCGCGCGGGCCTTGATGAAGTAGGGAAAGTTCTACCGCACTCATGATCGGCAACCGCTCGATCGTGGCCTGTCGGCTCACTCCTCGACTCGGCTACCGTTCCATCCATGCCTTATGCACTGGACACGCCTCAGGGAGCGGCCGAACTCGCCGAGTCCCTACTTCCCCAGCTCGGGAACCGTTGGCTGCACACGCAGGCTGTGGCCGCTCGGGCTCAGGAAGCCGCTGCCGCTGTGTCCGAGGCTGACCGGGATCTCCTCGTCGCTGCCGCGTGGCTGCACGACATCGGCTACGCACCCGAGCTGCGCGAGACCGGGTTCCATCCCCTCGACGGTGCCCGGCATCTCGAATCGCTGGGTGCGCCGGCGCGTTTGGTGCGACTGGTCGCTCACCACTCGGGTGCCGTGTACGAAGCTGAGCAACGTGGGCTGTCGGCAGAGCTGGCCGTCTACGAGCGGGAAGACTCCCCGGTGCTCGACGCTCTGATCCTCGCCGACATGACCACGGGTCCCGCGGGTCAGTCCTTTGACTTTGACACCCGGATTGACGAGATCTTGGTCCGCTACGAGCCGGGCAGCGAAGTGCACAACGCGATCAGCAACGCGCGCCCGTACCTCCAGGCCGCCGTCGAGCGGACCCTCGGCCGCATGGCTCATCAGCCGATGTAGGGCTCCGCCCGGTCGGCCAAGCCGTGCTCGATCCGCATGCGCATCGACGGGTGGATGTTCAGCTCGTCCAGCCTGCTCGGATCGACGAACGCGACCTCTTTGCTCTCGCTGCTCGTCCGCAGACGGCCGCCGACGATGCGGGCATGGAAGCAGATGGAGAACTGCTGGCGGACCTCGCCGTCGTCGTACGCCATGACGTGTCCAGGGTTCGTGTAGATCCCGATCAGGCCGGTGACCTCGACGTCGAACCCGGTTTCTTCCTTGGTCTCGCGTACAGCCGCGTCGGGTGCTGACTCGCCGAGATCGATGCCGCCACCGGGCAGGGCCCACAGGTCGTTGTCGGTCTTGTGGATCAGCAGGACCTCACCGGCCTCGTTGCGGGCAACGGCGGTCACGGAGGGGACCAGGCTGTTCGCCTTCGGGGCGTTCGGATCGTTGAAGTAGTCGACGCGTGCCATAGGTTCAGCGTTGCACGGTGGGAGCCTCTTATGCCTTCCGGCCCTGGTCCCAGGCGTAATCGAAGCTTCGCATGTAGTGCCGGAACGTCCGTGCTCCCGGCAGGTACTTGAAGTGCATCACCGGGTTCTGCCCTGCGGGAGCTCCCAGGACGTGAGGGTTCACCAGCACGTCGTCATCGAACCGGTAGATCGAGTTGTAGAGGATCGTGTCGTGCAGCCGGACTTCGACGCCGGGTGTCGACATGGCGGGCTGCAAGTACCGGCGAGTGATCCGCGCTCGTGCCGCCAGGTCGTCGCCGATGCCCTCCTCTTCGCCACGCTGCCGGACAGCCGCGGACTCCGGGTCGCCTAGCAGGATGCGGACCTGGGCGCCGGCCTTCGCCTTCTCGGCCAACTGGTCCGGCAGGTCCGGGTGGCTGTCGAAGAGGAACAGTCCCGCGTAGACGAGGATGTCGACCTGGTCCGTCGCCTTTTCGATCAGGGACGACCACAGAGGGGCAGGAACCGCGCCGCGGTGCGGGTAGTACGTGATCAGCTCCGAGGCGCTCGCTTTCTCGGCCTGCTTCTCGACTGAGGGCCAGACGTAGACCTCGTCAACGCCGAGGAAGCTCGCGGCCTTCCAACGGTGCCCCCGGTGCGGCGTCCGGTTCGTGGTGATCCAGCGCTCGACGCTCTTGGGGTCGACTCCGACGTGCTCGGCAACGGACTGGATCGTCTCGCCCTTCGCCGAAATCGCTGCGCGCAGACGCTCGTTCGCCATGGCGTTCCCTTCATTGGGACCCGTAGGGACGTTTTGACGGTAGCTCAGACGTCCCTAAACGTCCAGACGGACCGTGATGCGTCCACCCCCTCTCACGGTCTCCTGATCTCACCGACGAGACGTCGGCCAAAAGCTCACCACAGCAGGAGACAAGACGATGCGTCAGATCCCCGTGGACACCTCCGCCGCGACCGTGATGGTCGCCAAGACCCCGCAGCCCAAGGTCAAGGACCGCCGGACCGGCGAGATCGCCACCGACGCCGAGACCGGCGCGACGATGATGACCGTGGACGTGATGTTCGCGGCGAACGACGAGGTGGAGATCCTGTCCATCGCCGTCCCGGAGCCGGGCATCACCGGCGAACTGGCCATGGGCACGCCGGTCGCGCTCACGGGCCTGATCGCCCGGCCGTGGGAGAACGACTTCAACGGCCAGAAGCGGCACGGCATCGCCTTCCGCGCCGTCGCGGTCACGTCCCTCGCCGCCGCTGCCGCGAACTCCAAGGCTGCCTGATCATGACCGCCTTTACGGTCGCTCTGGTGCTGGTCGTCGCCGCTGCGGGTCTCCTGCGGTGGCGGCGCCCCGCCTGGTACTGGCTGACCTTCGGCGTCACCGTCGCCGCGTTGCGGGTCCTGGTCCGCTACAGCTCCGTCATGGACGCCTGCGGCCTGACGGTCCCGCCCCCGCGCTGGCGCCTGGCCCTGGCTCGGGTCGCCAACCGGCCCATGCCGCAGTCCCGACCGCCGCGCATCCTGCGCTTCCGGCCGACCCGCACCGGCCTGGTCCTTCGGCTGGGCTTGCGCCCCGGTCAGGACGCCTTCGACCTCGCCGCCGCCTCGGACCGGCTGCGCCACTCCTTCTCGATGTACGGCGTCACCTCGCGTGAGGTGCGCTCGGGTGTCGTGGAGGTACGAATGACCGGCTACGACGTCCTCAAGCGGGTGCAGATGCCTGCCAAGGTCGACAGCCGCCCCATGCGAGTCCCCGTCGCCCTACGACAGGACGGCTCGGTGCACTATCGCGACTACCGCGCCGTTCCGCACGCCCTCACCCTCGGCGCCACCGAGTCAGGCAAGTCTGTCTACCAGCGCAACCTGGTCGCAGGGCTTGCCCCGATGGACGTTGCCCTGGTCGGCATCGACTGCAAACAGGGGGTCGAGCTGTTCCCGCTGGCCCGCAGGTTCTCCGCCCTGGCCGATAACCCCGACACCGCCGCCGACCTCCTCGACGCGCTCGTGTCCCGCATGGAAGGCGTCTACCAGCTCATCCGCGCCGAACAGCGCCTCACCGCCGCCGTCCCGGAAGCCGAGATAGCCGCCGACATCTGGGACCTGCCCGAGCACCTGCGGCCCGTCCCGGTCGTCGTCCTGGTGGACGAGGTCGCCGAGCTTGCCCTGTTCGCCAGCAAGGACGAGGAGAAGCGGCGCGACCGCATCATCACCGCCCTGGTCCGCCTCGCCCAGCTCGGCCGCGCGGCCGGCATCTACCTGGAGATCTGCGGACAGCGCTTCGGCTCCGAACTCGGCAAGGGCATCACCATGCTCCGCGCCCAGCTCACCGGCCGCACCGCCCACCGCGTCAACGACGAAACCAGCGCCAACATGGCCTTCGGCGACATCTCCCCGGACGCCGTCCTGGCCGCCATCCAGATCCCCGCCGAACTGCGCGGCCTCGCCGTCGCCGGAGACTCCACCGGAGGCTGGCATCGCATTCGCGCCCCGCACACCTCCCTGCGTCAGGCCGTGAACACCTGCAACCGGCACGCCGACCGCACCCCGGTCCTGCCCGAACTGGCCCCCTTCCGGCCCGAGCTGACCAGCGCCTCCGAGGCCCGGGTGCCGCTTTCCAAGACGGCTCCTGTCACGGCCTGACTCCTCTCGCTCCACGGTCGGCGCGACCGCCCTTCGCGCCACGTCCCTACCCCCGCCATGCCCGATGAAGGGAGAACCCCGCGTCATGTGCCCCGACTGCGAGGACTTCGCCCGCACCGTCCTGCTCCTGGGCCAACTCGCCCTCTACGCCGACACCAGCGGCGCCGACCTCGACTTCGTCGACGTCATCAGCCCTTCCCTGGCCGCCTCGCTCCCGCAGCCGCCGACCGGTGAGGAGTCCTGATGGCCGCCCGCAGTGTCCTGCGCGTCGACGCCGTCTTGGTCCAGGCCGTCATAGCCGGAGCCCTGTCCTTCGCCCACCTTCACGACCTGGCCGCCGCTGCCGGACAGGACGGCTGGAAGGCATGGGCCTACCCGGTCAGCGTCGACCTGCTCCTGGTCGCCGCCTGGCGACGACTGCGGAGCGAGGGTCCGTCCCGGCTGGCCTGGTGCTGGTTCCTCATCGCCCTGTTCGCCTCCCTCGGCGCCAACGTCGCCACAGCCGGATTCCTCGACCTGGCCGACCCGCCCGCCCTGCTCCGCCTCGGCATCGCCGGATGGCCCGCCCTCGCCTTCCTCGGCGGCACCCTCCTCGCCCACTCCGCCGACCCCAACACGCCCACTCCGCCGGCACCCATCCCGACCCCGGAACCCGACCCGACGGAGGACCGCGAACCGGCACCCGGACCCGTGCCGGACCCGGAGCCCGTCCCGGCCCCGGTCGAGGAACCACCGGCGCTTCCGCCCGCCGAACCCGCGCCCGCGGTTCCCGCCGTCCTCATCGACCACGCCCGCAAGGTCGCCGCCGACTACCGCGACCGCACCGGCGCCCCGATCGACACCGAGACCCTCCGCGCCCGCCTCGGCGTCCCGCCCCACCTGGCCGACGCCATCGCCGCTCAACTCGCCTGACCAGGAAGGAGAACCGCTGTGCCCGCCCGTGACCACTTCCACTCCGTAATGCGGATCGGCCCCGTGCAGATCGGCACCCACCGCGACCGCCACGGCCGGACCGCGCATGCCGCCGTGTGCACCGCCGACCGCTGCGGCTGGTCCGCCGACTACTCCAGCCAGACCGCCGCCCAGCTCGCCGCCCGCACCCACCGCTGCCGCGTCCGCTAGGAGATCACCGCCATGCAGGTCCCGCTCTGGTTCGCCCTCGCCGTCGTTGGCTACCTCGGCTGCAAGCTCATCCGCCCGCCGCTCTGGCTCGTCCTGGTGCTCCTTCTCGGCGGCTACCTCATCGCCGACACCCTCCTCGCCCCGGTCATCGACACCGCCATCAAGTAGGGAGAACCCCCATGCTCCGCCCCAAGATCCCGACCATGCCCACGCCGACCGGGCTCGTCTCCCGGCCCGCCGTCGTCGAGCCGACCGCCGTCATCCAGCACACCCCCGTCACGCCCGCCCAGGTCTCGCCCGCCTCGCTGCCCCGGCCAACGGTGCAGCTCACCCCGGGGTCCGTGCTCGCCCTCGTCGGTGGCGGCACGGCCGTGGTCCTGGTCGTCGGCGCCGTCATCGTCTCGATGCTCCTCGCGGTTGCCGTCACCGGCGCCTCGGTCGCCGTCTGCGCCCTGGTTATCCGCTCTCTCATCTCCTCCCAGCACAGCCGCTGAAAGGCCCTGGAGGCGACGCACAAGCCGCCAAGCACGCCGCCGCCTCTGGGACCGCGTCCGGAACGCCAACCGCCATCGCCAGGGAGAACGTCATGGACCTGAACACCGCTGCGAGCATCGTGCCGTTACTCGGCTGGGCCGTGCACGGCGGCATCCTCACCCGCCGTCTCGCCTGCGCCCGCCGGGACCCGCTCACCGGCCTGCACACCCGCGCCGGATGGACCGCCCGCGCCGAACACTGCATCCGCCGGCACCCGAACGCCGCCATCCTCCTGGTCGACCTCGACCACTTCAAGAACCTGAACGACGCCCACGGCCACCCCGCCGGGGACGCCGCCCTCATCGCCACCGCCGAACGCCTGCGCGCCTGGTGCGGACACAACGGCACCGCCGGACGCCTGGGAGGAGACGAATTCGTCGCCGTGATCCGGGAGCTGGCCGCCGTCGACCTCGACGCGCTCACCGCCGCACTGCACCGGCCGCTGCGATACGAAGGCGCCTCGCTGCCGCTGGCCGCCTCGGTCGGCGTCTGCCCCCTCGCGGATCTCGCGGTGCCCGTCCTGACCGATGCGCTCGCTGCCGCTGACGCGGCCATGTACGCCGCCAAGGGCCGCACTCGCCGGGGCTCCCGCACCACGCGCTGAAAGGCCACCGGGTGGCGCACAAGCCGCCAAGCACGCCGCCACCCGGGGCCGTTCCTTCCAACCGCAATCGAAAGGAACCACCATCATGGCCCACCCCAGCCCGCGCCCGCCGAGGATCTGCCCGGCCTGCGACGGCTTCGCCTCCGTCGCCGTCACCCTCGGCAGCCGCGATAACCGTGGCCACCTCCGCACCATCACCGCGCACTGCACGGCCTGCCAGGGCACCGGCATCGCCCCCACCCGCCGCAGCCGGGAGGGCGCCCGTGCCTGAGCAGCTGCTCGACCCGGTCACCCTCGGCGACCTGCTGAGGGTGGCTTCGGCGTCCGACTACGACCGCTGGGAAGACCAGATCCGCCGCACCGGCGGCTGCTCCGACCCCATCCACCTCACCGGCTGGACGCTCACCAAGGACAAGACCACCGGCGAGACCCTGCACCACTACTCCACCGAGAACGAGCCCGGCGGACGACTCCGCCTCGCCTGTGGCAACCGCCGCGCCTCCCGCTGCCCGTCCTGCGCCTGGACCTACGCGGGCGACACCTACCACCTGATCCGCGCAGGCCTCGCCGGAGACGACCGCAGAGACATCCCCGCCGCTGTCCGCGACCATCCCCGCGTCTTCGCCACCCTCACCGCCCCCTCCTTCGGCCCGGTCCACAACCGGCCCGACCGGGGCATCTGCCGCTGCGGCACCCATCACAGCGCCGACGATCCCGCCCTCGGCACAGCCCTCGACCCGAGCACGTACGACTACGCGGGCGCGGTGCTGTTCAACAACCACGCCGGACAGCTCTGGCAGCGGTTCACCAACCGGCTCCGCCGGGAAGTCGCCGCCCGCGCCGGCCTCTCGCAACGGGAGCTGAAAGAAGCCGCCCGGATCTCCTACGGCAAGGTCGCCGAGTTTCAGAAACGGGGCGCACTGCACTTCCATGCCGTGATCCGGCTCGACGGCCCCGACGGACCAGACACCCCGCCTCCGGCCTGGGCAACCGTCGGCCTCCTCGAGGACGCGATCCGGGCCGCCGCCGCGCACTCCTACACCTCGGTCTCCGTCCCGGCCGCCGCCGACCAACCTGCCCGCACCTTCCGCTGGGGCACCCAGCTCGACGTCCGCCCCGTGAAGGCCTTCGGGGACGGCTCCGACATCACGGAACAGGCCGTTGCCTCCTACGTCGCCAAGTACGCCACCAAGGCCGCAGAGAACACCGGCACCCTCGACCGCCGCATCGGCGAACTCTCCGAACTCGACCGCCACGGCGTCCCCGAACACACCCGCCGACTGATCGAAGCCTGCAAGCAGCTCGACCCCCTGTATCCCGATCGTCGCCTGTGGGCTTGGGCTCACATGCTCGGCTTCCGGGGCCACTTCTCCTCCAAGTCCCGCCGCTACTCCACCACCCTCGGCGAACTCCGCCAGGCCCGCGCCGACTACCGCGCCGCCCAGGAACACGCCGCCCTCGGCCTCGACGACCAGGAGCCGGACACCGTCCTCGTCCTCGCCGACTGGCAGTACGCCGGCCACGGCCACACCCCCGGCGAATCCGCCCTCGCCGCCACCATCGCCCGCGGCCTCCAACTCAACCGCGAAACCGCTCGCGAAGCCCTGCAAGACCTGGCCCTGGAAGGAGTCGCCGTATGACCGTTCACGCGCTTCCCGAGCGGTACCTGACCCCGGCCGACGTCGCCGAGCTGCTCGGCGTTCCGGTTGAGACGCTGTACCAGTGGCGGCGGAAGCGCACAGGTCCTCCGGCTTTCCGCGTCGGCCGGCACCTTCGCTACGACCCCGTCCGACTTCGCGAGTGGGTCGACGCTCTGTCCGAAGTGGCCGCCTGATGCCTGGCCACGTGCAAGACCGCTGGTACAGGACCGAAGCGGGTCCGGACGGCAACCCGGTGAAGGTGAAGACCGATCGCTACGGCAGCGGCCTTCGCTACCGAGCCCGATACGTCGGGCCGGACGGCACCGAAAAGAGCCGGTCCTTCCCCGACCGTCAGAAGCGCAAGGCCGAAGAGTGGCTGGCCGAGACGGCGGCCGACATGTCCCGTGGTCAGTACGTCGACCCCAAGGCCGCCCGGACGACCTTCCAGCAGTACGCGGAACGCTGGATCGCCGGGCAGACGACCGACCTGAACACACGCATCGGGACGGAGACCCGTCTTCGGCTGCACGCCTTCCCCCGCATCGGGGCACGTCCGCTCGGCTCCTTCCGCCCAGTCCACATCCGCGAGTTCGTGCGCGACCTGGAGAACGCCTCGATAGGCGGCAGCTACGCCCGCAACATCTACGCCAACGTCCGCGCGGTGTTGTCGGCCGCCGTGGATGACGGCCACCTCGCCCGCAATCCGTGCTCGGCGGCATCGGTCCGTCCGCCGGCCGTTTCGGCCGCCCGAGTCGTGCCCTGGCTCCCGTCCCAGGTGCGCGCGGTCCGCGATGCTCTGCCCGAGCGGTACCAAGCGATGGTCTCCGTGGGCAGCGGCTGCGGTCTCCGGCAGGGCGAGATCATCGGTCTGTCCGAGGATGCCGTGCACGTCGGCGGCGACACGCTGCGGGTTACCACTCAGATCAAGCTGATCCGGGGCGTCGCGGTCTTCGCCCCTCCCAAGGGCAACAAGGAGCGGGACGTACCGCTGCCGTCCTCGGTGGCGGCGGCCCTGCGGCAGCACATGAAGTGTCACCCGCCCGTGGGCATCAAGCTGCCATGGGGCAGGCCGGACGGCCCGCTCACTGAGCGGCGACTGATCTTCACCAACACGGCCGACGGAATCGTCTGGCGGAGCAACTTCAACATCCAGGAGTGGAAGCCCGCCCTTGCGGCCGCCGGCCTCATCCCGGCGCCCGATCCCGGGAAGCCGTACGCCTCCGCCCGGCAACACGGAATGCACGCCCTTCGCCACTTCTACGCCTCGGTCCTCCTGGACGCGGGCGAGAGCATCAAGGCCGTGAGCGAGTACCTCGGGCACTCCGACCCGGCGATGACGCTGCGGGTGTACGCCCACCTGATGCCCACCAGCAGCGAGCGAGCCCGCCGGGCCCTGAATAGTGTCTTCGACACGGCCCAGGAGCCCTGACGGCCCAGAGACGGCCCAGCGGGCACAAGACAGCCCCCTACCGGCGAGAACATCGCTGGTAGGGGGCTTCTTCGTGCCCGGAGTACGTGAGTTCTCCGGGCTTAGGCATGGCTGTACCAGTGTCGCAGATCCAATGGTGTGATCCGGGGGCCGCGTTGCGCCCGGCAGTGGGCCCGGAGTCACTCGGTCACGCGGGGCGCTGTCGCCGGAGGCACACCTACCCCTAGTATCGAACGGGTGTACGAAAACATGTCTCGCCCCATCGTCGTCCAACGCGTCACCGGCACCGGCGGGCGCCGGGTGACGATCCGCGCCCAGGTGGCCGGGCTCGCGCACAGCGACGCCGACGTGGTCGAGTTTCTGCGGCGCGCGGGACTCCCGGACGCCTGGGAGCTGCTGGACGACCCGGACTGGGTGGAGTGGCAGGGCGGCCGGCCGCACGAGTACGGCACGGACTGACGCCGGGACCCGTCCCTACGAAGGAGGGGCCCGCCGTCCTGTGGACAGCGGGCCCCCCGTTCGGAGCAAAGCCTCAGCGGCGCAGGTCAGCCGGACCCCACGAAGAGGACCAGCAGCAGCCACACCACCGGCGCGGTCGGCAGGAGCGAGTCCAGCCGGTCCATGATGCCGCCGTGCCCCGGCAGGAGCGTGCCCATGTCCTTGATGCCGAGGTCCCGCTTGATCATGGACTCGCCGAGGTCGCCGAGCGTGGCGCTGACCGCGACCGCGAGCCCGAGGAGCAGTCCCTGCCACCAGCTGCCGTCGTCGATCAGGAACTCCATGCACAGCGCACCCGCCGCCATGGCGAAGGCGATGGCGCCGCCGAGACCCTCACGGGTCTTGCCGGGGCTGATGCGCGGCGCCAGCTTGTGCGTGCCGAAACGCCAGCCGACGGCGTACGCGCCGGTGTCGCTGACGACGGTGAGCAGCAGGAACGTCAGGACGCGCCAGGGACCGTCGTCGGCCGCCAGCATGAGGGCGACGAACGTGGCGAGGAACGGCACGTAGAAGGCGGCGAAGACCCCGGCCGTGACGTCCTTGAGGTACCCCTCGGGGGGTTCCGTCATCCGCCAGACCAGGACCGCGAGCGCGGTCAGCGCCATCGCCACCCAGGCGCCCTCGGTGCCCCGCGCGTACCCGGCGACGACCATGGCCGCACCGCCGATCGCGAGCGGCACGAGAGGCGCCTTGATGCCCTTGCGCTCGGACAGCCGTGACGTGAGCTCCCACAGGCCCACCACCACGGCGACCGCTATCACCCCGATGAACACGGCCTTGACGACGAACAACGACGCGATGATCACCGCACCGAGCCCGACGCCCACTCCTATGGCCGCGCCCAGGTCACGGCCCGCACTCTTCTTCTGAGGTGCGGGCGCTGGCTGGTGGGCGGCGCTGGGCATGGGCTCCTGCGGACTCTGCGGGTGGTGCGACGGGCCCGCGTAGGGCGCCGCCGATGGTGTCTCGTCGCGGAACAAGGGGCCGCTCAGCCGAGCGGCCCCCCGGTCGTCATCCTGGTCTCCGCCGTATGCGGGTACCTCGGGCACGATGGGCATGGGGCGAGTCTGCTGGGCGTCATGCGCATCGTACGTGGGACCCGCCGGGGCTGCCCCCTGGACAGGCCCCTGCTCGGACGGCCCCCAGTACCCGGCTTGTGGCGGCGCTCCCCAGGAAGAGTCGTTCATCAGACCTCGAGCAGCTCCGCTTCCTTGTGCTTGAGGAGCTCGTCCACCTGGGCCACGTACTTGTGGGTGGTGTCGTCGAGTTCCTTCTCCGCACGGCGGCCCTCGTCCTCGCCGACCTCGCCGTCCTTGACGAGCTTGTCGATCGCGTCCTTGGCCTTGCGGCGCACGGAGCGGATCGACACCTTGGAGTCCTCGGCCTTGGTCCGGGCGACCTTGATGTAGTCCTTGCGGCGCTCCTCGGTCAGCTCGGGGAACACCACCCGGATGATGTTGCCGTCGTTGCTCGGGTTGACCCCGAGGTCGGAGTCACGGATCGCCTGCTCGATGTTGCGCAGCGCGCTCTTGTCGAACGGGGTCACCACGGCCATGCGCGGCTCCGGCACCGAGAAAGAGGCCAGCTGGTTGATCGGCGTCAGCGCACCGTAGTAGTCCGCCACGATCTTGTTGAACATCGCCGGGTGCGCACGACCGGTGCGGATCGCGGCGAAGTCCTCCTTGGCGACCACGACGGCCTTCTCCATCTTCTCCTCGGCTTCGAGGAGGGTCTCTTCGATCACCACTTGCTCCTGCGTGTCTTGAGTAGGCCCGGCAGCTGTTCCTCGTCGGGGTCGGCGGCCGGCTGCGTCGCGTCTTGTTCCTGCACGGTTCCCGACCGGCAGGACATTGTCCATCCCCCGGTCAGGGTCCGTCCCCGCCCGGGTGCGTACCCCGTCGGGGTCCGTCCCCGGTCAGGCCCGGCTGTCCTGGTCACCCACGAGTGTGCCGATCTTCTCACCCTTGACCGCTCGCGCGATATTGCCCTCCGCCAGGAGCTCGAAGACCAGGATGGGGAGCTTGTTGTCCCGGCAGAGCGTGATCGCGGTCATGTCCGCGACCTTGAGGTCCCGGGTGATGACCTCGCCGTAGCCGAGCGCGTCGAACTTGACGGCCCCCGGGTTGGTCTTCGGGTCGGAGTCGTAGACCCCGTCCACGCCGTTCTTGCCCATCAGCAGGGCCTCGGCGTCGATCTCCAGGGCGCGCTGGGCGGCGGTGGTGTCCGTGGAGAAGTACGGCATGCCCATGCCCGCACCGAAGATGACCACACGGCCCTTCTCCAGGTGGCGCACGGCGCGCAGCGGGATGTAGGGCTCGGCGACCTGCCCCATGGTGATGGCGGTCTGCACGCGGCTGTCGATGCCCTCCTTCTCCAGGAAGTCCTGGAGGGCCAGGCAGTTCATGACCGTGCCGAGCATGCCCATGTAGTCGGACCGGGCCCGGTCCATGCCGCGCTGCTGGAGCTCCGCACCGCGGAAGAAGTTGCCGCCGCCGATGACGACCGCGATCTGCGCGCCGCCGCGCACGACGGCCGCGATCTCACGGGCGATCTTGTGCACCACGTCGGGGTCGACGCCCAGTCCGCCGCCACCGGCGAACGCCTCACCGGAAAGCTTCAGCAGAAAGCGTCCGGTGCCTTTGCCGTCGTCGGTCTTCTCGCCGTTGTCGGCCTGGGTGGTGGTCATGAAGATCTCGCCTCTTTACGTGTCGCACATACGAAGAAGGCCATTGCCGGTGGGGTGTTGGCTCCCATACGCGGCAATGGCCTCCTCGTCAGATCTGCTGTCGCCCGTCACGCACGCACGCGTGCCGGCGTACGCGGACGACTGCTGTCGACCCTAGCGGGGTCGCGCGTCGATCGCGGTACGGACTCAGATGCCGACCTTGATGCGCGTGAAGCGCTTCAGGGTGACACCGGCCTCGTCCAGGACCTTCTGGACGGACTTCTTGTTGTCGAGCGCGTACGGCTGACCGAGGAGGGTGGCCTCCTTGAAGAAGCCGTTGACGCGACCCTCGACGATCTTCGGGAGAGCGGCCTCGGGCTTGCCCTCGGCGCGGGTGGTCTCCTCGGCGACGCGGCGCTCGGACTCGACGACCTCGGCCGGGACGTCCTCACGGGAGAGGTACTTCGGCGCGAAGGCGGCGATGTGCTGCGCGATGCCCTTGGCGAGGTCGGCGTCGGCCTTGTCCAGCTCGACCAGGACACCGATCTGCGGGGGCAGGTCGGGCATGGTGCGGTGCATGTACGCGGTGACGTACGCGCCGGAGAACTGGGCGAAGCGGTCCAGGACGATCTTCTCGCCCAGGTTGGCGTTGGCCTCGTCGACGAACGCCTGGACGGTCTTGCCGGCCTCGATCTCGGACGCGAGCAGCGCCTGGATGTCGGCGGGGGACGTCGCGGCGGCGTGCTGCGCGATCTGGTTGGCGACGGCCTGGAACTTCTCACCCTTGGCGACGAAGTCCGTCTCGCACTTCAGCTCGACGAGCACACCGGAGGTGTTGTCGTCGGCGATGATGGAGACCACGGCGCCGTTCTCGGCGGAACGGCCCTCGCGCTTGGCGACGCCCTTCTGGCCCTTGATGCGCAGCGCCTCGACGGCCTTGTCGACGTTGCCGTCGGCCTCGTCCAGCGCCTTCTTGCAGTCCATCATGCCGGCGCCGGTGAGCTCACGGAGCTTCTTGACGTCGGCGGCGGTGTAGTTCGCCATGATTCCTGGAATCTCTCTCGAAGTCTGAAGATCTACGGACCGAACGGCGGGGGCTTCGTGGGCCCCCGCCGTTCGACAACCCGAAAGGGGTGAGGGTCAGGCCTGCTCGGCGTCCGCGGCCGGAGCCTCGGTGGTGGCCTCGGCGGCCTCGGCCGCGGCGGGGGCCTCGGCCTCTTCGGCGTCGGCGACCTTCTCGGTCTCGGCGGAGGTCTGGACCTCGGCGGCCGGGGCCTCGGCAGCGTCCTCGGAGTCCGCCTTCTTCTCGCCCTCGAGCAGGTCGCGCTCCCACGCGGCGAGCGGCTCGCCCGCGGCCTTGTCACCCTCGGCCTTACCGGCGCCGGAGCGGGCGATGAGGCCCTCGGCGACGGCGTCGGCGATCACGCGGGTGAGCAGGGTGACGGAGCGGATCGCGTCGTCGTTGCCCGGGATCTTGTAGTCGACCTCGTCGGGGTCGCAGTTGGTGTCGAGGATGGCGACGACCGGGATGTTGAGCTTCCGGGCCTCACCGACCGCGATGTGCTCCTTCTTGGTGTCCACGATCCAGACGGCGCTGGGCACCTTCTGCATCTCGCGGATACCACCGAGGGTCTTCTCCAGCTTGGCCTTCTCGCGCGAGAGCACGAGAAGCTCCTTCTTGGTCAGACCCGACGCGGCGACGTCCTCGAAGTCGATCTGCTCGAGCTCCTTGAGGCGCTGCAGACGCTTGTAGACGGTCGAGAAGTTGGTGAGCATGCCGCCCAGCCAGCGCTGGTTGACGTAGGGCATGCCGACGCGGGTGGCCTGCTCGGCGATGGCCTCCTGCGCCTGCTTCTTCGTGCCGACGAACATGACCGTGCCGCCGTGGGCGACGGTCTCCTTGACGAACTCGTAGGCGCGGTCGATGTACGACAGCGACTGGAGCAGGTCGATGATGTAGATGCCGTTGCGCTCCGTGAAGATGAAGCGCTTCATCTTCGGGTTCCAACGACGGGTCTGGTGACCGAAGTGGACGCCGCTTTCCAGCAGCTCCCGCATCGTGACGACGGCCATGGCCGTTCTCCTTGAGGTTCTCGGTTGTGCCGCGCGTGCCGGACGGCACTCGCGCCTGACGCCCGCGATGCGCCTTGCCACAAAGGACCGAGGGGCGCTGACACCGGCTTTCGTCGAACGACGTGGGCCGGATGCGGGGCGTGCGAAGTCGACCCGGTGACCCGGATCGCCACAAGAAGTGTACGGGACCCGCGGAGCGCCGGGTGACGCCGATGTCCACAACCGGCGGGTACTCCACAGATCCCGGTCATGATCCGCCCAGGTGCGGGACGGTTCCGGCATGCGAGCGACACAACGCGTCCTCACGTGGCTGGTGTTACTGGCCGTGCTGACGACTCTCCCCACCGAAGCCCCGGCTCCGCCTGTCACCCACGCCATGAGCGCGGCCTTCCTCTCCGCACCGGGCCCGAAGGAAGCTCCGGGCCGACCGGGAAACCCGGCGACGGTCAGTGCGGAGGGGAAGCCGGCGAGGGCCGGGCGGCCGGGGACGGACGCCACCCCGGCCAGGGCGAAGAGCGCGGATACGGCGGAGAGCACGGACACGCCGGAGAACACGTACGCGCCGGAAGGGGGCGCGGCCGGCCCGCCGGGGCCGCACGGAATGCCCGGGGCGCCCGGGATCGACGTCTCGGTGCCGGCGGTGGGCCGCGCCTGGCCGGTGGGCGGGCGTCCCGGTCCGCGCCCCTCGGTTCTACGCGGCTGGGAACCCCCGGTCACGGCGTACGGCCGCGGCCACCGGGGCGTGGACCTGGCCGCGGCACCGGGCGATGCCGTACGGGCGGTCGCCCCCGGCCGGGTCTCCTTCGCGGGCCGGGTCGCGGGACGCGGAGTCGTCTCGGTCGAGCTCTCGGGGACGGGCGACCCTCCCCTGCGCACGACGTACGGCCCGGTCGAGCCCTCGGTGAAGAAGGGCGACGAGGTGGCAGCGGGAGCAGTGCTCGGCACCCTGGGCCCGGCGACGGACTCGCACTGCGCCACGACATGCCTGCACTGGGGCCTCCTGCGCGGCGGCACCTACGTGAATCCGCTCTCGCTGCTGCCACCCTGGCTCTTGCGCGCAGGCCCACCCCGCCTGCTCCCGGTCCCATGACCGCCGCCAGGGTGACCGGAGAGGCAACCGGCGGCCCAGCTACCGACAGGCACCGACAGCATCTCCGCCCGCCGTCCGCTGCCCGCCGTCCAGCCACCTCACGAACGAACGGCCAGGGCCGCCCCGCCCACCCCCAGCTCACAGAGGATTACGCACCCCTACGAGCCTCCGAAACTCCCGGAAAACCCCGTCAGCCGCGAACGCCCCGCAGCGCCATCGCGACCGCCGCGTCGGTGATCGCGTCGGGATCCTCGGCCGCCCCCAGCTCGATGCGCCGTACGGCGGCGTCCACGATCCCCTGAAGCAGCATGGCCGCGAGGCGCGGCTCCGTGTGCCCCATGGCCCGCAGCGCCTCCCCGATCATCGCGACGAGCCCGCCGTGCGCCGCGCGGATCTTCTCGCGGGCGCCCGCGTCCAGCTCGCTCGCGGAGATGGCGACCACGGCCCGGTGGCGTCGGTCGCCGACGAGGGCCAGCTGCCTCCGGACGTACGCCTCCACCTTGCCCTCGGGCCCATCCGCCGCGGCCATCGCGGCCTCCACCTCGGCCGCCCAGACGGGGAAGTCGACCTCGCAGAGTTCCTGGACGACGGCCGCACGGGACCGGAAGTACTCGTAGACGGAGGACCGGGCCAGTCCCGTCCGCTCGGCGAGAGCGGGGAAGCTCAGCGCCTCCGTCCCGCCCTCGGACAGCAGGGACCGCGCCGCGTCCAGCAGGGCGGCTCGCTGCATCGACCGGTGCTCGGCCACGGAGGCCGCTCGAATCCTTGGCACGTCAACCACTTTACGGACGGACCGCCGAGGACGGGAGTCACTTCCGCCCACCCGGCCGAGCACAGACCTCCGGCACGCCCTCCGCCGAGCCGGACACGGTAGGGGTGCCGAGGAGGGGCCTCCAGTGCCCACGGCCCCCGGACCGGGCCGGGAGGAGGGACGATTCAGCTCAGCGGTGGCCGCGACGCCGGCCCGTCCCCGCGCCCCCGTGTCAGCGTCGTGTCAGCGGCCGAAGCTCGCCAGTTTCGCGCGCAGCTGGAGCACGGACTTGGTGTGGATCTGGCTCACCCGGCTCTCGGTCACCCCGAGGACGTTGCCGATCTCGGCGAGCGTGAGGCCCTCGTAGTAGTAGAGGGTGACCACGGTCTTCTCCCGGTCGGGCAGCGTGTTGATCGCCCTGGCCAGAAACCGCCGCAGCTCCCGGTCCTCGGCGACCTCCACGGGATTGTCGGCGGCCGTGTCCTCCAGGGTGTCCATGAGGCTGAGGCGGCCGCCGCCCTCGCCCCCGACATGCAGCAGCTCCTCCAGGGCGACCACGTTCGCCAGCGACAACTGGCTGAACACGGCGTGCAGTTCGTCGACCCCGACACCCATCTCCGAGGCGACCTCGCCCTCGGACGGCGTACGTCTGAGCCGGGCCTCCAGCGTCGCGTACGCCCGCTCCACGCTGCGCGCCTTCTGCCGCACCGAACGGGGGATCCAGTCGAGCGCACGCAGCTCGTCGATCATCGCTCCGCGGATCCGCGTGATCGCGTACGTCTCGAACTTGATCTCCCGCTCGATGTCGAACTTCTCGATGGCGTCGATCAGCCCGAACACCCCGGACGAGACGAAGTCCGCCTGCTCCACGTTGGCCGGCAGCCCGACGCTGACCCGCCCCGCCACGTACTTCACCAGGGGCGAGTAGTGCAGGATCAGCTGCTCCCGCAGGCGCTCGTCCCCCGTCGCCTTGTACGACCGCCACAGCTCCTCGACCGTCGAGGGTGCGGGCGGGCGCACGCTGCCGCGGGCGGCGGGGGGAACCGCCGTCCGGTCAGACCCGGAGGTGTGCTGGGGCATTCGTCGCCTTGTGCCGTTCTGCCGTGAACTGGGTGTGCCTGGGTGAGCGTCGGTCTGATGTCGAGTTGCAGTGTCTGCGTCGGGATCCTTGTGAGCGTAGCGTGACTGAGGTGTCGCAGTGAGCGAAGGACCGGGGATCACCCGCACGCGAACGCGGGTCGCCCGGGCCCGCTCCGGGGCTCGTCCGTCGCACTGTGTGATCACCTGGAGACGTCAACTATGGGAATTGCCAAGGCTGTCGGGGATCGCCCGGACGGCCGAACGCACCCGGTCAACACCGACCGTGACCTTCGTGAACGGAGATCATCGCCTGGCGTGTCAACTTCCAGCCGTCGCCGTGTCGTTCGACGAAACCAAGTGCTCGGAGTTCGTACAGTCTCCCGATCGCGTCGTCCCCCGTCGTGCCCGCGCCGCGCGCGATCACGTCCGCGGTGGCGGTGCCCCGGCCGGGCAGCGCGGACAGCACAAGCCGGGCCGCCGGGTCCAGCAGGTCGCGCGGCAGCACGGGCCCCCGCCGCTCCGGGGCCAGCTCGCCCATGTCCCCGACCAGCTCGACCACTTCCCCGGCGTCACTGACCAGGACCGCCTCTCCGCGCAGGAGTTCGTGGACGCCCGCCGACAGGCCGCTGGTGGCGGGCCCCGGGACCCCCATCGCGAACCGGCCGAGCCTGAGCGCGGCCCGGGCCGTGACCAGGGCGCCGCTGCGGTACGCGGCCTCCACGACGACCGTGCCCCGGGTGAGTGCGGCGATGATCCTGTTCCGCTGGATGAATCTGCTGGGCGTCGGGTGATCGCCGGGCGGCAACTCCCCGACGACCAGGCCCTGTTCGGCGATCCTGGTGATCAACTGGGTGTGGCCGCGCGGGTAGGGGCGGTCCACGCCGCAGGCCAGCACGGCGACGGTGGCACCGCCCGCCCCCAGCGCGCCCCGGTGCGCGGCGCCGTCCACCCCGTACGCGCCGCCCGAGACGACCACCCAGCCGCGCTCGGCGAGCTCCGCGCCCAGGGTCGCCGCCATGTGCGCCCCGTACTCGGTACAGGCCCGGGCGCCCACGACCGCGACGGACCGCAGCGCCCACATCCGCAGGCTGGGTCGGCCCCGCACCCACAGTCCGGTGGGTCGGCCGTCCCCGAGGTCGTCGAGCTGTGCGGGCCACTCGCCGTCACCGGGGCACACGTAGCGCACTCCGGCCTCCCCGGCGCGCTCCAGATCCCGCTCCGGGCGCACGAGGGCGGCTCGGCCCCGCAGCCCCTCCCACCGCGTGTACGTGACTCCCGGCAGCGGGTCCCCACCGTCCACCAGGCGGCGGGCCACCGCCACGGCGCCGTACTCCCGCACCCAGCGCCCGCCCGTCTCGTCGCCCGGTTCCAGGACCCGGGAGAGGGTGACCCGGGCGAGCCGCTCCTCGTCCGTCACGACCGGGCGCCGATCATCATCGGCACGCCCCGGGGGACGCCGGTGCGCAGTTGCAGGGCCAGGGCGACGTCGTCGGCGTCCGGCCGGTCGTGGCCCGACAGGTCGGCGACGGTCCAGGCCACGCGGAGCACCCGGTCCAGGCCGCGGGCGGTCAGCATCCCGCGCTCCAGTCCCCGCTCGGCCTCGTCCATGGCTCCCGGTACGGCCTGCCAGCGACCGCGCAGCTCCCGTCCCGGCACCTCGCTGTTGGTGTGCCACGGGGTCCCGGTGAGGCGGGCCACACACCGCTCACGCGCCGCGCGCACCCGGTCGGCGACGGTGCGCGTCGTCTCGCCGCGCGCGCCGAGCGCGGTCAGTTCGGAACGGGTGACCGCCTCGACCTCCACGCGCAGGTCGACCCGGTCGAGGAGTGGCCCGGAGAGCCGGGACTGGTAGCGGCGGATGGCCGAGGGCGGGCACTCGCAGTGATCGCCGCTCACGCTGAAGCGCCCGCAGGGGCAGGGATTGGCCGCGAGGACCATGAGGAACTTCGCCGGGAAGCGCACCACGCCCGCGCTCCGGGCGATCACCACGTGCCCCGCCTCCAGGGGCTGGCGCAGCGCGTCGAGGACGAAGCCGCTGAACTCCGGCGCCTCGTCCAGGAAGAGCACCCCGCGATGCGACAGCGAGACCGCTCCGGGCCGCGCCAGCCCCTTTCCGCCGCCGACGAGCGACTGCATGGTCGCGGAGTGGTGGGGCGCGCAGTAGGGCGGGACGTCCACGAGCGGCCGGCCCGGCGGGAGGAGACCCGCCACGGAGTGGATCGCCGTCACCTCCAGGGACTCCTGCCGGCTCAGGCGGGGCAGGATGGCGGGCATCCGCTCGGCCAGCATCGTCTTCCCCGCGCCCGGGGGTCCTTGCAGGTAGACGTGGTGGCCGCCCGCGGCGGCGACCTCCATCGCCGTGCGCGCCGACAGCTGGCCGACCACGTCGGCCAGGTCGTGGCCCTGGTCGTGCTCGGGCACGGCGATGCCGCACAGCCCGGTGGCCTCGCCCGTGCCGGGTACGCGCAGGCCGGCCAGCAGAGGGTCCGGCCTGCCCAGCTCGTCCGGGGTCTCGTCGGGCACCGGCTCGTCGGTGAGGACGGCGATGAGCTGGCGCAGGCTGCGGACGCCGAGCACGGAGATCCCGGGGACGAGGGAGGCCTCGGCCGCGGCGCACTCCGGGACGACCACTTGCTCGTAGCCCGCGTCGGCGGCGGCGAGGACCGCGGGCAGCACGCCGCGGACCGGGCGCACCCGTCCGTCGAGTCCCAGCTCACCGACCATCACGATGTCCGCGAGCACCCGGGGGTCGATCCGCTCGGCGGCTCCCAGCACCGCGCAGGCGACGGCCAGGTCGAAGCCCGAACCGCCCTTGGGGACGGACGCGGGACTCAGGCCGACCGTGAGCTTCTTCTGCGGCCAGGCGCTGCCGGAGTTCACCACGGCGGCCCGCACCCGGTCCCGGCTCTCGGTGAGGCTCTTGTCGGGCAGGCCGACCAGGGTGAAGGCCGCGACGCCCGGTTCCAGATCGGCCTGCACCTCGACGACGACGCCCTCCACGCCGACCAGGGCCACCGCACACGTACGCGCGAATCCCATCAGGCCACCCCCCGCACGTGCTCCACGACGGGGGCGCCGCGGTCGGGCAGGACGACGCCGACGAGGTCGATGCGGACCCCGCCGGGCGGTGCTCCGCCGTGCTCCTGGACCCAGCACTCGGCCAGGCTGCGCAGCCGTCCCGCCTTCACCGGCGTCACGGCCGCCATCGGGTGCTCGAAGGCACCCGCCCTGCGGGTCTTGACCTCGCAGACGACGAGCGCGTCGCCGTCGCGGGCCACGATGTCGATCTCACCGGTCCGGCCGGCGCGCCAGTTGCGCGCCAGGACGGTCATTCCGGTCTCGGTCAGCCGTCGTGCGGCGAGGTCCTCGCCGTACCTGCCGAGTGCGCCGCGTGCCGTATGCGTGTTCATGTGGGCACCACCTCCGGCACCCACACTGCGGCCGCGGCGGTCCCCTGTTGGATCTTGGTGGACGGCCGCTCGATTGTGGACAACTGCGTCACCCACACGAGCGACCCCCACCGGCCCCGCCGGGAGCTCAGCCCCGCGTTCAGCCGCCGGGCAGCTCCAGGTCGCTCTTGTTCAGCTCCTCGATGTTCACGTCCTTGAAGGTGAGGACCCGCACCTGCTTCACGAACCGAGCAGGCCGGTACATGTCCCACACCCAGGCGTCCGCCATGGACACCTCAAAAAAGACCTCACCCTGGACCGAGTGCACCTGCATCTCGTAGTCGTTGGTGAGGTAGAAGCGCCGTTCGGTCTCGATCACGTATTTGAACAGACCGACGACATCGCGGTACTCCCGGTAGAGCTTCAGCTCCATCTCGGTCTCGTACTTTTCGAGGTCCTCGGCGCTCATGGCATGTTCCCCTTCAGCCGTGCGTCCCCCCATTGTGCGCCAGCCCCGCGAGCCCCTAGACGATTTCGGTGTCGAGGACCTCGGGTCTGGCCGGGGGGCCTTCGTCGAGCAGCCTGCGCAGCAGCCCGGCGAGTCTGGTCGGATACACCGTCTCATGTGCCTCGGTCAGTTCCCGGCACGTCCACCAGCGCGCTCCGGCGACACTGCGCCGTTCCAGTTCCGTCAGCCCCGCGGCGACGGTCGCCGTCTGGGCCGTACGGGCCAGGAAGTACCACTCGTCCTGGTCCCAGCGGCGTCCGGCGAACGGAAAGGAGCACCTCCGCCGCCACAGCACCGGACCCAGTTCGACCTCGGTGATGCCGGTCTCCTCGGCGAGTTCCCGCAGAGCGGCCTCCTCGCGCGTCTCCGCGCCCTCCAGGCCGCCGCCGGGCGTGAACCACCAGTCGTCGGCCGGGTCCTCGGGTTCGTGCCCGTGCAGCAGCAGGATGCGGTCCCGCGGGTCCAGCAGCACCACCCGGGCGACCTTGCGCAGCCCGCCCTCGTACGCGTCCTGCGCCGGTCCGCCGTGCGACGGCTCAGCGGGCACCGGCGAGCTCCGTCCGGGCCCGGCCCCGCCGGCCGGCGCGCTTGGCGACGGGGCCGTAGGCGGCGCCTCCGAGGACGAGCACCGCACCGGCCACCACTGCGGCGAGCACCAACCGCAGCGGGCCGGGCGAGGAGATCGTGCCGAGGGCCTCGAAGCCGCTGGGCCGCTCCAGCATGCCGTTCATCGGCCAGACCACGGCGTCCACCCGCCCCTTCACCGCGCTGCGCGGCACCGTGCCGTTGAAGGCCTCGGTGAGATGGGCCGTCGAGTCCAGGGAGCCGCTGCGCTCGTCACCGAGCAGGAACAGCCGCCCCTTCGGGACCTCGATCGCCGGTATCTTCTTCGACTCGGCGGCCTGGCCCTTGGGCAGATACGGTTCCTCGATCCGCTTGCCGTTGACCGTCAGCCGGTCGTCGGTGCAGCAGGCGACCGTGTCCCCGCCGACCGCCACGACCCGCTTGACCATGGGCATGTCGCCCCAGGTCTTCTGCTTGAAGACGACCACGTCACCGCGCCGGATGTCACCGCCGTCGATCCGCTCGGCCAGGACGCGGTCACCGGCCGCGATGGTCGGCGTCATGGACTCCGTCGGCACGGTGTACGGCTGGTAGACGATCGCGCCCCAGACGAATCCCCCGAGGAAGAGCACACAGCCGAGGGCCACGGCCAGTCCCGACAGCGTGCTGCCGAGCCGTCCGTGGCCCTCGTCCGTACGACCTGTCGTCCTGCTCATCCCAGTGCTCCCCAACTCGGAGAATCGATCTCGCGGCCCGGTGCGGGCCGCGGAAGATCGGCGATCTGGGACGGCACCCTACCCGGCGGTACGCCGCCCAGAAACCCTCGAGCCCGCGGCCGTGAGACGGCGGCGGCGCCACAGCACCAGCGGAGCGGCGCCCGCGAGGCCGAGCGCCCCGGGAGCCACGGCGGCGCTCAGGTTCTGGTCGAAGGTGTCGGGAATCGGCAGGGTGGCCCAGCGGGTGGGGGGCCAGGCGATCACGATGGCGCGGCCGACCACGTTGCCCACCGGCACGAAGCCCTTGTTCTCGTCCTGCTGGTGGTAGCGGGAGTCCAGCGAGTTCTGGCGGTGGTCGCCCATGACCCAGATTTTGCCCTTGGGCACCTTCACCTTGAACTGGCCGCCCTGGTCGTCGACGCTGCACGGGGTGTTCCCGGCGAAGACGTACGCCTCCTCGTTCAGCGCCTTGCCGTTCACCTTGAGCGGGCCGCTGCCCTTGCACTCGACGGTGTCGCCGGCGACCCCGATGACCCGCTTGATCAGGTCCTTCTCCTCGGCCGAGGGCATCAGGCCGATCCAGCTGAGGGCCTTCTGCACGACGTTCGGGTTCGGCGTCGGCTCGCCCGCCAGCCAGTTGTCGGGGTCGTGGAAGACGACGACCTCGCCGCGCTCCGGCTCGGAGCCGAACCAGGGGGTCAGCTTGTCGACCAGGACCCGGTCGCCCTGCTGGAGGGTGTTCTGCATCGAGTCCGAGGGGATCGAGAACGCCTGCACCAGGAAGGTCTTGATCAGCAGCGCCAAAACCAGGGCGATGCCGATGAGGAGGGGGAGCTCCTTCCAGAAGGAGCGCTGCTTCCTGGGCCGGTCCTGCCCGTCGCTCCCGCCGTCCTGCGCGCGCGTGCCGCTGTCGTCCGCGGACTCACTCCCGGAGCCTGCGACGTCGTCTGCCGGGGAAGCCGCATCGCCGGGCCGCTCCGGTCGCTCCTCCGGGCCCTCGTGTCCGGATCGTGCGCCGACCGCCAAGTCCCCCACATCCACTCCTCAGTCCGTGCCGCCGCCCGCGTCGCATCCGGCGCAGGCCCACCACTCCCATAACGAGCGGGAGTTCCGCAGGGCTCGGGAGCGGGATCAATCCGTATCGATCCGCGGGAGCCACCCTATGCGAAGGGCCGAGAGCGGTGGTCGACCCAGTCGGCACGGAGGCATACGTGTCCGGTTCCTTCAGGCGGGTCCAGTGGCCGACGGGCCAGGCGATGACCATGGCCCGGCCGACGACCGACTTCTCGGAGACGGTGCCGCCGTATTTCTCGGTGCGGTGGTAGCGGGAGTCGGCCGAGTTGGCCCGGTGGTCGCCCATCACCCAGAGGCGGCCCTTCGGCACGGTGACCGAGAACGCGAACGAGGAGGGCTTGTTGTCGGGGTGGATGTACGGCTCGTCGAGCGGCATCCCGTTGACGGTCACCCGGCCCTGCTTGTCGCAGCACTTGACGGTGTCACCCCCGACCGCGACGACCCGCTTGATCAGGTCCTTGTCGTTGTCGGAGGGCAGCAGCCCGATGAAGGTGAGCCCTTCCTTGACCTGCTTGACGACGATCGGGTCGTCCTTCTTGGCGGTCTGCTCGCCTTCCAGCCAGTTGCCCGGGTCCTTGAAGACGACGACGTCACCGCGCTGGGGCTTGGAGCCGAACCAGGGCGTGAGCTTGTCGACGAGGACGCGGTCGCCGATCTGGATCGTGTTCTCCATGGAACCCGACGGGATCACGAACGCCTGCACCAGGAACGTCTTCAGGACCAGCGCTATGAGGACGGCCACGCCCACGAGGAGCGGGATCTCCTTGATGGCGGAGCGGCGCCTGCGCCGCTTGACCTTGCGGGCCAGTCTGCGTCGCTCGGCGCGGCCGGGGCGGGCGGCGCCGCCGGCCCGCCGGGAGCCGGTGGGCAGCAGGTTGTCGGCGGCGCTGCCGGGGGCGCCGCGGGGTTTCCCGCGGTTACCCATGGGCACCGTCCGTGGCGGGCACGCGCGCGTAGGCGCCGGGGCGCTCCAGCCGGGTCCAGTGGCCGGCGGGCCAGGCGATCCAGTCGGCCCGGCCGATGACGTCGCCGACCGGGATCATGCCGCCGCCCGGCGAGCCCAGGTGGTCGCGGGAGTCGCTGGAGTCGCCGCGGTGGTCGCCGAGCAGGAACAGGGTCCCGTCGGGCACCATGACGTCGAAGGGCACGTCGGACGGACGGTCCCCCGGAAAGAGGAACGCCGACTCGTCGACCGACCGGCCGTTCACCTCGACCCTCCCCTCCTTGTCGCAGCAGACCACGTGGTCGCCGCCCACCCCGACGACGCGCTTCACGTAGTCGGCGTCCCCGAAGTAACCGGTGCCGTCGAACACCACGACATCGCCCCGCCGCGGCTCGGCACCGAAACGGTACGCCAACTTATTTACGAGAACGCGGTCCCCGATCCTCAATCCCCGCTCCATGGAACCGCTCGGAATCTGGAACGGCTGCATCACGAAGGTGGCGAGGAGCAGCAGGAACAGCAGGCAGACGAGCAGGGTGAGGGTGATGCGGCCGCCCGGGAGCCGTCCCGCGATCCGGTCCGGCAACGCAGAACGCGACCGCCCCTCCCGGCCCTCCGTGTCCGAGATCTCCTCGGAATCACAAGGGCGGGAGGAGCGGTCGCGCTCCACAGGCTGTGCTTCGGTGTCCATCGAGGCCAGATGCTATCCGGCCGCTCCGTGACCCCGTGCGCGAGCTCAGTTGTCGCGCTTCTCCTTGATCTTCGCGGCCTTGCCGCGCAGCTCACGGAGGTAGTAGAGCTTGGCGCGACGCACGTCACCGCGGGTGACGAGCTCGATCTTCTCGACGATCGGGGTGTGCACCGGGAAGGTGCGCTCGACGCCGACGGAGAAGGAGACCTTGCGGACCGTGAAGGTCTCGCGGACACCGGCGCCCTGGCGGCGGATGACTACGCCCTTGAACTGCTGCACACGGGAGCGGTTGCCCTCGATGACGCGGACGTGGACGTTGACGGTGTCACCCGGGCGGAAGGCCGGGATGTCGGTGCGCAGCGAGGCGCTGTCGACGGTGTCGAGCAGGTGAGACATTTCGTCTGCTTTCTTCGTTGATGCCACAGGTCATCAACGGACGTTGATTTCCAGAAGGTGGGCCGCCGCGTCGGGGCGGGCGTCGTGTCCCCCTGTGGCAGGGGCGCGCGCCGGACGACGTACAGCAGCGGCCTATTCTTCCACGGCCGGGCGCCTGCGCCAAAATCGGCCCTGCGGCTCCCCGTCCGGGTCCGGTGACCAGCCCAGGATGGAGAGCATCTCCCGGTCCTTCTTGTCGAAGGCCGAGGGGGCGCAGCGCTCGATCAGGTCAGGCCGGTTCGCGGTCGTCCGGCGCAGTGCCTCGTCGCGCCGCCAGCGCGCGATGCGGCCGTGGTGACCGCTGACGAGCACGTCGGGGATGTCCCGGCCGCGCCACTCGGGCGGCTTGGTGTAGACGGGCCCCTCCAGGAGGTTGGCCATCGCCCCGGGCGCGAAGGAGTCGTCCCGGTGGGACTCCGCGTTGCCGAGGACGCCGGGCAGCAGCCGGGCGACGGCCTCCGTGACGACGAGGACGGCCGCCTCGCCGCCGGCGAGCACGTAGTCGCCGATGGAGACCTCGTAGACGGGCATGCGGGTCGCGTACTCGTCGATGACGCGGCGGTCGATGCCCTCGTAGCGGGCGGGCGTGAAGACCAGCCAGGGCCGCTCGGAGAGCTCGACGGCGAGTTCCTGGGTGAAGGGGCGCCCGCTGGGGGTGGGCACGACGAGGACGGGTCCGTGGGAGCCCGTCTCGTAGCCGTCGGCGAGGACGGAGTCCAGGGCGTCGCCCCAGGGTCCGGTCTTCATGACCATGCCGGGGCCGCCGCCGTACGGGGTGTCGTCGACGGTGTTGTGCCGGTCGTACGTCCACTCCCGCAGGTCGTGCACGTGCACGTTGAGCTGTCCCCGCGCGCGTGCCTTGCCGACGAGGGAGACGTTCAGGGGTTCCAGGTACTCGGGGAAGATCGTGACGACGTCGAGCCGCATCAGGCGTCTTTCCCGGTGGTGCCGTCCTCTTCGCCGGACGCGCTCTCCGGCTCAGGGGCGTCGCCGTCCTCGGAGGCGTCCCTGGCCGAGGCGATCTCGGCGCGGTCGTCGATGAGTCCCGGCGGCGGGTCGATGACGGCCCGCTGTTCGGCGAGGTCGATCTCGGTGACGATCTCCTCGACGAACGGGATCAGCACCTCGGTGCCGTCGGGCCGCTCCACGACGAACAGGTCCTGGGAGGGCAGGTGCGAGATCTCGGTGATCCGTCCGACCTCGGTGCCGTCCGCGGTGAAGACGTCCAGGTCCATGAGCTGGTGGTCGTAGTACTCGTCCGGGTCCTCGGGCTTCTCGTCCGGGTCGACCTCGGCGATGAGGAGGGTGTTGCGCAGCGCCTCGGCGGCGTTCCGGTCGCGTACGCCCTCGAAGCGCAGCAGCAGACGGCCGCTGTGCACACGGCCCGTCTCGATGGTCAGCGGACCGGTGGAGGCGGGGTCCGTGGCGAGGACGGCGCCGGGCGCCAGCCTGAGCTCCGGCTCGTCGGTGCGTACCTCGACGGTGACCTCGCCCTTGATGCCGTGGGCACGGCCGACGCGAGCGACTACCAGCTGCACTTCTTTCGATCTCCTGTCGTGTGCCTGCGGCCTGTGGTGCGTGTCTGTGGTCCGCCCGCGCGAGTACGGGGAGGCGTACCCGTCGTCCGCGTGCGGCGGATGGTGTGGGGCGCAGACGACTACGGGCCGGGGACGGCCGGATAGGCCTTCCCCGGCCCGAGCCGGTGCTGTCTGCTGATCAGCGGACGTGGTCCACGTCGACGAGGTCGACGCGGACACCGCGGCCGCCGATGGCGCCCACGACGGTGCGCAGAGCGCGCGCGGTGCGGCCGTTGCGACCGATCACCTTGCCGAGGTCGTCCGGGTGGACCCGGACCTCGAGCACGCGTCCGCGGCGCAGGTCACGCGAGGCGACCTGCACATCGTCGGGGTTGTCGACGATGCCCTTGACGAGGTGCTCGAGAGCCTCCTCGAGCATGCTCAGGCCTCGGTCGACTCAGACGAAGAGGACTCGGCCGCGGCGTCGTCCTTCTTCTCAGCCTTCTTCTTCTGGGTGATGGCCTCACCCTTGCCCTCGTCGTCGCCACCGAGGGCGTCGAACGACGGGCGGGTCGCCTTCGGCTCGGCCACGAGCAGCGGCGCCGGGGCGGGCTCGCCCTTGTACTTCTGCCAGTCGCCGGTCAGCTTGAGAATGGCGAGGACGGGCTCGGTCGGCTGCGCGCCGACACCCAGCCAGTACTGCGCACGCTCGGAGTCGACCTCGATGCGCGAGGGGTTCTGCACCGGGTGGTACAGGCCGATCTCCTCGATGGCCCGGCCGTCACGGCGGGTACGGGAGTCGGCGACGACGATGCGGTAGTGAGGCGAACGGATCTTGCCCAGACGCTTCAGCTTGATCTTGACTGCCACGGAAGTGGTGTCTCCTGGTCTTGACGTGGTTGGGCACGGCGAGATTGCCGCGTGGGGTTGCGGTACCCGAGTGCCCGATGGACGCGTCAGCCGGAGGAGAGAGGGGTCCTATGCGACTGTCGAGTACAGCTAGCCATTGTGCCACATCCCCGGGACCCGGCTTCACCCACGGCGACGCACCCCGCGCACACCGGACCGCGCCCCGGCCGGCGCACACCCGCCCGTGCCTCGGCCCGACCCGGCCGCCACGGTTGACCCGGCCGACGCGGACCTGACCGCGTCGCACCCGCCCCCCGTCGCACCGCGTCCCGCAGGCGACCCCGCGGCACACCTCGCCAGGCCCCGGACCAACCCGGAGCATTGCCCGCTCGTCCCGCGCCGCAGCTCCCGTCGCCGGAGCCGTGTCGCCCGCCCGCCGCGGGCAGCCCGGTGCCGGGACGGAACCGGCCCCGCCGTGCGACCCGGCACCCACGAGGTGCCGCCGCTCGCCGCTGGTAGCCGACCGCGACCCGGCGCTGCGAGGCGCTCCCGCGCCCGGCCGTACCGCCCCGTGCGGCACGCCAGCGCGGGACGCGGGGCTCAGCCCGCCGCCGCGCCCACGACCTCCGGGATCCGGAAGGGTTTGCCGCACCCCCCGCACACGATGGGGGCCTGCGCCAGGACCGACGGGACGACGCGGACGTTGCGCCCGCAGTCGCAGACCGCCTTGACCCGGACTCCTCCCCCGGACGAGCCGTGCCGGGCGGCCGGGCCCCGGAAACTGCGGGCCGTGTCCGCGGCGGTCGCCGCCGAGTGCGCCTTCAGGGCGCGCTGGAGCCGCTCGATGGTCGGGCGGTAGCGCCGCTTCGCTTCGGGGTTGAGCGTGACCAGCGAGAAGCCGCTGCTGGGATGCGGCTCCTCGGGGTGGTCCAGGCCCAGCTCCTCCGCGATGGCGAGGAATCTGCGGTTGTGGTACCGGCCGGCGCGCGAGGTGTCGCGGACTCCGCGTGCGGCGGCGATGCCGTGGACTGCCTCGTGAAGCAGTCGCTCGAAGGAGAGTTCGTGTCCGCAGGCGGACGACGACTCCCCGATCAGGGATTCGGGCGCGGCGAGATCCGGCAGCTCGGGGTGGTGCCGCTGAATGTCGGCCCACGCCCCTGCCAGCTCTGCGGCGAGAACAGGTGGTGTCGTGCTCACGTCGTGACAACGAGCCGAGGTGCCTCTGTGTTCCTATTCCGGGGCATCCCAAATAATTTGCACGTACCCGTCAGTTGCCGCTGATGCGTCCTGACGAGGGCGGGTGCGCTGATCTGCGGAGAAGCCTCACAGTTCGCCTCCAGCCGGTACGTAGCCACGCGTACGTCTCGGCCCGTACACGGGCTCCGTACGCCGGGGCACCCGACGTCATCAGATGCGCAAGGGGCCTTTCGGCCGCGCTCCGTGGCGGGCGGGAAGGCACGCGCCACGGGGGTGACGTTACCGGGTGCGCGGTCGGCGTCCGGCACCGACCCGTCCTCCGCCACCGCCCACCGTACGGTCACCGGGCGCCCGGCGAGCCGGACCTCGCCCTCTTCGCCCAGGTCGGTCCGTGGGATGCGGGCCGGCCGCCCGCCGCGACGGTGGACCCGTCCGCCGTGCGGGACTTTCGAGGAGCAGCGCCTGGTCCTCCTCCAGGACGGCCGGCACCGGTCCGGGGAACGTCGAGCGGGACCGGCGGTGTGGTGCCTGAACGGGGTGTCCGTGCGGTCGCCGACGTGGACGCGCACGCCCGGCGGCCGCAACCGGTCGCCGGTCTCGCGGACCTTGGCCGGAACCGCGTCGTCCTCCTTGACGGCGAGGACGACGCTCCGGACGGGGCGCGGCGCGGCGGCACCGGCGACCCGCTGTCATCGCCGTACGACACGATCAGGCCACCCGCCATGCGGGGTGAGGAGCCCCCGGTGGTGCGCAGGAGCCCGCGGCCGCATCGCCAAGTCGCCCACCCGGGACGGGAGAACGGGGCCTCCGCCATGCCGCGCAAGCCACGGCGGTGGCCCGCCGCGGCGTGGCCCAAACCTCGCGCGCACGTGGATCCGACGGAGTACGACGGCGTGTGCGGACGGTACGCAAGCAAAGGCCCGCAACCCCTGGACGCCGGGACGAGCGCGGAGTTATCTGGCATACGGGGGGAGTGCGAGCGCACTGCACGGGGGCCATGGAAACGGGGCACGGCGACAACTCTCGGCGGATTGGGGCGCTTTCGATGACACCTACGCTCGTGCGGCAGCAGCCGGCTCACGCGGGACACCCTCCTCGCGTCGATCGGTGTGCACGCGCGCGTGACTGGGCCGAGATCCAGGAGCGGATGCTGGTCCCGCTCTACGAGGCCGTCTACGAGCGACTCGAAGTGGGTGACGGGACGCGGCTGCTCGGCCTCGGCTGCGGGGCGGGCCTGGCGCTGCTGATGGCGGCGTCGCGGGGTGCCTCCGTCACCGGTGTGGACTCCTCGGCCGAACGGCTGGCGCTGGCGCGGGAACGGATGCTGCCGGAGACGAGGGGCACGCGTGCGCGTGGCGAGGCCCGGCTCGTCGAAGGGGGCCCGGCCGACCTGGGCGACGGGGACTCCCCCGCGTACACCGTGGTGACGGCGTTCGAGCCGATCGGCTGTGTGGCCGGGGACTCCGAAGGGCTCGGGGAACTGCTGGAGACGGCGGCGCCGCTCGCCGGGCACGGCGCGTCCGTCGTGCTGGCCGGCTGGGGTCCGCCGGAGCGGTGCACCACGTCCTCCGTGCTGCGGGTGGCCACCGAACTGGCCGAACCGCGGCCGCGCAGGAGCGGCTGGCGCCCCGCCCGGCGCGACGACCTGGAGGAGGTCGCCCAGCGGGCCGGGCTGCGGCCGGACGGATCGGGGCGGGTGGCCTGCCCCTTCGGGTACGCCGATGTGGGCAACGCGGTGCGGGGACTGGTGTCGACCGGGCTGTTCGACGCCGCGATCGCCGCGACCGACCGGGTGCAGGTCGACAAGGAGCTGACGGAGGCGCTCCATCCGCACCGCCGGAAGGACGGCACGGTGTGGATGACCAACGTCTTCCGCTATCTGATCGCCCGCGTCCCGTGAGGTGAGCGGACGGCCCGCGTGCCGCCCGGCCGGGCAGCCGCGGGTACGCCACCGGGGGCGCCCCTGTCGTGGGGCGCCCCCGGTGGCGTACGGCGGCCGTGCTGCGGAGTAGGACCGTCAGCCCATGAACTTCTTGAACTCGTCGGGCAGTTCGAAGTCCTGGGCCTGCTGCGGCAGACCGAAGGCGCCGCCGGGCTGGGGGCCGGCCTCGCGGCGCTGCGCCTCCTCCAGCTCCTGCTGCCTGCGCTTCATCGGGTTGCCGGAGCGCTGCTTGCCCTTGGCCTGCTTCTGCTTCTTCTTGGCGCGGCCGGGACCGCCGCCCATGCCCGGCATCCCGGGCATCCCCGGCATGCCGCCGCCCTGCGCCATGCGGGACATCATCTTGCGGGCCTCGAAGAACCGCTCGACCAGGTTCTTGACGGCGCTGACCTCGGTACCGGAACCCTTGGCGATACGGGCGCGGCGCGAGCCGTTGATGATCGTCGGCTCCTGGCGCTCGGCCGGCGTCATCGACTTGATGATCGCGGCCGTGCGGTCGACGTCACGCTCGTCCAGGTTGTTGATCTGGTCCTTGATCTGGCCCATGCCGGGAAGCATGCCGAGCAGCTTGGAGATGCTGCCCATCTTCCTGACCTGCTCCATCTGCGCCAGGAAGTCGTCGAGCGTGAAGTCCTGGCCCTTCTTGGACGCCAGCTTCGAGGCCATCTTCTCGGCCTCTTCCTGACTGAACGTCTTCTCCGCCTGCTCGATCAGGGTGAGCAGGTCACCCATGTCGAGGATGCGGGAGGCCATCCGGTCGGGGTGGAAGGCGTCGAAGTCGTCCAGCTTCTCGCCGTTCGACGCGAACATGATCGGCTTGCCGGTCACGGACGCGATCGACAGCGCGGCACCACCGCGGGCGTCGCCGTCGAGCTTGGACAGGACCACGCCGTCGAAGCCGACACCGTCGCGGAAGGACTCGGCGGTGTTGACCGCGTCCTGGCCGATCATGGCGTCGACGACGAAGAGGATCTCGTCGGGCGAGACCGCGTCGCGGATGTCCGCGGCCTGCTGCATCAGCTCCTGGTCGATGCCGAGGCGGCCGGCGGTGTCCACGATGACGATGTCGTGGACCTTCGTCTTCGCGAACTCGATGGAGTCCTTGGCGACCTTGACCGGGTCGCCGACGCCGTTGCCCGGCTCCGGGGCGTAGACCGCGACGCCGGCGCGCTCGGCGACGACGCTGAGCTGGTTGACCGCGTTCGGGCGCTGGAGGTCGGCGGCCACCAGGATCGGGGAGTGCCCCTGGTCCTTGAGCCACTTGCCGAGCTTTCCGGCGAGCGTGGTCTTACCGGCACCCTGGAGGCCCGCGAGCATGATCACGGTGGGCGGGTTCTTGGCGAAGCGCAGGCGCCGGGTCTCGCCGCCGAGGATCGTGACCAGCTCGTCGTTGACGATCTTGAGGACCTGCTGGGCGGGGTTCAGCGCCTTGGAGACCTCGGAGCCGAGGGCGCGCTCCTTGACGTTCTTGATGAAGGTCCGCACGACCGGCAGCGCCACGTCGGCTTCGAGGAGCGCGATACGGATCTCGCGTGCGGTGGCGTCGATGTCAGCTTCGGACAGCCGGCCCTTGCCCCGCAGGTTCTTGAACGTCGCTGAGAGGCGATCGGAGAGAGTATCGAACACGGCGCTCGTCTGTCCTCAGGGGTCGGGGGCGATGGGAATCGCCCTCCAGGGTATCCGGCCGGGCGCGGTGGGGTCTCCACCGCGTTCGTACGAGACTGTCTGCGCCATCGTACGAACGCGGCCGTACCCCCTCCGGGACGGCTCCGCGGGCCCGGTCCACTCCCCCGCGCGAACCCGCGGCACGCCCCGGTTCCCTAGGCGCGCAAGGTCTCCTCCAGGGCCCTGGCCACCGTGGCCGCCTCCTCGCCGGGCAGGGGCGTGCCCTCGGTGCCGGTGACGTAGAAGGCGTCCACGGCGTTGGCGCCCAGGGTGGACACGTGCATGCTGCGCACGCGTACGTTCGCCTTCTCCAGCGCCCGGCCGATGCGGTGCAGCAGGCCGGGGGCGTCGTGGGCGCGGACCTCGATGACCGTGGCGTGCCGGGAGGCGGCGGGGGCGACCGTGACCCGGGCGGGCGGCGCGACCGTCCCGCGGCGCCGCGGGTAGGCGGCGTCCCGCTCGGCGAGCCGGCCCGCGATGTCCAGGGAGCCCTCCAGGGCGCGGACGAGGTCGGCGCGCAGCCGGGCGGCCTGCGGCAGGGAGCCGTACTCGGCGGCGACCCGCCAGTTGAGCAGCAGGACGGAGCCCTGCACGGACTCGGACAGGTCCAGGGCCCGCAGCTCGGCGGTGCGGACGGTCAGCCGGTGCATGGCGAGGACACCGGCCACGGCGGGCAGCACCTCGGGCTGGTCGGGGACGGCGATGAGCAGTTCCACGCCGAGCGGTTCCGGGTCGCCGGAGGGTTCCTCCTCGGCCGGTGCCTCCGTCTGCGCGCGCAGGGCGAGGACGGGTCCGCCGGTGCGGAACGCCTCGATGGCGAGCCGCTCCTGCTCGGCGGTGGGCGCGGCGTCGTCCGGTTCCTCGGGGGCGTCCCCGGCGAGTACGGCGGCGACGCGTTTCACCAGGTCGGCGACGAGGGATCCGCGCCAGGACGACCATGCGGCCGGTCCGGTGGCCAGCGCGTCGGCCTCGGTGAGCGCGTGCAGCAGTTCGAGGGTGCCCTGCGAGCCGACGGCCTCGGCGACCGAGCGCACGGTGGCGGGGTCCTCCAGGTCGCGCCGGGTGGCGGTCTCGACGAGCAGCAGGTGGTGGCGGACCAGGGTGGCGAGGACGGCGACCTCGGCGCGGTCGAAGCCGATGCGGGCGGCGACGTCCTTGGCGATGATCTCGCCCGCCACCGAGTGGTCGCCGGGCCAGCCCTTGCCGATGTCGTGCAGCAGCGCGGCGACGAGCAGCAGGTCGGGGCGGCCGACGCGGCGGGTCAGTTCGGAGGCGCGGACGGCGGTCTCGATGAGGTGGCGGTCGACGGTCCAGATGTGGACGGCGTTGCGCTGCGGCCGGCAGCGCACCCGCTCCCAGTCGGGCAGCAGCCGGGTGATGAGTCCCTCGGCCTCCAGCGCCTCCCAGACCTCGATGGTCGGTCGGCCCGAACCGAGCAGGGTCACCAGCTGTTCGCGGGCCTCGGCCGGCCAGGGCGTCGGCAGCGGGCGGGCGACGGCGGCCATCCGGCGAACGGCGTGCAGGGAGAGCGGGAGTCCGGACTGGGCGGCCGCCGCGGCGGCGCGCAGCGGGAGCACGGGATCGCGCTCGGGCCGGGCGGCGCGGGCGAGGACGACCTCGCCGTCCTGTTCCACCACGCCCTCGGCGAGCGGGGAGCGCTCGGCGGTGGGCTTGGCGCCGCCGAGCATGGCGCGCAGGCGCGGCCGGACGGCCCGCGACCTGAGCACGCGGCCCACCTCGCGCCAGGTGACGTCGCTGGCGTACGAGACGACGCGCGCCGCCTCGTACACCTGGCGCAGCAGGGTGTCGGCGTCGAGCAGGCCGAGTTCGGCGGCGACCTGGTCCTGTTCCTGGAGGGCGAGGCGGTCGGTGGCGCGGCCGGTGGCGAGGTGCAGCGCGTCGCGTACGTCGAGGAGCCTGCGCCGGGCGTCGGCGAGCCCTTCGCGGGGGGCGTCGGCGAGCCAGGACGCGGCGACGGCGCGCAGGGCCGTGGCGTCCCTGAGCCCGCCGCGGGCCTCCTTGAGGTCCGGCTCCAGGAGGTACTGGAGTTCGCCCTGCCGTTCGGCGCGTTCGGCGCACAGCTCCTGGAGTTCGGGCAGGCGTTTGGGCGCCTGGTTGCGCCAGTCGGCGAGTACGGCCGTACGCAGTCCGGCGGTCAGGCCGAGGTCGCCGGCGAGGTGGCGGGCGTCGAGCAGGCCGAGCTGGACCTTGAGGTCCTCGCCCGCCGTCCTGCGGGCCTCGGCGGGCGTGCGCACGGAGTGGTCGAGGGCGAGGCCGAGGTCCCAGACCGGGTACCAGATGCGGTCGGCCAGGGCGGCGATCTCCTTGGCGTCCCCGCCGTCGTGCAGGAGCAGCAGGTCGAGGTCGCTGCGCGGGGAGAGCTCGCCGCGGCCGTAGCCGCCGACGGCGACGAGGGAGACACCGCGCAGCCCCGCGGCGCCGGCGTCGAACAGGCCGGTGAGCCAGTCGTCCGTCAGTTCGGCGAGGGCCGCACGGCGCGGCGGCCCGGACCGCGCCCCCTCCTGGAGGAGGCGCAGCCGGGCCGCCGCGTAGCCGCTGGGTCCCGAGTCCTCTGCATCCGTGCGCATGTCCGTACTCGTCACCCAGCGACTCCTGTCTTTCTTCGCTTCTACAGCGCGTCCGGGCCGCGCTCGCCGGTCCGGACGCGGACGGCGGTGTCGACCGGGACGGACCAGACCTTGCCGTCACCGATCTTGCCGGTGCGGGCGGCCTTCACGACGACGTCGATGAGCTGTTCGGCGTCGTCGTCCTCGACCAGCACCTCGATGCGGATCTTGGGGACCAGGTCGACGGTGTACTCGGCACCACGGTAGACCTCGGTGTGTCCCCGCTGCCGACCGTAGCCGCTGGCCTCGGTGACGGTGAGACCGTGCACGCCGAAGGCCTGGAGGGCCTCCTTGATCTCGTCGAGCCGGTGAGGCTTCACGACGGCGGTGATGAGCTTCATGCGTCCACCTTCTTGCTCGCGCTGTCCTGGACCGGGGCGGCCACGGCGGTCCGGTCCAGACCGCCGCCGGCGCCGCTGAAGTCGTATGCGGTCTCGGCGTGTTCGGCCTGGTCGATGCCGGCCACCTCCTCGTCGTCCGCGACGCGCATCCCGATGGTCTTGTCGATCAGGAAGGCGAGGATCGCGGAGACCACCAGGGAGTAGCCGAGGACGGCGAAGACACCGGCGCACTGCTTCCAGAACTGGTCGAGGCCGCCGCCGTAGAAGAGGCCCTGGACGTCGGACTGGCCGCCGCCGCTGGCGAAGAAGCCGATGAGCAGGGAGCCCACGACACCGCCGACGAGGTGGACACCGACGACGTCGAGCGAGTCGTCGTAGCCGAGCTTGTACTTGAGGCCGACGGCCATGGCGCACAGCACACCGGCGATGGCGCCGACGGCGATCGCGCCGAGCGGGGAGACCGCTCCGCCGGACGGGGTGATCGCGACCAGACCGGCGACCGCGCCGGAGGCGGCACCGAGGGTGGTGAACGCGCCGTGGCGGATCTTCTCGTAGGCCAGCCAGGCCAGCATCGCGGCGGCGGTGGCGACCTGCGTGTTGACGAACATCAGCGCGCCGACGCCGTCGTCGTTGCCGAGCCACGAGCCGGCGTTGAAGCCGAACCAGCCGAACCACAGCAGACCGGAGCCGAGCATGACCAGCGGCAGGCTGTGCGGGCGCATCGGGTCCTTCTTGAAGCCGACCCGCTTGCCGATGACGAGGATCACGCCGAGTGCCGCGGCGCCCGCGTTGATGTGGACCGCCGTACCGCCGGCGAAGTCGATGACGCCGAGCTCGAACGCCCAGCCGCCGGTGCCCCACACCCAGTGGGCGACGGGGAAGTACACGATCGTGACCCAGAGGGTGATGAACAGCGCCCAGGCGGTGAACTTCACGCGGTCCGCGAGGGCACCGCTGATCAGGGCGGGCGTGATGATCGCGAACATCAGCTGGAAGACGGCGAAGACGTAGACCGGGATGGTGTAGCCGTCCCACAGCTCGGTCAGGCCGATGCCGCTGAAGCCGACGTAGTCGGACGACCATCCGATGACGCTGCCGGAGTCGGTGCCGAAGGCGAGCGAGAAGCCGTAGAGCACCCACAGGATGGTGACGATCCCGAGGCTGATGAAGCTCATCATCAGCATGTTCAGGGTGCTCTTGACGCGGACCATGCCTCCGTAGAAGAAGGCCAGGCCCGGTGTCATGAGCATCACCAGGGCGGAACAGATGAGCATGAAGCCTGTGTTGGCGGACGACAGCTTCGGTGCGTCCGCCGCAAGCATGATGGCTGATGCCATCGGCGTCTCCTCGTCGTTGGTACGGCCCCGTGCGGGCGAAGCCTGAGCGGTATGAGGGGTGGGCCGGTTATGCGCCATGAGATTGACGCAGCGCGGTTTCCGTCGACGCCCCTCGATGTTTCGCCGCAGTGACGAAGGCACCTTGTGTGTTACGCGTCCATGAACTGCCTGATGCCGGGCCGGGCGATCGTTATCGTGGCGCAACCTTCTGTCGCGGGCAGTGGGCCGGCCGCGACCGGCCGTCCGATGACCTGGCATGGGGGAGCCGAGTCGGGCAGTTCGGGACGGCCGGCCGCGGCCGGGGTACGGGGCGGGGCCGCTCGCGCGGCCCGGGTCAGACCGCCGCCTCGACGGTCTCGGGCAGGTCGACGGCGAGCTGGTCGGTGAGGTCGATGATCTCGGCGAGCTCACCGAAATCGCGTACGGCCGTGTCGACGGTCTTCCGGATACGGGTGTTCACCCGCTCGGAACGCACCTTCTTGGCGCTCACCATCGCCTGCTTGGCCAGGACCGCACCCCGCTCGGGCTCGCGCTGGAGCAGGTGCACCGTCGCCAGGCCGATCAGGTTGAGTGCGTACGACCGCTGGTGCTCGGAGTCCTTGGCGAAGAGGTCGACTGCCCGCTGCATCAGCGGCTCGGCCAGCGAGGCGTAGGTGGGGCTGCGGCCGGCGACATAGGCGAGGTCGCGGTAGGAGTGCGAGTTCTCCCCGTACAGCTCGGCCTCGGAGAAGAAGCGGATCCAGTCGGGGTCCGGGTCGTCCCATTCGTGTATGTCGGCGAAGGTGTCCTCGGCCATCCTGACGGCCCGCTTGCACTTGCCGGGCTGCCCCATGTTGGCGTAGGCGCGGGCCTCCATCGCATACAGCATGGCCTGGGTGCGCGGGCTCGCGCAGTCGCGGCTTCCGTACTGCGCGAGATGGACGAGTTCGAGCGCGTCGTCGGGCCGCCCGAGGTGGATCATCTGGCGGCTCATGCTGGAGAGGATGTACGAGCCGAGGGGCTTGTCGCCGGCCTCCTTGGCCGCGTGCAGCGCGAGCACGAAGTACTTCTGCGCGGTCGGCTGGAGCCCCACGTCGTAGCTCATCCAGCCCGCCAGCTCGGCGAGTTCGGCCGCGACCTTGAACAGGCGCCTGTTCGTGGCCTCGGGCTGCGGCTCCTGGAGCAGGTCCGTCACCTCGTGCAGCTGGCCGACCACCGCCTTGCGGCGCAGGCCGCCGCCGCACTGGGCGTCCCACTGCCGGAACATCACGGTGGTCGATTCCAGCAGGTCCAGCTCGGGCTTGGACAGGCGGTTGCCGCGGCGCGCGGAGGCGGCCGGCTCGGGCTCGGGGCGCGGCGCCGTCGGACTGGGCACCAGCCAGCGCTGCATGGGCTCGATCAGGGTGGGTCCGGCGGCGAGGGCCAGTGAGCTGCCGAGGAAGCCGCGCCGCGCCAGCATCAGGTCGCTGCGCGAGAACTCGCTGATGAGCGCCACCGTCTGCGGGCCCGTCCAGGGCAGGTCGACCCCCGACACGGACGGTGACTGGTGGGCGGTGCGCAGGCCCAGGTCCTCGACGGCGACGACGCACCCGAACCGCTCCGAGAACAGCTCGGAGAGGATGCGCGGGATCGGCTCCCGGGGGTTCTCACCGTCCAGCCAGCGGCGTACGCGCGAGGTGTCGGTGGAGATGTGGCTGGCCCCCAACTGGCGTGCCCTGCGGTTGACTTGCCGGGCGAGCTCGCCCTTCGACCAGCCGCTGCGCACGAACCACGAGCCGAGCATGTCGTTGGGGCGCTTCTCAGCGTTCGTCGCGCCTCCGCCGTTGCCGCCCACTGGAACGCCCCCATCCCTCAGACCACTTGTACGCTGCGTGCGCCAAGCCCTATCAGAATGCCGGTAAACACCGCCGCGCGTCCGGCAGTTGTCACCCTTCGAACGGGAAGCCGAGTTGCCTCCGGCATACCCACGAGTGCGCGCATCCCCGGGGCTTGTGCACTCAAAGTAATCCTACGATCACCCGTCCAGCCATGGCGATCCCGGAAACGCCACCATTCGCCACCCCTTCGAATGAACTACCGGTGGCCTTCACGCGATTCACTTGACACAGGACGAGAAGTGCCGGGCGGAGGGGTGCATTCAGGGGCGCACGGAGACGAGCGCGCCACCCTGAGTACTTCCACGCGCTGCCTGGAACACGCGGAAGCCGGGAAGCAGCGAAACAGAGAGTCACAATCCGGATTCGCTTCGTAACCACCGGCGCGCTGGACCCGTTGGAGGGGGCATGGGCTTCACGATCGGCGGCACTCGCGGGATGCGCGAAATCCGGCCCGGCGCTCGGCGCCGCGGGCGCTCCTCGGAGTGCACCGCCGTGGCCGAGTTCACCGGACTCTGGGGCTGGGACGTGGTGCCCGGCGCCCGCGCCGCGGCCGGCGTCTGCTCCTGCGGCAAGGCGGACTGCCCCGCCCCCGGAGCGCACCCCCTGGACTTCGCCCCGGTGATCCCGGCGGGCGCCACCCTCGACGAGGTCTCCGACATCTGGGGCGAGTTCCCCGGCGCCGCCGTGATGCTGAAGGCGGGGCGCGCCTTCGACGTGATCGAGGTCGCCGAGGCGGCCGGGCGCCGCGCCCTCGCCCGGCTCGAACGGATGGGGCTCCCCCTCGGGCCCGTGACGGCCTCCCCCGACGGCCGCGCCCACTTCTTCGTCGCCCCGGGCGCCGCCGCCGAACTGCCCCGGTTGCTCTACCGCATGGGCTGGGACGACGCGGACCTCGACCTGCACGGCCTCGGCCCCGGTACGTACGTCACCGCCCCGCCCTCCGACCGCGGGGGCCTCGGCCCGGTCCGCTGGCTGCGCCCGCCCGCGCTGGACTCGGCGACCCGGCCGCCACAGGCAAGGCTGCTCCTGGGGACCCTGGCGTACGTGGCCCACCGCTCACGCGTCTAGGACCGCACAGCGAAGCGCCCGTCCCCCACCGCAGCCTGGGGACGGGCGCTTCTCCGCGCACCTGCCGAGGCGGGTGCGTCCTGTCCACCCGCCGGTCTCAGCGGGTGGTCACTCTCCGATAAGGGCGTCAACGAACGCCTCCGGCTCGAACGGCGCCAGGTCGTCCGCGCCCTCGCCGAGGCCCACCAGCTTGACCGGCACGCCCAGCTCGCGCTGGACGGCGATGACGATGCCGCCCTTGGCGGTGCCGTCGAGCTTGGTCAGCACGATGCCCGTGATGTCCACGACCTCCGCGAAGACCCGGGCCTGCACGAGACCGTTCTGCCCGGTCGTCGCGTCGAGGACGAGCAGCACCTCGTCGAGCGGCGCGTGCTTCTCGACGACGCGCTTGACCTTGCCGAGCTCGTCCATGAGGCCGGTCTTGGTGTGCAGACGCCCGGCGGTGTCGATGAGGACGACGTCGGCGCCGGTCTCGATGCCCTCCTTGACCGAGTCGAAGGCCACGGAGGCGGGGTCGCCGCCCTCGGGACCGCGCACGGTGCGGGCGCCGACGCGCTCGCCCCAGGTCTGGAGCTGGTCGGCGGCGGCGGCACGGAAGGTGTCGGCCGCGCCCAGCACCACGTTCCTGCCGTCGGCGACGAGCACCCGGGCGAGCTTGCCGGTGGTGGTGGTCTTGCCGGTGCCGTTCACCCCGACGACCATCACGATGCCCGGGGTGTCCAGGTTCGAGTCGGTCTTGACCGCGCGGTCGAACTCGGGGACGAGGAGCGTGAGCAGCTCCTCGCGCAGCAGGCCGCGGAGCTCCTCGGGCGTGCGCGTGCCGAGCACCTTCACGCGCTCACGCAGCCGCTCGACCAGCTCCTGCGTGGGCTGCACGCCGACGTCGGCGGTGAGCAGGGTGTCCTCGATCTCCTCCCAGGTGTCCTCGTCGAGGTGCTCGCGCGCGAGGAGCGTGAGCAGCCCCTTGCCCAGCGCGTTCTGCGAGCGGGAGAGCCGGGCACGCAGCCGCACGAGGCGTCCGGCGGTCGGCTCCGGGATCTCGATCGGGGGTGCGACCGTCGGGGGCTCCTCGACGGCGACGGGCGCCGAGGCCGAGCGGTCCGGAAGGTCCACCTCCTCGATGGTTCTGCGCGACTCGTCGCGCGGTGTCTCGGCCTCGTCGCCGACGTGCGGTTCGGCCGGAGGGGCGGTGATGTCGGGCGTGGAGGGCGGCGGCGGGGGCAGCTGCTTGCGCTTGCGGCTGCCGACGACGAGCCCGCCGAGCGCGCCGATCACGACCACGGCGATGACTACAGCAAGGATGACGGTTTCCATAACCTCCTCAGTATCGGCCATGGCCCTCCGGGGAGCCCAGCCTGTGACGCCCGCCCGGGCGCCGGGCCCCGCGGCGTCCCGCCAGCCGGTGCCGTGCCGGGCCGCCGATCGGGGCCGCCGGTCCCGGTGCCCGGCTCCCCCGCCGTCCCGGGCGCGCCGCCGCCCCGGCGGCCGGGAGGACCCGGGCCGACGCGTACGGGTGCGAGGCGCGGCGCGGCGAGAAACAGACACGAGTGCCGTGGCGGGTACGCGAGCGGCGACGCGCACCCCTGGCCGTCTGACGCCCCGTCAGCTAACGTCCCCCTGCACCGGCACCCCGCCCGCCCGGCGAAGGGGGACTTCTCCATGCCCGTCACGGTCGTACGCTTCAACCTCGTCGAGCCAGACGCCACGCCCGCGTCGCTGAGCGCCCGATACCGGGCGGCGGTCGAGATGGCCGCGTATGCCGACGACCGCGGGATCAGCACCGTGCAGACCGAGGAACACCACGGCGTCGCCAACAACTGGCTGCCCTCCCCGTTCACCTTCGCGGGGGCGGTGCTCGGCGCGACGCGGCGCCTCGCGGTCACCGTCTCGGCGGTGATCGGCCCGCTGCACGATCCGCTGCGGCTCGCCGAGGACATCGCCGTACTGGACCTGCTGAGCGGCGGCCGTCTGGTGACGGTGGCCGGCATCGGCTACCGGCCCGAGGAGTACGCCCTCTTCGACGTGGACTGGAAGCGGCGCGGCGCCCTCCAGGACGAGCTCCTGGAGACGGTGCTGAAGGCGTGGACCGGCGAGGAGTTCACGTACCGGGGCCGTACGGTTCGGGTCACCCCGCGGCCGTACTCCGACCCGCATCCCCTGTTGCTGGTCGGCGGTTCCTCGAAGGCGGCGGCGCGACGGGCCGCCCGGCTGGGGCTGCCGTTCTTCCCGAGCGCGCACCTGCCGGAGCTGGAGGCGTACTACAAGGACCGGCTGGCCGAGTACGGCACCGAGGGCTGGACCATGATGCCGTCCGCCGTGACACCCCTGCTGCACATCGCCGAGGACCCGGACCAGGTGTGGGCGGAGTACGGCGAGCACTTCCTGCACGAGGCGCGGACGTACGCCTCCTGGCAGTCCGGCGGCATCCGCTCGGCGGTGAAGTCGGGGGCGACGACCGTCGAGGAGCTGCGCGGGGAGGGCGTGTACCGGATCCTCACGCCCGACGAGTGCGTGGCGCAGCGGCTGGACACCCACGTGCTGCACCCGCTGTCGGGCGGGATGCCCGTGGACGAGGGCTGGCGCAGCCTGCACCTGTTCTGCGAGAACGTACTGCCCCGGCTCACTGACCTCGCGGTCTGAGCCGGGGCGGTACGCCTTCACGGATACGGGGAGAGGGGCAGCGGGGACTTGGCCACTCCCCCCGAGACTCGGGGCGGTCAGCCCATCTCCTCCAGGGCCTTGCCCTTGGTCTCCTTCACGAACTTGAGCACGAAGGGGATGGAGAGCGCGGCGAAGATCGTGTAGATCACGTAGGTCGCGGAGAGGTTCCAGTCGGCCAGCGACGGGAAGCTCGCGGTGATGGCCCAGTTGGCGATCCACTGCGCGGAGGCGGCGACGCCGAGCGCGGCGGCGCGGATCCGGTTCGGGAACATCTCGCCGAGGAAGACCCAGACGACGACACCCCAGGAGAGGGCGAAGAAGAGCACGAAGACGTGGGCGGCGATCAGGGCGACCCAGCCCTGGGTGGCCGGCAGCTTGCCGTCGACCAGGTCGAACGAGAAGGCCCAGGCCTCCAGGGCGAGACCGACGACCATACCGGCGGAACCGATGAGCGCGAGGGGCCTGCGGCCGACCCGGTCCACGAAGATCATGGCGATCACGGTGCCGATGATGTTGATGATCGACGTCGTGAACGAGTAGAAGAACGACTGCGAGGGGTCGACGCCGACGGACTGCCACAGCGTGGAGGAGTAGTAGAACGCCACGTTGATGCCGACGAACTGCTGGAAGACCGAGAGGCCGATACCGATCCAGACGATCGGCAGGAAGAAGAACTTGCCGCCGAGCAGGTCCTTGAAGGTCGACTTGTGCTCGCGCTTCATGGCGAGCTCGATCTCGGCGACGCGGGCGTCCAGGTCGACGTCCTTGCCCTCCACCTCGGCGAGCACCTCGCGGGCGCGGGCGTCCTTGCCGGCGGAGATCAGGTAGCGCGGCGACTCGGGGATCGCGAAGGACAGCAGGCCGTAGAGGACGGCGGGCACGACCATCACGCCGAGCATGACCTGCCAGGCCTCCAGGCCGAGCAGCTCACCGCGCTGGTCGCCGTCGGCGGCGTTCAGGATGCCCCAGTTGACCAGCTGGGAGATCGCGATGCCGATGACGATCGCGGCCTGCTGGAAGGAGCCGAGCCGTCCGCGGTAGGCGGCGGGCGCGACCTCGGCGATGTAGGCCGGGCCGATCACGGAGGCCATGCCGATGGCGAAGCCGCCGACCACGCGCCAGAAGGCCAGGTCCCACAGGGCGAAGGGCAGCGCGGACCCGATGGCGCTGACGGTGAACAGCACGGCGGAGATCTGCATGCAGCGGATGCGGCCGATGCGGTCCGCGATGCGGCCCGCGGTCGCGGCGCCGATGGCACAGCCGATCAGCGCGATGGCGATGACCTGGGCCAGGGCCGCGGAGCCGACGTCGTAGCGGCTGCGGATAGCCTCGACGGCGCCGTTGATGACAGCACTGTCGTAGCCGAACAGGAAGCCGCCCATCGCGGCCGCCGCCGCGATGAAGATGACGTGCCCGAGATGATCGGGGTGAGCCGTCCTGGCTCCTGACGCCTGCGCTGTGCTGGTCACGTGAACTCCTCGGGCCACCGGCCTCACTGCCGGGGGTGGGGGCGAGCCCTTCAGTGGTCCTACCAGTGGCGCACACCTTCGCGCCGCCCACCACCTGAAGGTAAAAACAACGTTGCAGAGCCTATGCCTTCAAGTTTCGAAGTCAATAGTCGCTTGCTGTGAATTTTTTCCCTGCACGTGCCGGACTTGCATTCAAGAGTTGAACTCAATCCGACGGCATGGTTCGTCTACCCCGAGGCGCCGAGGACAAGCGGGGTGGCGGGGCGCGACATGGTGGAGGGGCCGCGGGAGGCGGACGGCACCGTGGTTCCGCCTTCGGCGGGCGGGCTTCGTCCGCGCGGCGCCGGGTTCAGCGCAGGCGCTGGCTGATGACCTTCGAGACGCCGTCGCCCTGCATCGAGACGCCGTACAGCGCGTCGGCGACCTCCATCGTGCGCTTCTGGTGCGTGATCACGATGAGCTGCGACGCCTCCTGGAGCTCCTGCATGATCCGGATCAGCCGCTGGAGGTTGGTGTCGTCGAGCGCCGCCTCGACCTCGTCCATGACGTAGAAGGGGCTGGGCCGCGCCTTGAAGATCGACACGAGCAGCGCGACGGCGGTCAGCGACCGCTCGCCGCCCGACAGCAGGCTCAGGCGCTTGACCTTCTTGCCCGGGGGACGCGCCTCGACGTCCACACCCGTGGTGAGCATGTTGTCGGGGTCGGTCAGGATCAGCCGCCCGTCCCCGCCGGGGAAGAGCCGGCTGAAGACGCCCTCGAACTCGCGGGCCGTGTCCCGGTAGGCCTCGGTGAACACCTGCTCGACGCGCTCGTCCACCTCCTTCACCACCTGGAGGAGATCGGCGCGCGTCTTCTTGAGGTCCTCCAGCTGCTCGCTGAGGAACTGGTGGCGCTCCTCCAGCGCGGCGAACTCCTCCAGCGCGAGCGGATTGACCTTGCCGAGCTGCTGGTACGCCCGTTCGGCGGCCTTGAGCCGCTTCTCCTGCTCGGCCCGGTGGAACGGCCGGGGCCGGTTGCGCGGGTGCTCGGGATCCTCGGGCAGCTCCTCGCCCTCGGCCGGGAGGGAGGGCGGCACGAGCTGCTGCGGTCCGTACTCGGCGACGAGCCCCTCCGGCTCGACCCCGAGCTCCTCCAGCGCCTTCGACTCCAGCTGCTCGATCCGCAGCCGCTTCTCCGCGCCGAGCACCTCGCCGCGGTGCACCGAGTCGGTGAGCTTGTCGAGCTCCCCCTTCAGCTCCCGGCCGGTGCTGCGTGCCTCGGCGAGCTCCCGCTCGTACCGGGCCTTGGCGGCGTCGGCGGCGGTGCGCTCCTCCTCGGCGCGGGCGAGGGAGACCTCGACGTGCGCCAGGAGCTGGCGTGCGCCGGACGCCACGGCACCGGCGACCGCCGCCTCGTGCCGCAGCCGGGCCCGCCGCTGCTCGGCACGCGCGCGTGCCTCGCGTTCGGCCCGTGCGGCCCGGTCGAGTCCGTCGGCCCGCCCGGCGAGCCCCTTGACCCGCTCCTCGTGCGTACGCACCTGGAGCCGGGCCTCCATCTCGGTCTGCCGCGCGTTGGCGCCGTCTGCCGCGAGCCGGTCCCGTACGGAGGTGTCCGGTTCCTCCTCCACCGGCAGCTCCTCGGCGACGGCCAGTCGCTCGGCGAGTTCCTCCGCCTCCTCCACGGCCCGGTCGAGCGCTTCCTGCGCCCGCGCGGTCGCCGCGGCGCTGCGCTCGGCCTCCCCGGCGGCTCCGCGCGCCTGCCCGGCCAGCCGGCCGAGCTGCTGCGCGACGGACGACTTCTCGCGCTCGGCGGCCCGTCGCCGCTCCCCCAACTCCTCGACCAGCGCGGCCCGTTCCGCCCGCAGTGCGGTGGCGCGGCGCTGCGCCTCGCCGAGTTCGTCGCACCGTACGGCGAGCTCTTCCAGCTCCGCCGCGGCCTCGTCGACGGACGCCTGCACCTCCAGCAGACTCGGTGCCCCGGCGGAGCCGCCCTGCGCGAAGTGCGCGCCCAGCAGGTCACCCTCGGCGGTCACCGCGGTCAGCTCGGGACGGGCGTACACCAGGTCCTCGGCGTCCTCCAGCGTGCCGACGACGACGATCCCGCGCAGCAGCCGCCGCACGGCGGGCATCAGCTCGGCGGGCCCCCGGACGAGATCGGCGGCGTACGGCGGTCCGCCGTGCCGGATCGCGTCCTCGTCGGCACCGGCCACCGCGGCCTCCCGCCCACCGGAGTCCACGGGGGACGGCTCTCCGGTGCCGTCCGCGGCACCGTCCCGCAGTACGTCCGCGCGCGCGGCGTCGCCCGCCGGCGGTTCCTCGGGGGCGCCCGCGAGCAGCAGGGCCGCGCGACCGGCGTCCTGTTTGCGCAGCAGGCGGATGGCCTCCGCGGCCGAGGCCGGCGTGGTCACGGCGATGGCGTCCGCCGCGGCGCCGAAGGCCGCGGCGAGGGCGACCTCGTGTCCGGGGGCGACGTTGAGCAGTTCGGCGGCGGGGCCGAGCAGGCCGCCCAGCCGGTCCTTCGCGCCGAGCAGCGCGCCCGTGCCGTCCTTGCGGCGCAGCCCGAGGGCGAGGGCGTCGCGGCGGGCCTGGGTGGCGGCGCGTCTGCGTTCCGCCGTCGTGAGCGCCTCGCGGGCGGCCGTGAGGTCGGCCTCCGCCTCGGCGAGGGCGGCCTTGGCCGCCTCGTGCCGTTCGGCCAGTTCCTGGTCGCCCGCGTCGAGGCCGTCGACCTCCGCCTTCAGCTGCTCGTACTCCTCCTGCGCCGCGACCGCCCGCTCCTGCGCCTCGTCGCGGCCGGCGGCCAGGCGGTCGATCTCGGCCTGGGCGGACGCGGCCCGCGAACGGGCGGCGTTGACCTGGCCGTTGAGCCGGGCGAGACCCTCACGCCGGTCGGCGATGGCGCGGGCGACGTCCCTGAGGCGGCGTTCCTCGACGGCGAGCTCCCGCTCCAGCTCCGCCCGGTGCGCGACGGTGTCCTCCAGGGCGTGCTGGGCCGCCTCCAGGGCCGCTTCGAGCTCGGCCTCCTGCTCGCGGATCCGGGCGGCCTCGCGCTCCAGGTCCTCGGGGTCGCGCCCGCGCCGTTCCTCGGCGGGAGCGGACGTGGCGCTCTTCACGCGCGCGTCGGCCAGCGAGACGGTGCCGCGCACCCGCTCGGCGAGCTGGGAGAGTTCGTACCAGGTCTGCTGGGCGCGCTGGAGGCGCGGGGCGAGCCGCCGGACCCCGTCCTCCAGCAGGGACTCGCGCTGAAGGGCCTTCTTCAGTTCGGCCTCGGCGCTCTCCTTGCGTTCCTTGAGGGCCGCTTCGTCGGCGATCTCGGCCCGGAGCGCCTGGCGCAGCCGTACGAGGTCGTCGGCGAGCAGCCGCAGCCGCGCGTCCCGCAGGTCGGCCTGGATGACGGCGGCGCGGCGGGCGACGGCGGCCTGGCGTCCCAGCGGCTTCAGCTGTCTGCGGAGTTCGTCGGTGAGGTCCTGCACGCGCGCGAGGTTCGCCTTCATCGCGTCCAGCTTCCGCAGCGCCTTCTCCTTGCGCTTGCGGTGCTTGAGGACGCCGGCGGCCTCCTCGATGAAGGCGCGCCGCCCCATGGGGTCGGCGTGCAGGACGGAGTCGAGCTGGCCCTGGCCGACGATGACGTGCATCTCGCGGCCGATGCCGGAGTCGGAGAGCAGTTCCTGGATGTCGAGGAGGCGGCAGGTGTCGCCGTTGATCTGGTACTCGCTGCCGCCGTTGCGGAACATGATCCGCGTGATGGTGACCTCGGCGTACTCGATGGGGAGGGCCCCGTCGGAGTTGTCGATGGTCAGGGACACCTCGGCCCGGCCGAGCGGCGGGCGCCCGGTGGTGCCGGCGAAGATGACGTCCTCCATCTTGCCGCCGCGCAGCGACTTCGCGCCCTGCTCGCCCATGACCCAGCTCAGCGCGTCCACGACGTTGGACTTGCCCGAGCCGTTGGGGCCCACGACACAGGTGATGCCCGGCTCGAACCGCAGCGTGGTCGCCGAGGCGAACGATTTGAACCCGCGGAGGGTCAGGGCCTTGAGGTGCACGCCGCCGGACTCTACCTTTCGCGCCCGTCTCACTCCATGAACGCGCGGTTTCACCCATGAACGTGCAGGGCACACCATCCGTTAAGAGAGTGGGGGTGCGTGGGGGGCAAGAAGAAGGGACGCCGGAGAGGCGTCCCTTGCAATTCTGACAGCGCGGCGGCCGACCGGTACTGCTTCGACCACTGCTGTCGTAGTGCGGCCCAGCGATCAGGTGAGCGCAGGCTCCGCCTGGGGTACGTCGATGCTCTCAAAGGAGTCGTGAGAAGCGGCAGCCGCGAGCGCGTCCTTCTCGGCCTGAATCCGTACGAGCTCGGATTCGAGGTCCTGGACGCGCTGCTGGAGCCGTCGCATCTCGGCGATGAGCCGCGGGTCGGAGCCGCCGACGTAACCGAGAAGCGCCTTTGCCATGATGGATGGTCCTCCACACTGAGTGACCGACCGAAGCGGTGTGGGTCGTGAGGGAATCGCACCCGCGATGCTTGACACTCTTGAGTTCTGCTGCCGTTCCTACATGCCAAACAGCTAAGGTGCGCGGGGCTTTCAGAGTCTCACCAAAAAGTTTGACGGTCAACACGATCACGCCCCGTATCGGCGGGCGACCCGGGGGCACGCGGCCCCGACCGGGCGGCGCGACGACTCCTGCGGGGCCCTCAGGGCGTGGAGATCAACGTCAATGGCGGAGCCTGCCATGACGAGCCGTTCTTGGCAACCACCAGGTCATTCCCGCTCCGGACGGGCTCCGGTGGCGGCGCCGGGACGCCGCTTCGCCGGGGTCGCCGGCGTCTCCGTCAGCGGATGGCGAAACCGTCGTAGATGCCGCGGGGCGTGTCCCATATCTCAGTGACTCCGTCCACGCGCCCGGGTGTGTCGTCCCCGCGGAGCCACTCCAGGAGTCCGTCGCACGCCTTGCGGGGGCCCTCGGCGACCACCTGGACGCGTCCGTCCTCCAAATTGAGAGCAAAACCACTCAGCCCGCCGATCTCCAGGGCCCTGGCACGCGTGAACCAGCGGAAACCCACTCCCTGGACCCTGCCGCGCACCCATGCGACGAGCCGCACATCCTCGTTCATGAGTGCACGCTAACCGGACAATGTCCCTCGGAGCACTTCCTCCCCCTGCGCCATGGGGTACCGTCCCGACCCAATGAGTCTCATGTGAAACTCACTCGTTCGAGTGAGTGATGGTGACCGCAAGGACGAGGAAGGCCAGGAGATGGGACGCCACCGACGCTCCGCCGCCGGCGCCGCCGCCACGGGCCGCGCCACCGGTGTCACGGACACGCACCGGGTACACACGGAGAGCTACGGGCCGGAGAACCTGTACGGCTACGCCGCAGTGGCCGACCTCCCGCAGAACGCCGCCGCGCGCTCGCACCGCAAGAAGAAGGCCGGGGCGCCGGTGCGTACCGGTCTGCTCGGGGTCTCCGCGGCCGTCGCGCTGGGCACCGTCGCGGTGGCCGCCGGCGTGCTGCCGGGCAGCGACAACTACTCGGTCGGCGGTGGCAACGCCTCGGACAAGGTCCAGGCCGCCGACTCCCCGTCCGGCCTGGAGACCGAGCAGGGCGGCTCGACCGCCGCCGCGGAGGACCGCGAGGACACCGGCACGAGCCGTGACGCCCAGCGCTCCGCCTCGCCCTCCGCCGCTCCGTCCAAGACGGCCGAGAAGCCGTCGGCGACGCCGTCCGAGAAGCCTTCCGAGAAGCCCGGCAAGTCGCAGGCGACGAAGAAGCCCGGCCAGGCCGCCACGAAGGCGCCCAGGAAGCCCGCCCCGGCGAACGTGTCGGCCGAGACGGCCGCCGAGACCGCCGTGCTGAAGCTCGTCAACGAGGAGCGGGCCAAGGTCGGCTGCAGCCCGGTGGCGGCCAACAGCGGGCTGTCCGAGCTGGCCGCCGCGTTCAGCGAGGACATGGCCACGCGCGGCTTCTTCGACCACACCGACCCGAGCGGGGCCTCGCCCTGGGACCGGGCGGCGAAGGCCGGCATCACCGACCTGGGCGGCGAGAACATAGCCCGGGGCCAGGCCACCGCCGAGGCGGTCATGGAAGCCTGGATGAACAGCCCCGGCCACCGCGCCAACATACTGAACTGCGACTTCAAGACCCTGGGAGTAGGCGCCCACTTCGGCTCCGGCGGCCCTTGGTGGACGCAGGACTTCGGCTACTGAGCCACCCGCGGAACACGGCCCGGACCCCTGCGGCCCCTGCCGCATCCGGGCCGACCGCAGGCTTTCCTCCGGGCGCGGCGGCCTGGTCCGTCTTCCAGAGCCGGGCGGGATGTCGGAGCCCGGTGAGAGCGTGTCCGGCGTGGAGACGCCCACAGCTCCTTGTGACGGGGACGAAGAGCACGCCGTCATCGCCCGCTTCCGCCTTGCCGCCGACGGTTTCGGCGACGCCGATCAGCGCGAACGGATCTACGAGGCCGAGGACGCCCTGACCGTGGCGGTCGGGGAAGCCGGAGCCGGAGAGTTCGACGGCAACGAGTTCGGGCAGGGCGAGGCCGCGCTCTACGCCTACGGGCCGGACGCGGATCGCCTGTTCAAGGCGATGGAGCCCACCCTTCGCGACCTGCCGTTCAGGCCGGCGCACGTGGTGCTTCGCCGAGGCGACGGTGAGTCCCGCGTCGAACTGTGAGACGGTCCCGAGACCGTCGGCGACCGTCCGGACCCGTCAGACCCCCCACCCCTTCGCCTCCTCACGCAGGTAGTCGGCGAGTTCGGGTGGATGCAGTTCGAGCGCTGCCACGGCGGACGCGTCCAGGGCGACCCGGACCGGTGCGAAGTCGCCCAGGTCGGGATCGTCGAGTTCGGGGCCCCCGCGGCGGCTCGCATCCGTGTCCAGCACGTCCGCCCGGAAGTAGTGCTGGACCACAGTGACCTTCTCGCCCGGTTCGGTCAGCGTCAGGAACTCGGTGGCGGGGCCGATCGTGGCGCCGATCTCTTCCATGACTTCACGGCGCAGAGCCGCTTCGAGGTCGGCGTCGCCGGGCTCGACCCCTCCACCCACGGTCGTCCAGTACGGGGAGCCGCCCGGCCATCCCCGGCGCAGGAAGACCAGGCAACCGTCATCGAACAGGACCGCGCGAACGTTGTGACGGACCTTCATGGGCCGAAGGTAGGCCCGGCCCCGTGCCGGGCGGTAGCAGTCCCGCCGCCCTAGGCCCCGGGCCCGGTCGGACCGAGGTCGGACTCCGGGGCCGCAAGCTCCCGCGTATCGCGGCCCCCGGGCCCGCCCCCGCATCCGCGACGTGAGGCGGGGCACCCCCTACCGAGGCCCCCCGCCCGCGCGCGTCACGCGGCTGCCGTGCGGCCCAGGGCGAAGACTCGCGCCGTCTGCGCGACCCGGCGGCCCAGGTGCTCCGCCGTCGCGACGTCGGACTTGTGGACGCCCTCCGGGCCCTGGTCGTTGTTGGACTGGGCGGCGGCGCCGGCGAAGAAGCCGAGGCGGTTGAGGTCGTTCTCGGAGGCGGTGCTGCTGTTCCAGCCGGGGAGCAGGCCGAGGCTCACCCAGTTCATGCCGTGCTGCGCGGCGAGCGTCTGGAAGAACTGGAGCGTGTGCAGCTTGTCGCCGCTCTTGGACGCGGAGTTGGTGAAGCCGGCCGCCAGCTTGTCCTTCCAGTCCTGCCCGAACCAGCGCTTCGAGGACTCCTCGGCGAACGCGTGGAAGGCGCCGGACGCGGTGCCCATGTACGTGGGCGAGCCGAAGACGATCGCGTCCGAGGCGTCGAGCAGCGCCCACTGCTCCTCGGTGATCTCGTCGACCTTGACCAGGTGGACCTCCGCTCCGGCGTCGGCGGCGCCGGCACGGACGGCCTCGGCGAGGACGGCGGTGTGGCCGTACCCGGAGTGGTAGGCGATGGAGACAACAGGGGTCGTCACGATGGGCTCCTGTGGTGAGGGAGACGGGAGCGGCCGGGATCGGCGCCGCTCCTCGGCGATGACGAAAGGAAAGCACTAACTTCTAGTTAGCGCAACCGACCAGTTAGCGCTGCGGCGCAGTATGCTGACTCCATGGAATCCATCGCGCAGGCAGCCAAGGCCGCGGAAGGCGTCGAGTCCCCGGGCCTCGCGTACGACGTGTTCGCCCGCAGCTGCCCGTCCCGGGGCACGCTGGAGCACGTCACCGGCCGCTGGGGCGCGCTCACGCTCGGGGCGCTGCACGAGGGCTCGTTCCGCTTCAACGAACTGCGCCGCCGCGTCGACGGCGTGAGCGAGAAGATGCTGTCCCAGACGCTGCACGCCCTGGAGCGGGACGGTCTGGTGCACCGCGAGGCCCAGCCGACCAACCCGCCGCGCGTGGACTACGAACTGACGCCGCTGGGCCGCGAGGTCGCCGAGCGCCTGCTGACGCTCATCCACTTCGTGGAGGGCCGCATGGACGACGTACTGGAAGCGCGCGGGCGTTACGACGAGACGCGCGGCGCCACAGCCGTCTGAGAGTCGGCACGCGTGCCGACGGGGCCCGTCGACTCGCGTCGCTCACGCGGAGCCCGGCTCCCCCGCGCCGTTCAGACCGTGACGCGTGGCGCCCGCTGGCACTTGGGGCAGAAGTAGCTGGACCGGTTCATCCAGGCGCGCCTCCGCATCGGCGTGGCACAGCGCCGGCAGGGCAGGCCCTCACGTCCGTACGCGTCGAGCGAGCGGTCGAAGTAGCCCGACTCCCCGTTCACGTTGACGTAGAGGCTGTCGAAGCTGGTGCCTCCGACCGAGAGGGCCGCGTTCATCACGTCCCGTACGTGGCCGAGGAGTTCGGCGGTGCGCGGGCGGGTGAAGCCGGCCGTGGGGCGCTCGTAGTGGATGCGGGCGCGCCACAGCGCCTCGTCCGCGTAGATGTTGCCGACGCCACTGATCAGCGACTGGTCGAGCAGCGCCCGCTTGATGGTCGTACGGCGTCGGCGCAGCGCCTCGTGGAACGCCGCGTCGTCGAAGAGCGGGTCGAGGGGGTCGCGCGCGATGTGGGCGATGACGTCGGGCAGCCCGTCGGGGGTCGTCTCGTGCAACGAGAGCCCGCCGAAGGTGCGTTGGTCGACGAAGCGCAGTTCGGTGCCGAGGTCGTCGGCGAAGCGGACCCGGATCCGCAGGTGCTTCTCGTCGGGGGCTTCGTGCGGCTGTACGAGCAGCTGGCCGCTCATGCCGAGGTGGGCGAGGACCGCGGTGCCGGTGGTCTCCAGCGGGATCCACAGGTACTTGCCGCGGCGGCTCGGGACGCCGACGCGCTGCCCCTGGAGCCGGTGGGCGAAGTCCTCGCCGCCCGCGGTGTGGCGGCGTACGGCACGCGGGTGCAGCACGTGGGCCTCGGCGACGGTGCGGTGGGCGACCCACCGTTCCAGTCCTCGCCGGACGACCTCGACCTCGGGCAGTTCGGGCATGTCTGCTCCCCGCACACCATGACGCCCGCCCCCGTGACAGGGGCGGGCGCTCGGTTTGACTCGTCAGGCGGACGCCGAGGAGGCGTCGGCGTTCCCCTCGGCGTGCTCGACGGCTTCGTCAGCCGCCGATTCGGCCTTGTCCGCGGCCTGAGCCTCGGCTTCGGCCTTCGCGACCTCGGCCTGGGCCTCGGCCGCCGCCTTCTTGCGTTCGTCCGAGGCGGAGCGGATGGAGCGCCACGCGGACTCCGCGGCCTGCTGCTCCGCCTCCTTCTTGCTGCGGCCGGTGCCGGTGCCGTACGAGACGCCTCCGACGCGGGCGGCAGCAGTAAAGGTCTTCTCGTGGTCCGGCCCCGTCTCCGAGACCAGGTACTCGGGAACCCCGAGGCCCTCGGTCGCGGTGAGTTCCTGGAGACTGGTCTTCCAGTCCAGGCCGGCACCCAGATTCGACGACTTTTCGATCAGGGGATCGAAGAGCCGGTGGACGAGTTCGCCCGCCGCCTCGAGCCCCTGGTCGAGGTAGACCGCGCCGATCACCGCTTCGAGGGTGTCGGCGAGGATGGACGCCTTGTCCCGGCCGCCCGTGCCTTCCTCGCCCCGGCCCAGCCGGATGAAGGAGCCGAGGTCGAGCCCGCGGCCCACCTCCGCCAGCGCACGCGAGTTGACCACCGCGGCCCGCAACTTGGCCAGCTGGCCTTCGGGCAGGTCGGGGTGGGTGCGGTACAGCGTGTCCGTGACCACCAGGCCGAGCACGGAGTCCCCGAGGAACTCCAGGCGCTCGTTGGTGGGCAGGCCGCCGTTCTCGTACGCGTAGGAACGGTGCGTCAGTGCACGCACCAGAAGGGCGGACTCCAGCTTGTAGCCGAGCCGCCCTTCCAGAAGCGTGTGGGACGAGGCTGTGTTGTCCGCCTTTTTCTTGGCGTTTGAATCCGCCTTGGCGTCAGACATCAGACCTCTCACCGGCCGCTCAGACCTCGAGGACCTGGCGCTTGTTGTAGGTGCCGCAAGCGGGGCACGCGATGTGCTGCAGCTTGGGCTCGTGGCAGCGCTCGCACGCAACCAGGGTGGGGACCGCAGCCTTCCACTGCGACCGGCGGTGGCGCGTGTTGCTGCGCGACATCTTCCGCTTCGGAACAGCCACGGCTACTTCTCCTGCTTCTCGTCGGCGCGTGCTGATCGAGGCGCGCCGCCGCTCATCTCGTCCTTCTCGCCATCTTCGAGTGAACCGGCGAGTCCCTGCAGTGCCGCCCAACGGATGTCGACGGCGTCGTGGTGGTGGCCCGGGTCGTCAGCCAGCCGTGCTCCGCACTCGGAACACAGGCCTGGGCAGTCTTCCCGGCACACCGGCTGCATCGGCAGTGCGAGCACCACCGCATCCCGCAGCACGGGCTCGAGGTCGAACAGGCCGTCCTCGATGAAGAGAGTGTCCTCGTCTTCCTCGGCGTCGTCGGCCGGCTCCGCTTTCACACGGCCCCGGTCATCGGCGTCAGGGTACGAGAACATCTCCTGGAATTCCGCTTCGAGCTCCAGCTCGAGCGGCTCCAGACACCTTACGCACTCCCCCTTGGCCGATGCACGGGCGGTGCCTGTGACAAGCACCCCTTCCATGACCGACTCCAGGCGGAGGTCCAACTCCACCGGGGCGCCTTCCGGCACTCCGATGACTCCCTGGATGCCCAGATCCGCGGGAGCGTCGATCGAACGGGTCAGGCGCTGCAGCGCGCCAGGACGCCGCCCCAGCTCGTGTGTGTCGAACACAAGAGGGTTGCGGTGGTCGAGGCGGGCGTTCAGAGCCATTCCTGCTTTCGATCTTCGATGTGGGGAGCGCCGCCCTGATCTTCCGGGCAGCTCTGATCGCGGACGTACACGCGACCGAAGAGCTAGGATACTGGACCATTCGCTCACGGCCCAATCCGGTGCGTTCGGGGCCCTCAGTGGCCGCCGCGCCCCTGCTCGTAGGCCCGCAGCTGCTCCGCGCTGATCATGCCGGTGTCGAAGAGGCTGGTCTCGTCGAGGGCCTGGGCCTGCGGCTGCTGGTACGCCTGCTGGTCCTGGTCCTGCCCGTACGCGGACTGCTGGTCCTGGCCGTACGCGGGCTGCTGGTCGTAGCCCTGCTGCTGGTAGCCGTAGGGGTCGGCCTGCTGGTAGCCGTACGCGTCCTGCTGGCCGTACTGCTGCGGGTAACCGTACGGATCCGACTGCTGCTGCTGGTAGGCGTACGCCTCCTGCTGCTGCTGGTAGGACGGCTGGGCCGGCACCTCGGGGGCCTGGGCGGGCTCGGGGGCGTCGGAGAGGTCCGCGAGGCCGGCCAGGTAGTCCGCGTCGCTGGTGTGCTGGACGGCGGTCCCGTCGTCCGTGAGGGAGCCGAGGTCGTCGCTGGCGATGCGGCCGTGCAGCTTCTGGCGGCCCCGGCCGACGGCCTCCAGGGTCTTGGCGAGGACAGCCTCGAAGGCACCGAGCTTGACCCCGACGTACTCGTCCGCGGCGCGGCGCAGCGTCTCCGGGTCCTGGCTGCGCTCGGGGGCGTCCTCGTCCTCGTAGCCCTGCTCGTCGAGGCCGGGTCCGGTGCCGAGGAGCTTCTCGCGGCCGCGGCCGACGGAGCCGAGGGTCTTGGTGAGGACGACCTCGAAGTTGGCGAGCTTGGAGTCGACGTAGTCGTCGGCCTCGGCGCGGATCTCCTCGGCCTCCTGGCGGGCCTCGGCGAGGATGCGGTCGGCCTCGTTCTGGGAGCGGCGGGCGACCTCGGTGTCGGAGATCAGGGAGCCGCGCTCGGCGTGCGCGTTCTCGATGATCCGCTCGGCCTCCTGGCGGGCCTGCTCGACCAGCTGCTCGCGGCCGCCGATCAGCTCCTGGGCCTGGGCCAGCGAGCCCGGCAGGGCCTGGCGCAGCTCTTCGAGCATCGAGAGCAGTTCGGCGCGGTTGACCACGCACGAGGCCGACATGGGCATGGAACGGGCGCCGGAGACCGACGCGACGATCTCATCGAGCTTCTTCTGCACGTCCACCGTGTGCTCGCCACTCTCTACAGCTGTGATGGAGACGGACGGGTCGACTGTACGACCACTCCCGCCACCTCCGACACCGGGTGACGGGCCGTCAGCTCCCGGCGGGCGTCTCAGCTCTGCGCGAGGCGCTCGGTGAGGGCTTCCAGGACCAGCGGCGGGACCAGGTGGGAGACGTCGCCGCCCCAGGCCGCCACTTCCTTGACCAGGGAGGAGGACAGGAAGCTGTAGGTGGGGTTCGTGGGGACGAACAGCGTCTCGACGCCCGACAGGCCGTTGTTCATCTGGGCCATCTGGAGTTCGTAGTCGAAGTCGCTGACGGCGCGCAGCCCCTTGACGATGGCCGGGATGTCGCGCTGCTTGCAGAAGTCGACGAGCAGGCCGTGGAAGGACTCGACCTCGACGTTCCCGAACTCGGCGGTGACCTGGCGGATCAGGTCGATCCGCTCGTCGATCTCGAACAGGCCCTTCTTGGACTGATTGATCATCACCGCGACATGCACCACGTCGTACAGCTTGGAGGCGCGGGCGATGATGTCGAGGTGTCCGTTGGTGATCGGGTCGAATGACCCGGGACAGACGGCGCGGCGCAACTGAGGTCCCTCGCTCTCCGGTCCGGTCATCGTGCGTCTTCGCACGTAGAGGCGGCGCGACCGTACCAAAACGTTCCCTCGCCGTAACGACGGCTCCGGAGCGCCTCGAAGCCGTCCGGCCACCCGAATTCGCCGCCTCTGGTGCTGCGCTCCACGGTGACGAGCGCATCGTCCGCGAGCCAGCTTTCCGTACGGAGTGTGAGCAGGATCTCGCGAAGATCGTCGTCCGAGACGGCGTACGGCGGATCGAGGAACACCAGGTCATAGGGGTCGGCCGGGGCCGCACCGCGGATGATCTGCTCCGCTTTGCCCGATCTGACCTCGGCGCCGGGCAGCGCCAGCGACGCGACGTTCTCCCGGATCACCCGGGCCGCCCGTACGTCGGCCTCGACGAGGAGGGTGTGGGAGGCGCCGCGGCTCAGGGCCTCCAGGCCCACCGCGCCCGAGCCGGCGTACAGGTCGAGGACGCGCTCGCCGTCCAGGGGGCCGCCGAGGAGGGACTGCCAGGTGGAGAAGAGGCCCTCGCGCGCCCGGTCGGAGGTGGGGCGGGTGCCGGTGCCCGGCGGGACGGCCAGACGGCGTCCGCCGGCCCGGCCGGCGATCACGCGGGTCATCTCTTTCGTCCTTCGTGCGTGGGGGCCTTCGCGGGCGGGGTGTGACCGCTCCAGTCTGTCAGCCCAGGCCGCGGCGGCGCGCTCCGACCTCGCTCAGCCCTTGTCCAGGTACTGCTCGCGCTCCTCGTCGAGCAGGGCGTCCAGCGCGGTGCGCAGGCCGGGAAGGCGCTCCAGCTCCGGATCGGCGGCGACGACCGCGGCCGCCTCCTCGCGGGCCTCGGCGATGATCTCCTCGTCGTCGATGACGGTGAGCATGCGCAGCGAGGAGCGGACACCGGACTGGGCCTGGCCGAGGACGTCGCCCTCGCGGCGCTGCTCCAGGTCGATGCGGGAGAGCTCGAAGCCGTCGAGGGTGGACGCCACGGCGGTCAGCCGCTGTCGGGCCGGGCTCGCCTCGGGCATCTCGCTGACCAGCAGGCACAGGCCGGGTGCGGAGCCGCGGCCGACCCGGCCGCGCAGCTGGTGCAGCTGCGAGACGCCGAAGCGGTCGGCGTCCATGATCACCATGGCGGTGGCGTTCGGCACGTTGACCCCGACCTCGATGACCGTCGTCGCGACGAGGACGTCCGTCTCGCCGGCGGCGAAGCGGCGCATCACGGCGTCCTTGTCGTCGGGGGGCATCCTGCCGTGCAGGACCTCGACCCGCAGTCCCTGGAGCGGGCCTTTGGCGAGCTGGTCGGCGATGTCCAGGACGGCGAGCGGCGGGCGCTTCTCGGCGTCGTCCTCGGGGGACTTCTTCTTCGCCTTGCCCTCCTCCTCGTCGCCGATGCGCGGGCAGACGACGTACGCCTGATGGCCGTTCGAGACCTCCTCGCGCACCCGCTCCCAGGCGCGGGCCAGGAAGTGCGGTTTGTCGGCGGCCGGGACGACGTGGCTGGCGATGGGTGAGCGGCCGGCCGGGAGCTGGTCCAGCACGGAGGTCTCCAGGTCACCGAAGACGGTCATCGCCACCGTGCGGGGAATGGGGGTGGCGGTCATGACCAGCAGGTGCGGGGGCTGCTTGCCCTTGCCGCGCAGGGCGTCGCGCTGCTCGACGCCGAAGCGGTGCTGCTCGTCCACCACGACCAGGCCCAGGTCGTGGAACTGCACCTTGTCCTCGATCAGCGCGTGGGTGCCGATGACGATCCCGGCCTCGCCGGTGACCAGGTCCAGCAGGGCCTGCCGCCGGGCCGCCGTGCCCATGGAGCCGGTGAGCAGCACGACCTTGGTGGAGTCCTCGGCGCCGCCGAGCATCCCGCCCTCGGCCAACTCTCCCATCATCTCCGTGATCGACCGGTGGTGCTGCTGGGCGAGCACCTCGGTGGGCGCGAGCATCGCCGCCTGGCCCCCCGCGTCGACCACGGCGAGCATGGCGCGCAGGGCGACCAGGGTCTTTCCGGAACCGACCTCTCCCTGGAGGAGCCGGTGCATCGGGTGTTCGGTGGCGAGGTCGCCGAAGATCTCCGCGGAGACCTTCCGCTGGCCGTCGGTGAGGGTGAACGGCAGCTTGGCGTCGAAGGCCGTGAGCAGGCCGTCGGGCCGCGGTCTGCGGGCGACGGCGGGGAGCTGGGCGTCCGCGTGCCGGCGGCGGGCCAGTGCGACCTGGAGGACGAACGCCTCGTCCCACTTCAGGCGGGCGCGGGCGTCCTCGACGTCCGCCTTGGTGTGCGGGCGGTGGATCTTGAGGAGGGCCTCGGGGAGGGAGACCAGGCCGCGGCCCTCCCTGAGGGAGTCCGGCAGCGGGTCGACGGCCTCCTGGGCGCTCGGCAGGACCGTCTGCACGGCCTTCGCGATCTTCCAGGACTCCAGCTTGGCGGTGGCCGGGTAGAGGGGGATGAGGGAGCCGGCCCAGGTGTCGACCGTCTCCGCCGCCTCGTCCCCGTCGCCGCGCAGCAGCTCGTAGGCGGGGTGGGCGAGCTGGAGGCGGCGGTTGAAGACGGAGACCTTGCCGGAGAACATCGCGCGCGTGCCCGGCAGGAGGTCCTTGTGCGGCTTGTGCACGCCGTTGCCGAAGAAGACGAGCTGGAGGCGGCCGCTGCCGTCCGTGATCGTCACTTCGAGGCGCTGGCCCTTGCCGCGGGGCGCCTTGGACGAGGCGAAGGTCATCAGGCGGGCGTCGGCGACCTGGGCGACCACCGTGGCGTGCTCGTCCATGGGCAGGTCGGCGAGGTGGGTGAGCTGCCCGCGCTCCTCGTACCTGCGGGGATAGTGGTGCAGCAGGTCGCCGACGGTGTGCAGGCCGAGATGCTCGGCCATCACCTTCGCGGTGGCGGGACCGAGCACCTTCTTCAGTGGTTCTTCGAGCGCGGGCACGAGATCCATTGCACACCACGGCACTGACATTGCCGCATACGTCCTGGAAATCCGCTGGTCAGGCGGGTCGTTCGCGGCCTAGGATGACGCGCCCGCCCTGTTCGCGGTCACCGTGCCCCGGGACCGCCCGACCCCGCGCCGTCGCCCGTCCCCCCACCGGCGCTGCGACGATGGACTCACAGACTTCTCAGTCATCCCAGGCACCCCAGTCACCTCACACGTTCCAGGTCGACCTGCGCGGCCTCGTGGACCTCCTCTCCCATCACCTCTACTCGAGTCCCAAGGTCTATCTGCGCGAGCTGCTGCAGAACGCCGTGGACGCCATCACCGCGCGGCGCGCCGAGCAGCCTGACGCCCCGGCCACGGTCCGGCTGTTCGTCGAGGGCGACGGGGGCGCCCTGCGCGTGGAGGACTCCGGCGTCGGACTCACCGAGTCCGACGTGCACAGCCTCCTCGCGACCATCGGCCGCAGCTCCAAGCGCCGCGAGGGGCTGGAGTCGGCGCGTTCCGACTTCCTGGGGCAGTTCGGCATCGGTCTGCTGGCCTGCTTCGTGGTCGCCGAGCGCATCCGCGTCGTCAGCCGCAGCGCCCGTACGCCCGGGGCGCCGCCCGTGGAGTGGACGGCGACCGACGACGGTTCGTACACCGTGCGGACGCTGCCCGACGCGGCGCGGCCCGAACCGGGCACGACCGTGCACCTGGTGGCGCGCGCCGGGGCGGGCGAGTGGCTGACCGAGGAGCGGGTGCGCTCGCTGGCCCGGGACTTCGGGTCGCTGCTGCCGTACGACGTCCGGGTGGGCGAGGAGGCGGTCACGGACCTGCCGGCGCCCTGGGACCGCCCGTACCCGAGCCCCGCGACCCGGCGGGTGGCGCTGGCGCGGCACTGCCACGACCTGTTCGGGTTCACGCCGCTGGACTCGATCGACCTGGACGTGCCGCTCGCCGGGGTCCGCGGTGTCGCCTACGTGCTCCCGTCGGCGGTCAGCCCCGCCCAGCGCGCCGGGCACCGCGTCCACCTCAAGGGCATGCTGCTCACCGAGCGGGCCGAACAGCTCCTGCCCGACTGGGCGTTCTTCGTGCGCTGCGTCCTGGACACGGACAGCCTGCGGCCCACCGCCTCGCGCGAGTCGCTGTACGAGGACGAGACGCTGGCGGGCGTGCGGGACGCGCTCGGCGAGCGCATCCGGTCCTGGCTGACCGGGCTCGCCGCGGGCGACCCGGAGCGGCTCGCGGCCTTCCTGTCCGTGCACCACCTGGGCGTGAAGTCGCTGGCCCGGCACGACAGCGAGATGCTGCGCACGATGCTGCCCTGGCTGCCCTTCGAGACCACCGACGGACGGCTGTCCCTGGAGGAGTTCGCGCAGCGGCACCCGGTGGTGCACTTCACGCGGACCGTGGAGGAGTACCGGCAGGTCGCGCCCATCGCGTCCGCGCAGGGCGTGGGCGTCGTCAACGGCGGCTACACGTACGACGCCGAACTCGTCGCCGCCCTCCCCTCGGTGCGTCCGGGGACGGTCGTCGCCGAGCTGGACGCGGACACCGTCACGGCGCACCTGGACACGGTCGACCCGGCGGAGGAGCTGGCCCTCGCCGGCTTCCTGGCCGCCGCCCGCGCCAAGCTCGACCCCCTGGGCTGCGACGTCACCCTGCGCTCCTTCCACCCCCTGTCCGTACCGGCGCTGCACCTGGACGACCGGGCGGCCCGGCACGAGCAGGCCCGCGCGGACGCCGAGGAGCAGGCCGACGACCTGTGGGCGGGCATCCTCGGCTCGCTGCGCGGCAGCGCCCCGCGCGCCCGGCTGGTCCTGAACCACCTCAACCCGCTGATCCGCAAGGTCAGTTCACTGCGCGACCCCGAACTGATCGGCACGGCCACCGAGTCCCTCTACGGGCAGGCCCTGCTGATGGCGCAGCGCCCACTGCGGCCCGCGGACTCCGCGCTGCTCAACCGCGCGTTCCTCGGCCTCCTCGAATGGGCCACGCACACCGAGTCCGGGGAGGACGACCGCCGATGAGCCAGGTCATGGACTTCGACATGCTGCGCCACGCGATGGCGGAGAACTACGAGCAGCCCGAGGGCCCGGCCCGCAACGCGCGCGCGGAGCAACTGCTCGCCGAGGCGGAGAAGCTGAACATCCCGCTCGCCGTGATCGAGGCGCTCGGACACCAGCTGAAGGTCTACAACTACAGCTCCGAGAAGGACAAGATGTTCGTCCCCTTCGCGCGCCTGCTGCGCATGTGGGACGAACACCCCGAGGACTTCGACGAGTACGAGACCCACTCCCTGCACTGGGTGTTCAAGTGGATGTCCGCCGGCATGCTGGGCCAGCCGCACATCCCGCTCGCCTCCATCGAGAAGTGGCTCGGCGAGATGGAGCACCGCTACCGCCTCGCCGGTCACTCCGAACGGGCCGTGCGCAGCGCCGAGTTCAGCGTGGCGCACCACATCGGCGACCTGGAGCGGGCCGAGCGCGCGTACACGGCGTGGCTGGCCGCGGACCGGGACAGCATGGCCGACTGCCACGCCTGCGAGCTGCACGACCAGGGCTGGTGGCAGGCACTGCGGCACGGGGACGCGCAGGCGCTGGAGATGTGGGGGCCGGTCCTGGAGGGCCGGTACACGTGCGCCCACGAGCCGCACGCGGTCCTGGCGTCCTCGCTGCTGCCGCTGCTGCGGCTGGGCCGGCTCGACGAGGCGCGCGCCCACCACCTGCGCGGCCTGCGGCTGGTGCGCGCCATGGAGAGCATGCGCGGCGCCTACGCGGACCACGTCGAGTTCTGCGCGCTGAGCGGCAACGAGGCACGCGCCCTGGAACTCCTCGCGGAGCGGCCGGCGTACTTCACCGACTCCGGGGAGCCGCGCAGCAGGCTGGACTTCATGGCGGTGGTGGCGCTGCTGATGGACCGGCTGACCGAGCTGGGGCTCGGCGGTCAGCCGGTCCCCGGGCCGGCCGGACGCACCTGGACCGCGGCCGAACTCGCCGTCCGCGCGCGCGGGGAGGCCCTCGCGCTGGCCGCCCGCTTCGACGCGCGCAACGGCACCTCGTACGTCGGTGAGCGCGCCCGCGCCCGCATGGACCGGCGGCCCCTGGTGGACCGGCTGCCGCTGGGCGTACGCAGCACCCGTCCCGCCCCCGCGCCGCGCCCTGCGGCGGCCGTCGCCGCGTCCGGGGAGCCGGCCGCCGAGCCGGACCTGCCCGCGCTGCTCGCGCGGGCGCGGCGGCTGTCCGAGGAGATGGCTCCGGAGGCCGTCGCGGCCTGGGCCGAGGTGGCCCGCGCGGCCGAGGGCGCGGAGCTGGGCCCGCACGACCGCGCGGAGATCGCCGAGCACGAGGCGATGGGCCTGGGCCCGGAGGGCGCGGCGCTCTTCGAACGGGCCGCCGCCCTGTACGCGGAGGCGGGCGACCCGGGTGAGGCGCTCGCGGCACGCGCGCGTGCCGCGTACGCCCACGCCGGGACGGGCCGGACCGAGGAGGCGCTCGCGGCCGTACGGGAGCCGTACGAGCAGGTGCTGGCCCTGCTCGCGGCGGACGCCACGGGCGTACGCCAGGCGGCCTCCGTCCTGGTGGCCCGCGCGCGGATCCTGATGCAGCGCGTGCACGAGGCCGCCGACGAGGAGGTCGGGGACACCGGCGCCGCCACCGCCGAGGCCGGGACGGCCGTGCGGGAGCTGCTTGCGCTCGCGGGGCCGCACACCGACCGGACCTGGCTCGCCGCCCGGGCCGCGGAGGCGCGGGCCATGCTCGCGGAGCTGGCCGCGCACAGCGGGGACGCCCCGGCGGCCGCCGAGCTGTACGAGCGGGCGGTCGCGGAGTTCACGGCGGCCGGGCTGCCGTGGTTCGCCGTGGAGTACCAGGCCCGCCTCGCCGGGATCGCGCGGCACCTCGGCGACCCGGAGACGGCGGAGCGGGCGGTACGGGCGGCGCTGGACGGCGGCGGCCCCTACCTGGAGGCGGTAGGACACGCGCAACTGCACCTCCAGCTGGCCGAGATCCTCGCCGCCGACGGTCGGCCCGGCCCCGCGGCGGAGCACGCCCTGGAGGCGGCGCACTGGGCCGACGAGGGCGGCGAGGGGCCGACGCTCGGCGCCTGGGCGCGGCACCAGCTCGGCGGTTTCCTGCTCGCCCAGGGGCGTTGGGCGGAGGCCGCGGAGGTCCTGGAGTCGGCGCTGCCCGACCTGACGGCGGAGACCCACGGCGACGGCGCGATCGTGCAGACCCGGTGGTGGCTCGGCGACTGCCTCACCGAGCTGGGCGAGCACCGGGCGGCGGCCGAGCACTGGCTGCGGGCCGCCGACATCGCCCGGCACTGGCCCGAGCAGCGCGACCACGCGATGCTCGCCCACCTCGCCGCCGAGGCCCTCGGTCACGCGGACCTGCCCGTCGAGGCCGCCCGGGCGTACGCCCGCGCCGGTGACCTCTGGCGGTCCCTGGGCAACGTCCACGGCCTGGTCCGCTCGCTGCGGGCCCGCGCCTGGATCGCGGCGCGCGGGGAGGCCGGCCTGGACGGGGCCCGGGAACTCATGGCGGAGGCGGTACGCGTGTGCGAGCTGGCGCTGGAGGAGCTGCCGGCGCCCGACTCCGGTGCCTCGGGTGAGGACGACGGCGCGGAGGACCGGGTCCGGCTCGTCTCCGAACTCGGGCAGACGCACCGCCAGTTCGGCGACCTGATCGCCCGCTCCGTCCAGGACGACGCGGCCGAGGACGACGCGCACGCGGCGTTCGAGGAGGCGCTCGGCCAGGTCACGCGGGCGGTCGCGGCCTTCGCGTCCCTCGGTGCCGACGGACTCGACTCCCGCACGGGGTCCGAACTCGCCGCCGGGTGGCTGGAGGCCGACCTGGGGCGTCCCGCCGCGGCCCGGGCACGCGCGCGTGCGGTGCTCGCCGCCTGTGAGGGGCTCGACGGGGACGTGCCGCGGGCGCGGCGGGGCGAGGCGGAGAAGATGCTGGAGCTGATGGCCGGAGCCGAGTAGGCAGGGCCGCTACTCCACCCCGATGAGCAGCAGCGCTCCCTGGCGTCCGCCCCGGTAGACCACGGTGTCCACCGCGAGGTAGGACTCCCGGACGCACGCCTCGAGGTGGGCGGCGACGGTCTCGGGCGCCTCGTCGCCCAGCACGAGGGTGACCATCTCGCCGCCCGCCGACAGCATGCGGTTCAGCACGACCTCGGCGGTGTCGGCGAGGTCGGAGCCGATGACGGCGACGTCGCCGTCGATGAGCCCGAGGATGTCGCCGGCCTGGCAGATGCCCGCCATGGTCCAGGACTGCCGCTCGGCGACCAGGACCTCCGCATGGCGGGTGGCACCGGCGGCGGACGTCATCGCGACGACGTCCTCGTCGAAACGGCGGTCCGGTTCGTGGACGGCGAGCGCGGCGATGCCCTGCACCGCGGACCGGGTCGGGATCAGGGCGACCCGGACGCCCTCCGCGCGTGCCTGTTCGGCGGCGGCGGCCGCGGTGTGGCGCAGTTCCGGGTCGTTCGGCAGGAGCACCACCTCGCGCGCGTGGGCACGCCGTACCGCCTCGACCAGCTCACCGCTGGCGGGCGGCTCCCCCGGTCGCGCGAGCACGCTCGTCGCCCCGGCCTCGGCGTACAGGCCCGCCAGGCCCTCGCCGGGCACGACCGCTACGACGGCCCGCTGGGTGCGCTCCCGGGGCGGGCGCACCGCCCGCCCGCCGGCCGTGTGAGCGTCGTCCAGCCCGAAGTGGGTGATCCGGATCCGGTACGGCCGTCCCGCCTCGATGCCCGCCTCGACGGCGGCGCCGGCGTCGTCGACGTGCACGTGGACGTTCCACAGGCCGTCGCCGCCGACCACGACGAGGGAGTCCCCGAGCCGGTCGAGCCGCTCCCTGAGCCGCGCGACGGCCGCGTCCTCCGCCTCCAGCAGGTAGATCACCTCGAAGGCCGGGCCGTCGGCGTCGGGCGTCGCGTCCGCGCACACCTCGGCGGGGCTCTCCTCGTCGCCGCTCCCGACGGCCACGCGTGCGTGGGCGCCGTCGTCGGCCACGCGCGCGTGGCGGTCGTCCGCGGCGCGCGCCTCCCCCTCCGCCGGCGCGTGCTCCGTCCGCACGGCCAGGACGGATATCGCCGCTCCCCCGGGCGCCTCACCGGTGAACGTCTGCACCAGGGCGGCGAGGACGGCCACGAGGCCCCGGCCGCCCGCGTCGACCACTCCCGCCCGCTCCAGGACGGCCAGCTGCCCCGGTGTCGCCGCCAGGGCCGCCCGCGCTCCCTCGTACGCCGCCCGCGCGACCGCCCCGCAGTCGCCCTCGGCGCCGGTGGCCGCGTCGGCGGCGGCCGAGGCGACGGTGAGCACCGTGCCCTCGACGGGGTGGGCGACGGCCTGGCGGGCGGAGTCGGCCGCGTGCCGAAGGGCGAGCCGCAGCCCCGGTCCGTCGGTGTGAGAGGTGTCACTGTCGGCGGCGAGCACCTGTGCCATGCCGCGCAGCAGCTGCGCGAGGATCGTCCCGGAGTTGCCGCGGGCCCCGATCAGGGCGCCGTGCGCCATGGCCCGCGCGGCCTCCGCCAGGCTGGGCCGCCCGGCCGGGTCCGACGCGGCGCTGTGGCCCTTCTGGCGTGCGGGGTCCGTCACGTACATCGCGTGGTGCCCGGCGAAGACCGCCTCGACGGCCGTGGCCGCCGACTCGACGGTCAGATAGAGGTTCGTCCCGGTGTCACCGTCGGCCACGGGATAGACATTGATGGCGTCGATCTCCTCGCGGGCCCGTCCCAGGGCCTCCAGCGCGAGACCGCACCAGGTGCGCACCGCGGATGCGTCCAATGTCTGCGGCACCTGCGGCACCTGCGCCTCCTTGAGCTGCCGGACGTGGGACGCAGCGTAGACCCAGGACGGGTCCCCGACGGAAGAGGGCCCTGATGAGGCCGGGGAAGGTCCGCGCGCCGCCATGGTAGTTTCGTTGTACGGACGCAGTCGTTGTATGCTGCTCCGGTTGCCCGATCCGATCGGGCCTTCCCCCTGGCACCGCCACTCAGATCCTAGATCTTGATCCCGGCATGCCGGGATCCACCGTAAGAGCATCTGAAGTCTTTGGAGTGACCCGTGGCTGCCAACTGCGACGTCTGCGGCAAGGGGCCGGGCTTCGGCAACAACATCTCGCACTCGCACCGCCGTACGCCCCGTCGCTGGAACCCGAACATCCAGCGCGTCCGTACCGTGGTGGGCGGGACGCCGAAGCGCGTGAACGCTTGCACCTCGTGCATCAAGGCCGGCAAGGTCTCGCGCTGACGCAACTTCCCCACGCTCTGGCTCCGCTCGAGCAGGGGGGATCCCCGTCGCGCGCGGCCACTGCTGGTTCGCTGCTCTGAGCCGGTCCACTTCCCAGTGGACCGGCTTTTTGCTGTCCCCGCGCGCGCGTGGGCCACGGCGCCGCCCGGAAAGGTGCTCACCGCCCCCGCGATGAGCACCTCGGCGTCACGACTCGATGTCCCCGAAGTGGTCCCAGCCGCCCTTGTTGGTCCAGGGCGCCCCGTCGACCGTCACCTGCGGCAGCGCCGACGGGTTGAGCACCTCGCCGATCACCTTCCAGCGTGCGGGCAGCTTCACGTCCGGGGGGAACGTCGCCACGATGGCGTGGTCCTCGCCGCCGGTGAGCACCCACTGGATCGGGTCGACGCCGACGGCCTGCCCGATGTCGTTCATCTGCGAGGGGATGTCGATGTCCCCGGAGCGCACGTCGATGCGCACCTTGCTGGCCTCGGCGATGTGCCCGAGGTCGGCGATCAGGCCGTCGCTGACGTCCGTCATCGAGGTCGCGCCGAGTCCGGCGGCGGCGGGGCCCGCGTGGTACGGCGGTTCGGGGCGCCGGTGCGCCTCCACGAACGCGCGCGGCGAGCGGAAGCCGCGGGACAGCACGGCGAACCCGGCCGCCGACCAGCCCAGCCAGCCCGTCACGGCGACGACGTCGCCGGGCTGCGCGCCGGCCCGGGTCACGGGCTCGTGGTTGCGCAGGTCGCCGAGCGCCGTGATCGCGACGGTGATCGTGTCGCCCCGTACGACGTCGCCGCCGACCACGGCCGCCCCCGCGACCTGGCACTCGTCGCGCAGCCCGTCCATCAGCTCCGACGGCCAGGTGGCGGGCAGTTCGGCCGGCACGACCAGGCCGAGCAGCAGCGCGGTCGGCACGGCTCCCATCGCGGCGATGTCCGCGAGGTTCTGCGCGGCCGCCTTGCGTCCCACGTCGTACGCCGTGGACCAGTCGCGGCGGAAGTGCCGCCCCTCCAGGAGGATGTCGGTGCTCGCCACGACCCTGCGGTCCGGGGCGGCGACGACCGCGGCGTCGTCACCGGGACCGACCCGGACCGCCGGGGTGGTGGTAAGACGCGACGTGAGCTCTCTGATGAGCCCGAACTCCCCCAACTCGCCCACGGTGCCCTTCATCGTCGTACTGCTCCCTCTGCCGCGGCCGGTGCCCGGTCGCGAGCCGTCTCTGTACTCGGTACGGTCGAGTTGACCGTCAACTTGTGCAGTCCGTGCACCCCGGCGCGCAAGCCCCAGGCCCCGCGGGTCTCCCCGTGGCGAGCGGCGACGCGATACCGTGGCGTTCCTTTTCCCCACATGATCCTCGTGGCCGCCCTGGAGGTTCCGTGGTACAGGCGTACATCCTGATCCAGACGGAGGTCGGCAAGGCGTCGACCGTCGCCGAATCGATCAGCAAGATCCCGGGGGTGATCCAGGCCGAGGACGTGACAGGGCCGTACGACGTGATCGTGCGGGCCCAGGCCGACACCGTCGACGAACTCGGCCGCATGGTGGTCGCCAAGGTCCAGCAAGTGGACGGCATCACCCGCACCCTGACCTGCCCGGTCGTGCACCTGTAGCCCCCGTCTACCCTTGGCCGGTGAACATCTTCCGTCACCGGCCGAACGCTGCCCCCGGGCTGTCCGTGCTCGCCCTGTTGATCGCCGTCACCGGCTGCTCCTCAGCAGACGACAGCGCAGCCGCCGCGGTTCCCAGCCCGGGCGAGAACGCCGCCCGGCTGTGCCGGAACCTGGACAAGGTGCTGCCGGAAAAGGTGGACGGCCTGGAGCGGGAGGACCCCGAGCCCCGGTCCGCGCTGACCGCGGGCTGGGGAGGCCCGGCGATCATACTGCGCTGCGGTGTCGTACGACCCGCCGAGATGCTCGATCCGAAGGCGTCCAGCACCGTGATCAACGGCGTGGGCTGGCTGGTGCAGGAACGGGACGACGGCTCGTACGTCTTCACGTCGAGCCTGCGCAGGGCGTACGTCGAGGTACGGCTCAGCGCGGAGCACTCCAAGAACGGGGCGGGGGCGCTCGTCGATCTGGCGAAGCCCGTCAAGAAGGCGATCCCCGAGGGGATCGCCGACTGACGTCGCGGACGGACGGTCAGCGCAGTCCGGTGGACCGCCGCAGCGCCGCCCGGATCAGCAGGTCCACGAGCTCCGGGTAGCCGATGCCGCTCGCCTCCCACATCTTCGGGTACATCGAGATCGGCGTGAAGCCGGGCATGGTGTTGACCTCGTTGATCACGAACTTCCCGTCCTCGGTGAGGAAGAAGTCCGCGCGCACCAGGCCCTCGCAGGACACGGCCTCGAAGGCGTCGACCGCGAGCCGCCGGACGTCGGCGGTCTGCTCGGGCGTCAGCGGGGCGGGCACGATGCCGGGGGTGGAGTCGATGTACTTGGCCTCGAAGTCGTAGTACGCGTGCGACTGGGCCGGCGGGATCTCGGCGGGCAGGCTGGCCCGCGGACCGTCCTCGAACTCCAGGACCCCGCACTCGATCTCGCGGCCGCGCAGCAGCGCCTCCACGATGATCTTCGGGTCGTGGCGCCGGGCCTCCTCGATCGCCTCGTCCAGAGCGCCGAGGTCGTCGACCTTGGTGATGCCGATCGACGAACCCGCGCGCGCGGGCTTCACGAACAGCGGCCAGCCGTGCTCGCCGGCGAAATCGATGATCTTCTTGCGGGCGGCGGAGCGGTCGCCGTCCCACTCGCGCGGCCGGATCACCACGTACGGGCCCACCTCCAGCCCGAAGGAGGTGAACACCCGCTTCATGTACTCCTTGTCCTGGCCGACGGCCGAGGCGAGCACACCGGCGCCGACGTAGGGCACGCCGGAGAGTTCCAGGAGGCCCTGGAGGGTGCCGTCCTCGCCGTAGGGGCCGTGCAGCACGGGGAAGACGACGTCGACCTCGCCGAGGGCCTTGGGGACCGAACCCGGCTCGCTGTAGACGACTTCGCGGTTGGCCGGGTCGACGGGGAGCACCACGCCGCCCTCGCCGGCGTCGGCCAGCTCGTCGACGCTGGGCTGGCGCCGGTCGACGATCGCCATCCGTTCCGGCTCGTCCGCCGTGAGCGCCCAACGGCCGTCCTGGGTGATGCCGATCGGCAGTACGTCGTACTTCGTACGGTCGATGGCGCGCAGGACCGCGCCGGCCGTGACCACGGAGATCCCGTGTTCGGAGCTGCGACCGCCGAAGACGACGGCCACGCGCGGCTTGCGAGGCGGCTGCTCGGGGCTCTGGGGGAGGTTCTCGGTGCTCATATCGCGTTGAGAGTACCCGGTGGTAGGCGGTGAGTCAGCGCCCCACGGCGGCGTTGCCCGAGACCGTCCGCCTGCCGTCGCTCACTGTCGCCCCGACGACAGCGGAGCGTCGCGGCACGCCGCCGCGGGCAGGTCGGGCGGTGCGGGGAGGCGTCAGCGGCGTTCCGGTTTGGCGCTGCGCGACATGAGTTCCTTGAGCGCGACCACCGGCGGCTTGCCCTCGTGGACGATGCCCACGACTGTCTCCGTGATGGGCATGTCGACCCCGTGCCGGCGCGCCAGATCCAGCACCGATTCGCAGGACTTGACGCCCTCGGCGGTCTGCCTGGTGACGGCGATGGTCTCCTGGAGGGTCATGCCCTTGCCGAGGTTGGTGCCGAAGGTGTGGTTGCGCGAGAGCGGCGAGGAGCAGGTGGCCACCAGGTCGCCCAGGCCCGCGAGTCCGGAGAAGGTGAACGGGTCGGCGCCCATGGCGAGGCCGAGCCGGGTGGTCTCGGCGAGCCCGCGGGTGATCAGCGAGCCCTTGGCGTTGTCGCCGAGCCCCATGCCGTCCGCGATGCCGACGGCGAGTCCGATCACGTTCTTGACGGCGCCGCCGAGTTCGCTGCCGATGACGTCGGTGATGGTGTACGGGCGGAAGTACGGCGTGTGGCAGGCGGCCTGGAGGCGCCGGGCGACGGCCTCGGAGCGGCAGGCGACCACGGAGGCGGCCGGCATCCGCGCGGCGATCTCACGGGCGAGGTTGGGCCCGGTGACCACGGCGACGCGGTCCTCGCCGACCTTGGCGACGTCCTCGATGACCTCGCTCATCCGCATGGCGGAGCCGAGTTCGACACCCTTCATCAGGGAGACGAGGACGGTGTCGGGGGCGAGCAACGGCACCCACTCGGCGAGGTTGCCGCGCAGGGTCTGCGAGGGCACGGCGAGCACGGTGAAGTCGGCGTCGGCCGCGGCCTCGGCGGGGTCCGTGGTGGCGCGCAGGTTCTCCGGGAGTTCGACGCCGGGCAGGTAGTCCGGGTTCGTACGCGTGGAGTTGACCGCTTCGGCGAGTTCGGCGCGGCGCCCCCACAGGGTGACGTCGCACCCCGCGTCGGCGAGCACCATGCCGAAGGCCGTGCCCCACGATCCGGTCCCGAAGACGGCCGCCCTGACCGGCTTGCTCACGCGCCTTGCCCCTCTTCCTGCTGTGTCTTCGCCTTCGCCGCGGCCCTGCGGCGCTGTTCGATGCGTACCTGGCGGGGGTCGTAGGGCGTCTCGGGCGCCTTCTCCCCGCGGATCTCCTCCAGCAGCGCGGTGACGGCGGCCATGATGACCTCGGTCGCCTCCTTGAGGAGGTCGGGGGTCATGTCCTTGCCGTAGAAGCGCGAGAGGTCCACCGGCGGGCCCGCCAGCACCCGGTGGGTCTTGCGGGGAAGGAGGTTGGGCTTCCTGGCGTAGGGCGGGAGCAGTTCGTTGGCTCCCCACTGGGCGACCGGGATCACCGGGCACTTGGTCTGCAGCGCGACCCGCGCGGCCCCCGTCTTGCCGGTCATGGGCCAGCCGTCGGGGTCACGGGTGAGGGTGCCCTCGGGGTAGAAGGCGACGCATTCGCCGCGCTCCACGGCCTCGATCGCGGCTCGGAACGCGCTCAGCGCGTCGGTGCTCTCGCGGTAGACGGGGATCTGTCCGGTGCCGCGCATCGCGGCGCCCACGAACCCCTTGCGGAAAAGCGCCGCCTTCGCCAGAAATCGGGGAACCCGCCCGGTGTTGTACTGGAAGTGTGCGTAGGCGAACGGGTCCACATGCGAATTGTGGTTCACCGCGGTGATAAATCCGCCCTCAGCCGGAATGTTCTCCATTCCACGCCAGTCCCGCTTGATCAGAACCACCAGTGGCGGTTTGCACAGGACCGCTGCGAAGCGGTACCAGAAGCCGATTCTGCGGCGGGGCACGCGGACACCTTCCTCTAGGGCCTGGGGGCCCGCACAAGTGTCACCCCGGGCCGCCGGTCTGTCGAGAACACCGTACGCCCCGGTCGTGGGCGTCCCCGGGGGCCCGGGTCACAATGGGCGCGACAAGAGGGGACGGAACGCTCGTGCAGTGGACCTTGGTCATACCGCTCAAAGCGCTGGCGCGGGCCAAGAGCAGGCTCTCGGACACCGCTGGGGACGTGCTGCGTCCGGGCCTCGCCCTCGCTTTCGCCCAGGACACCGTGGCGGCCGCGCTGGCCTGCGCCGCGGTCCGCGATGTGGCGGTCGTCACGGACGATTCCCTGGCCGGGCGGGAGCTGGCGTCGCTGGGAGCCCGGATCGTCCCCGACGAACCGGCGGGCGGCCTGAACGCGGCGCTCGCGCACGCGGCGGCGGTGGTGCGTTCCCGAAGTCCCGAAAGCGCGGTGGCCGCTCTGAACGCGGATCTGCCGGCGCTGCGGCACACGGAATTGGAACGGGTACTCGACGCCGCCGCGGAATTCCCCCGCGCTTTTCTCGCGGACGCCGCGGCAATCGGCACCACCCTGCTGGCCGCCGCCCCGGGCCGGGAATTGCTGCCGTCGTTCGGGACCGCCTCCCGCGCCCGCCACCGGGCGTCGGGAGCCGCGGAACTGGACCTGGAAGCGGTGGATTCGGTACGCCAGGACGTCGACACCGGCGACGACCTGCGGGCGGCGCTGGCACTGGGCGTGGGCGCGCGTACGGCGGCCGCGGCGGCCCGGCTGCTGATCCCGGGCCGTCCGGTGGGGACCGCGGGTCCGCCGGCCCCCTGAAGTCCCCCCGTAGCACGGCGCCCGGGACGGGTCCTCGGGGAAGTGCGCCCGCGCCGCAGGCCCTAGGCTTCCCTCATGCAGGCGACCGCGTACACGTACGACCCCGAGACCCGCAGCGGCCAGGTGCTGCTCGACGACGGCACCCCGGTGCCCTTCGACGCGCCGGCGTTCGACGCGGGCGCCCTGCGGCTGCTGCGCCCGGGACAGCGGGTGCGCGTCGAGTTCGAGGGCGAGGGCGCCTCCCGCCACATCACCCTGGTCACGCTGCACACGTTCTGAGCGGGCGCCCGCCGCGCCCGGACACGCCGCGGGCCGGGCTCCCGATGGGAGCCCGGCCCGGCGCGTGAGTTGCCCTGCGCCCCTGCTACCTGCGGGCGGTGGCCTTCTTGGCGGTGGTCTTGCGAGCCGTCGACTTCTTGGCGGGGGCCTTGGTGGCCGTCGCCTTCTTGGCCGCCGGGGCCTTCTTCGCCGTACCCGTCGCCTTCTTGGCGGTGGTCTTCTTGGCGGCGGCCTTCTTGGTGCCGGTGGCGGCCTTCTTGGCGGTGGTCTTCTTCGCCGTGGCCTTCTTCGCCGTGGCGGTGGTCTTCTTCGCCGGCGTCGCCGTCGTCTTCTTCGCGGTGGCGGTGGTCTTCCTGGCGGCGCCCGTCGCCTTCTTGGCGGTGGTCTTCTTGGCCGCGGCCTTCTTGACCGTCGCGGAAGCGCCGCCGGACAGGCTGCCCTTGGGGGCCTTCTTGACGGCGACCTCGCCGCCGCGCGGCAGCTTCTTCGAGCCGCTCACCAGGTCCTTGAAGCCCTGACCGGCGCGGAAGCGCGGCACCGAGGTCTTCTTGACCCGAACACGCTCTCCCGTCTGCGGGTTGCGGGCGTAGCGGGCCGGGCGGTCGACCTTCTCGAACGAACCGAAGCCGGTGACCGAGACCCTTTCGCCGCTGACGACCGCACGGACGACCGCGTCCAGTACGGCGTCGACCGCGTCGGCGGCCTGCTGACGGCCGCCGACCTTGTCCGCAATCGCTTCTACGAGCTGCGCCTTGTTCACGTCTTCCCCTTCGGAGACATTGCCAGAACGAAAGTGTTCAAGCGTTTTCGCACGTTAGGCAGATATATACCGCAAATCAAACACGAAACGGGCTAATCACCCTTGTGCCGCAACGAACTCGGGCTGTCGCGGAGTTCTCAGCGTTCCTCTTCCGGGAATCGACCCTCGTCGAGGTCCGCCATGAACCGCTCCAGACGCCTTGTCGCATCGGCGAGATCGTGCTTGGCCACGGCCGTAATGACCAGCAGCTTCCGGGCCAGCGCCATCCGTACGCCCTCCGGGACTTGCAGTGCGCGCACTTGTGTGTGCGCTTCCTTGAGTTGGGCCGCGACCGCCGTATAGAGCTCGAGTTGGCCGTCGTGTTCCATGCACAGATTGTGCCATCTGGGGCGAGTTGTCGCCTGCGCAGGGGGCAACTGCGGCCTGTGGCGGCCTCCCGAACACCCCGGCGCCACGCGGCTTTCAGGTTCGCCTACCCCGCCAACCACCGCCGTAACGTGGGAAGTTGGCAGGCCGAAGGGGTGCCGGGAAGGTGTTCCGGGGGCAGACACGGCTGTACCCCCAACCGTCCACGATTGGGGGTACAGAGGGGTGTTGCGGGTGGCTGAAACCAGCCTTGTGTCAGCCGTTCGTCCGGCCCACCTGTCAGACCTGGAGCGTCTTCGGCTTGTACGAGGGGCGCTTCGCCTCGTACGCGGCGATGTCGCCCTCGTTCTGCAGGGTGATGGAGATGTCGTCCAGCCCGTTCAGCAGCCGCCAGCGGGCGTTCTCGTCGAGCTCGAAGGCGGCGGTGATGCCCTCGGCGCGCACCTCGCGGGCCTCCAGGTCGACCGTGATCTCGGCCTGCGGGTCCTTCTCGGCGAGGTCCTGCAGCGCGTCCACGGTCCGCTGCTCCAGGACCACGGTGAGCAGGCCGTTCTTCAGCGAGTTGCCCCGGAAGATGTCGGCGAAGCGGGACGAGATCACGGCCTTGAAGCCGTAGTTCTGCAGGGCCCAGACGGCGTGCTCGCGCGAGGAGCCCGTACCGAAGTCGGGACCGGCGACCAGGACCGTGGCGCCCGCGCGCTCGGGCTGGTTGAGGATGAACGACGGGTCCTTGCGCCAGGCCTCGAACAGCCCGTCCTCGAAACCGTCCCGCGTCACCTTCTTGAGCCAGTGAGCAGGGATGATCTGGTCGGTGTCGACGTTGCTGCGGCGCAGCGGGACGGCCCGGCCGGTGTGCGTGGTGAATGCTTCCATGACTTCTCAGACTCCAGCGGGCGTACGGGCGGCAGGCGCGTCGGACAGGTCGGCCGGCGAGGCCAGATGGCCCAGCACGGCGGTGGCGGCGGCGACCTGCGGCGAGACCAGATGCGTACGGCCGCCCTTGCCCTGCCTGCCCTCGAAGTTGCGGTTGGAGGTGGACGCCGAGCGCTCACCGGGGGCCAGCTGGTCCGGGTTCATGCCCAGGCACATCGAGCAGCCCGCGTGCCGCCATTCGGCGCCGGCCTCCTTGAAGACCACGTCCAGGCCCTCGGAGACGGCCTGCAGACCGACCCGTGCGGAGCCGGGGACGACCAGCATGCGTACGCCGTCGGCGACTTTGCGGCCCTCGACGATGGAGGCGGCGGCGCGCAGGTCCTCGATGCGGCCGTTGGTGCACGAACCTACGAAGACCGTGTCCACCTTGATCTCGCGCAGCGGCTGCCCCGCGGTCAACCCCATGTACTCCAGGGCCTTTTCGGCGGCGTGGCGCTCCGAAGCGTCCTCGTACGAAGCCGGATCGGGGACGGCCGCCGAAAGGGGTGCGCCCTGGCCCGGGTTGGTGCCCCAGGTGACGAACGGCGCCAGCGAGGCGGCGTCGATGACGACCTCGGCGTCGAATTCCGCGTCCTCGTCGGACTTCAGGGTCTTCCAGTACGCGACGGCGGCGTCCCAGTCCTCGCCCTCGGGGGCGTGGTCGCGGCCCTTGATGTACTCGAAGGTCGTCTCGTCGGGAGCGATCATGCCCGCACGGGCGCCGGCCTCGATCGACATGTTGCAGATGGTCATCCGGGCCTCCATCGAGAGCTTCTCGATGGCCGAGCCGCGGTATTCCAGGATGTAGCCCTGGCCGCCGCCGGTGCCGATCTTCGTGATGATCGCCAGGATCAGGTCCTTGGCGGTGACGTCCTCGGGCAGTTCGCCGTCGACCGTGATGGCCATGGTCTTGGGGCGGGCCAGCGGCAGCGTCTGGGTGGCCAGCACGTGCTCGACCTGCGAGGTGCCGATGCCGAACGCCAGCGCGCCGAAGGCGCCGTGCGTGGAGGTGTGGGAGTCGCCGCAGACCACGGTGGTGCCCGGCTGGGTCAGGCCCAGCTGCGGTCCCACCACGTGGACGACGCCCTGCTCCACGTCGCCCAGCGAGTGCAGCCGGACACCGAACTCCGCGCAGTTCTTGCGCAGCGTCTCCAGCTGGACCCGGGAGACCGGGTCCGCGATGGGCTTGTCGATGTCGAGGGTCGGGGTGTTGTGATCCTCGGTGGCGATGGTGAGGTCGAGGCGGCGCACCGGACGGCCGGCCTGACGGAGGCCGTCGAAGGCCTGCGGGCTGGTCACCTCGTGCAGCAGGTGCAGATCGATGAAGAGGAGGTCGGGCTCGCCCTCGGCGCGCCGGACGACGTGGTCGTCCCAGACCTTCTCCGCGAGTGTCCTACCCATCGCTTTCCCTCCGGCCGGCTTGTGTGGCGCCGGCCCAACTAGAGATCTCCGGGGCGGCGCGACGTGCGTACCCCTCGTCCGGACGTCTGCCACCGGGCCCGTTGGTCCGCGGGCCGCTGTGACTACCAGGGTGGCGCGTTCCACGGAAAATTGAACTTGCGTTTCACAGAGTGAGACGCGAGTATCGTTTCATGGACAACAGTAGCGGCGTAGGAGTTCTGGACAAGGCAGCCCTTGTCCTGAGCGCCCTGGAGTCCGGTCCGGCCACCCTCGCAGGGCTGGTCGCGGCGACCGGGCTGGCACGACCCACGGCACATCGCCTCGCCGTGGCACTTGAACACCACCGCATGGTGGCGCGCGACATGCAGGGCCGTTTCATCCTCGGTCCGCGGCTCGCCGAGCTGGCCGCGGCCGCGGGCGAGGACCGCCTGCTCGCGACGGCGGGCCCGGTGCTCACGCATCTGCGCGACATCACGGGCGAGAGCGCGCAGCTCTACCGCCGGCAGGGCGACATGCGCATCTGCGTCGCCGCCGCCGAGCGCCTCTCGGGCCTTCGGGACACGGTCCCGGTGGGTTCCACGCTCACGATGAAGGCGGGCTCCTCAGCCCAGATCCTGATGGCGTGGGAGGAGCCCGAGCGTCTGCACCGCGGCCTCCAGGGCGCGCGCTTCACGGCCACGGCCCTGTCGGGCGTACGGCGCCGGGGCTGGGCCCAGTCGATCGGTGAGCGCGAGCCGGGCGTCGCGTCCGTCTCCGCGCCGGTCCGCGGCCCCTCGAACCGCGTGGTCGCCGCCGTCTCGGTCTCCGGACCGATCGAGCGCCTGACCCGCCACCCGGGGCGGATGCACGCCCAGGCGGTCATCGACGCCGCCGGACGACTCTCCGAGGCCCTGCGCCGCACGGGCTGACCCGACCGGGGTGGGGCCGGCCTCAACGCCGCGGCAGGCCCTCCCCCCTCACCACCGCCCCGCACCCCGGGCCGTCTCCCGCCCGCGACCGGCCGACGCAAGCCCCTTCACGAGGGTGGCCCGCCGCCGGCCGCCGTCTCTGTCACGGCCCCTGTCACCGCCAGGCAGCCCTACCGGGCGCGGCTCCCCCACCGGACCGCCCCCGCCCGGCACCCCGTCGCGTCGCGCCATCTGGCCGCCGGCCCCCGAGTCGGCATCCGTCCCGCCCGGCTACCCGGCCGCCGGCCCGTCCTCGGCCCGCGGAACTGCCGGAACGGCCTCCGGAACGGCCTCCGGAACGGCCTCTGCCGCCGGACACACCTCCGGCGCCGCTCCCCGCGCCTCTCCCCCCGCCGCCCCGGACGACCGGTGCGCGAAGCGGTCGGCCGCCCTCCGTCCCCGCTTCTCCAGCGGCAGGACACCGTGCGCGGCGGCGAGACCGAAGGGCGGCATGTCGACGTAGATCGACTCGTACGACCCCTCCGGGACGACGTACGCCTCGTGCCAGAGCCCCACGTGCTGACGGACCTTGCCCGCCCGCTCCTTGCGGTTGACCATCGCCCACGCCCGGTGGTGGAACATGTCCGGCGCCGCCGCGTACGCGTAGAGCTTCTCCTTGGACTCCCAGTACTGGACCACGTAGTACGTGCGCGGGGAGGCGGTCAGCAGGACGTGACCGAGCAGCCCCCGGCCCGGGTCGCGGGCCAGTTCGCGCAGCATCCGGGGCATCGCCGCGAGCACCGGCAGCCAGTGGTGCACGGCCCAGAAGTGGTTGATGCGCATACCGATCAGCAGGACGGTCACGTCCCCCTCGGTGTCCGCGGTGATCCGGCCCGGGATCGGCTTGGCGAACATGTGGCCCCCCGTATTGGATAACGGCACTATCCAAGTGCCTGGTGCTTGGATAGTGCCGTTATCCATGGAGGGGCGCAAGACATGCGGCTGACGGAACTGAGCGAGCGCAGCGGAGTCTCCGTCGCGACCATCAAGTACTACCTGCGGGAAGGCCTGTTGGCGCCCGGCCGCCGGATCGGCGCGACGACCGCCGAGTACGACGAAGGCCATCTGCGCCGGCTGCGGCTGGTCCGCGCGCTGATCCAGGTGGGCCGGGTGCCGGTGGCGACGGCGCGGGAGATCCTCGGTCATGTCGACGACGACTCGCTGGGCCGCACGATCCGGCTGGGCGCGGCACTCTGGGCGCTGCCGCAGGAGCCCGAGCCGGACGAGGAGGACCCGGCCGTGGTCACCGCCCGGCGCGAGGTGGACCGGCTGTTGGAGAGGCTGGGCTGGGAAACGGCACGGGAGTTGAGCACCCTCTCCCCCGTGCACCGCTCGCTGGTGGTGGCGGTGGCCACGCTCATCCGGCTCGGCTATCCCTGGAACGCCGAACTCATGGCGCCGTACGCGGAGTTGATGCACCGGGCGGCCGTGCGCGACCTGGACTTCGTGGAGACGCACCCGTCGGAGGCGGAGAAGGTGGAGACGGCGGTCGCGGCCGCGGTCCTCTTCGAGCCGGTGCTGAAGGCGCTGCACCGGCTGGCGCAGGAGGAGGAGTCGGCGCGGCGGTACGGCATCGAGTGACCGGGAACGCCGCAGGGCCCCCACCGGAGTGGGGGCCCTGCGGACTGCGTACCCCCGACCGGATTCGAACCGGCGCTACCGCCTTGAGAGGGCGGCGTGCTAGGCCGCTACACAACGGGGGCGAGGATCACGAGTGATCCAGCTGGGCTACCAGGACTCGAACCTAGAACAACGGAACCAGAAACCGTCGTGTTGCCAATTACACCATAGCCCAATGATGGTCTAGACCACCGAGTACCCCCGACCGGATTCGAACCGGCGCTACCGCCTTGAGAGGGCGGCGTGCTAGGCCGCTACACAACGGGGGCCCTAGCGATCCTGCATGAGAGTCAGCGGGTGCGACCCGGACTGTCCCCCTGGGAAGGATCTGTACCCCCGACCGGATTCGAACCGGCGCTACCGCCTTGAGAGGGCGGCGTGCTAGGCCGCTACACAACGGGGGCCTTGCAGAGACTGGACTCTGCGATGCAGATAAGCTCTGCGAGCTGGCCTACCAGGACTCGAACCTAGACTAACGGAACCAGAAACCGTCGTGCTGCCAATTACACCATAGGCCACTGAAACGCCATCCCCCACGGGGATTTTGTTTTAGCTTGCGCCTCGGGGGTCCGGCCTTTCGGCCCGCTCTCCGGCGGCGCAGGAAGAACATTACCCGAAGGTGGACGGCGCTCCAAAACGGGTATCGGCGCCGAGCAGCGCGGGGAGTTCGGCCAGCGAGGCGATCCGGCGCGGGCCCGCGGCGGGCACGGCCGTGACGGTGTGGGCGCCGTCACGGTCGATCCACACGGAGAGCAGCCCCGCCTCGTGGGCGCCGCGGCCGTCGATCTCCGGGTGGTCGCCGACGTACGCGACCTGCCCCGGCGGCAGTCCGAGGGCGTCGCAGGCCGCGTGGAAGGCCTCGGGGGCGGGCTTGGAGACGCCCAGCTCGGCCGCGCACAGGACGGCCTCGAAGCGGTCGCGCACCCCGAGGACGCGCAGCTTGCGTTCCTGCACGTGCAGGCTGGAGTTGGAGAGCACGGCGTGGCGGTGGCTGCCGGCGAGCGCGTCCAGGACGGGCAGCACGTCCGGGAAGAGGGCCCACCCGGACTCGTAGTGACCGAGATAACGGTGGAACCAGGCGTCGGCCTCGGCGTCGGTCAGCTCCCGCCCGAGGAAGGCCCGCACACGGTCCCGGCGCTGCTCCTCGAAGGTCGCCTCGCCGGCCGCGAACCGCGCCCACTGCCGGTCGGTGTGCTCCCGCCAGTGGGCGAGGGCCAGCTCAACGGTCCCGTACGCGTCGAGCAGGCCCTCGGCGGCCAGGTGCCCGCGCATGCCGGAGCGGTCCGCGGCCGTGTAGTCGAAGATCGTGTCGTCGATGTCCCAGACCACGGCCCTGATGCTCATGCCCCGACGGTAACTCCGGCCGCACCCGCCTGTCCGGGGGTCGGGGAAGGGCGTACGACGACGGAAGGGGGGCGGCGTCCGGTCCGGACGCCGCCCCCCTTCGGTGTGCCGTGCGGTTACGCGGCCAGCCGGGCCAGGGCCGCGTCGACGCGGGCCAGGGTCTTCTCCTTGCCCAGGATCTCCAGGGACTCGAAGAGCGGCAGGCCGATCGTGCGGCCGGTGACGGCGACGCGGACCGGGGCCTGGGCCTTTCCGAGCTTGAGGCCGTGCTCCTCGCCGGCGGCCAGGACGGCCTCCTTGAGGGACTCGGGGCTCGACCAGTCGGCCGCCTCCAGCTTGGCGCGGGCCGTGCGCAGCAGGGCGTCCGAGCCCTCCTTCATCGCCTTGCTCCAGTGCGCCTCGTCGAAGACCGGCTCCGGAAGGAACAGGAAGTCGACGTTGTCCGTGATCTCGGAGAGGACCTTGAGGCGGGTCTGCGCGTGCGGCGCGACGGCCTGCCACTTCGCCTCGTCGAAGTCCTCCGGCGCCCAGGGGGCGAAGGGGGCCTTCAGCCAGGGCGCGCAGCGCTCGGTGAAGTCCTTCACGTCGAGCAGGCGGATGTGGTCGGCGTTGATCGCCTCGGCCTTCTTGAGGTCGAAGCGGGCCGGGTTCGGGTTCACGTCCGCGATGTCGAAGGCGGCGACCATCTCGTCCACGGAGAAGATGTCGCGGTCGGCGGAGAGCGACCAGCCCAGCAGCGAGAGGTAGTTGAGCAGGCCCTCCGGGAGGAAGCCGCGCTCGCGGTAGAGGTTCAGCGAGGACTGCGGGTCGCGCTTGGAGAGCTTCTTGTTGCCCTCGCCCATCACGTACGGCAGGTGGCCGAAGGCGGGGGTCTCCTTGGCGATGCCCAGCTCCGTCAGCGCCTTGTAGAGGGCGATCTGGCGGGGGGTGGAGGAGAGCAGGTCCTCGCCGCGCAGGACGTGGGTGATCTCCATCAGGGCGTCGTCGACCGGGTTGACCAGCGTGTAGAGCGGGGCGCCGTTCGCGCGGACGATGCCGTAGTCCGGCACGTTCTCCGGGAGGTAGGTGATCTCGCCGCGGACCAGGTCCGTGAAGGTGATCGGCTCGTCGGGCATGCGGAAGCGGACGATGGGCGTACGGCCCTCCGCCTCGTAGGCCGCCTTCTGCTCGGCGGTCAGCTCGCGGCAGTGGCCGTCGTAGCCGGACGGCTTGCCGGCGGCGCGGGCGGCGTCGCGGCGCGCGTCCAGCTCCTCGGTCGAGCAGTAGCAGTGGTACGCGTGACCGGCGTCCAGCAGCTTCGCGGCGACGTCCTTGTAGAGGTCCATGCGCTGCGACTGGCGGTACGGAGCGTGCGGGCCGCCCACCTCGGGGCCCTCGTCCCAGTCGAAGCCCAGCCAGCGCATCGAGTCGAGCAGCTGCAGGTACGACTCCTCGGAGTCGCGGGCCGCGTCGGTGTCCTCGATGCGGAAGACCAGGGTGCCCTCGTGGTGCCGGGCGAACGCCCAGTTGAACAGGGCGGTGCGGACCAGGCCCACGTGGGGGTTGCCGGTCGGGGAGGGACAGAAACGTACGCGGACGGAGCCGTTAGCCACGCTTGATCACCTTGTTGGTGAGAGTGCCGATGCCTTCGATGGTGACGGCGACCTCGTCGCCGACGTTGAGGGGGCCGACCCCCGCGGGGGTGCCCGTGAGGATCACGTCGCCGGGGAGCAGCGTCATGGCCTCGGTGATGTTGACGATCAGGTCCTCGACGGAGTGGATCATCTCGCTGGTGCGGCCGAGCTGGCGCTGCTGCCCGTTGACCGTGCACTGGATGGTGATGCCCTCGGCGATCGCCTGCAGTTCGAGGTCCGTCTCCACCCAGGGGCCGAGCGGGCAGGAGGTGTCGAAGCCCTTGGCCCGCGCCCACTGCTTCTCGCGCTTCTGGACGTCGCGCGCGGTGACGTCGTTGGCGCAGGTGAAGCCGAGGATGACGTCCTTGACGCGCTCGCGCGGGACCTCACGGCACATGCGGCCGATGACCACGGCGAGTTCCGCCTCGTGGTGCAGCTCGTTCGAGAAGGAGGGGTAGGCGATCTCGTCGCCGGGGCCGGTGACGGACGTCGACGGCTTGAAGAAGGCGAACGGGGCGTCCGGCACGTCGTTGCCGAGCTCCGCCGCGTGCTCCGCGTAGTTGCGCCCGAAGGCGACGACCTTGTTCGGGAGCACCGGGGGCAGCAGCCTGACCTTGCTCAGCGGGACCTTCGTACCGGAGAGCTCGAAGTCCGCGAACGGGATGCCCTTGATGATGTCGAGGACGAGCTCGTCCGGCCTGTCGCCCTCGACCGCGCCGAAAGCGACGTTGCCGTCGATGGAGAATCTGGCGATGCGCACGGGATCGTTGCGCCCCTCTGCTGAGCCGGCTGGAGTCTGACGCTCCAGGCTAACGCGGCCGGGGGCGGGCCACCCACGCGTGTCAGCGGTGCCGCGGGGGTGCCGGGCGGAGGAGCCGTGCGGGTCCCCCGGTCGGCGCCGGGAGGGGGCGTCCTCCGGGGTCCGGGGCCGCTCCGGTGAACGGGTGGCGGCCCCGGCGCGTACTACTCGGCGACGGCGGCCGCGACGGGGGCTTCCATCAGGACCGTGCGGCGGGGGTTGGCGGTCTGCGCGGGAAGTTCCACGGAGTGCTCCGGCCGGTCCGGCGTCTGCAGCTCTTCGGCGTCGGTGAGGTGCGCCAGCGTCGTGCGTCGCGGGTTGGCAATGTTGTGGAACATCATCGTGGTCTTCACTGTTGTTCTGGACCTCGCGGGTGCGGGCGCCGGGCGGGCCCCAAGGGGCGTCGCACAAGCGCGGGTTGTCGGATTCGCCATCCCTGTAAAGCGTCAGGCTAAACATTCAATTCCCTGGCGATGGCGTGAAGGCGCCATGATTTCCGTGTGAGTTTACTCACTGGGGAGCGGATAAAAGCCGTAAACCAGACTCTCGACCCCATCGGGCGAAACGGACATTGCGCCACTGAACCGCGTATTCCGCTCCTGATCATGGCGACTGGGACACCCGGTCCACCGCAGGGAGTCGTACTGATACGCCCCTTATGTACGAGATCGCTTTGTACGTCTCGTGACGCGTCCCTCACAAGGTGTCACAGTGGTCACAGGCCGGTACTCGGGCCTTGTTGGAGATCCTGCACTGTGCTGGAATTCCACGGACCGCCGCGGGATGGAACCGGCGCGCAGGGGCGCAACGCAGCGCCGAGTGGCGGCGGGAAGGGGGAGCCAGCGCCGGTCACTCACGACCACCAGGGGGCGCACTGCGCCCTTGAACGACGCCGACACCGTCCTAGCCGCCTGTGCGGAGGGACGCCTGGTCCAGAGGTTGCGACGCTAGTGCAGGGACGTTTCAAGAGGGATGGCAGCGCTTCGGCGGAGCCGGAGCCGCACGGCGGGACTGGCCCCATGGCCGTCAGCTCCTCGCCCCAGCACGCCCAGAACCCGGGACCGGCCGAGTCCGGCGGTGGCAGCGGCGACCGCTCCACGCGGCCCGGTGCGACGGGCAGCGGCGCGACGGCCGGGACGGTGAAGAGCCCGACGGGACCCGGTTCGCGAATAGCGCTGCGCAACTGGCGCATCTCGACCCGTCTGGTCTCGCTGCTCGCGCTCCCCGTGGTCGCCGCGACCTCGCTCGGCGCGCTGCGCATCAACCAGTCCATGGACGACATCCAGCAGCTCGACAACATGAAGCTGCTGACGGACATGACGAGGCAGGCGACCGAACTCGCCGTCGCGCTCCAGGACGAGCGCGACCAGTCGGCCGGCCCGCTCGCCCACGGCAACACGGCGACGGACTTCACCGTCAAGGGCGTCCGCAGCAAGACGGACGACGCGACCAAGGCCTTCCTCACCGGCACCCAGGAAGTCGACGACGCGAGCGCGAACGGACAGCTCACGGGCGTCCGCGACAGCGTCGTCGGCATCGCGGAGCAGTTGGGCAACCTCAACACCATCCGCAACGGCGCCTACAAGGACCCCAAGAACTCCTCGCAGACCGTCGAGGCGTACCACCGCCTCATCTCCCAGCTGCTCGACCTCTCCCAGGACATGGCCGAGGCGACCAGCAACCCGGAGATGATCCAGCGCACCCGCGCCCTGTCCGCCTTCTCCTCCGCCAAGGAGTACGCGTCCGTCCAGCGCGCCGTCATCGCCGCGTCGCTGCCCGCGAACGACGACACCTTCGGCTCGCTGTCCTCGAACGACCGCTTGTACGCCCTCTCCGCCCAGACCAGCCAGAAGTCCGAGCTGGACGCCTTCAACAACATCTACGGCGAGGGCGCCGAGGACCTGACCAAGCTCATGGACTCGAACAACCCCACCATCGAGGCGGCGGACCGCTACGCGAGCCGTGTGCTGAACAGCGAAGCGGGCATGCGCTCGCAGGGCAAGCTCTCGTACAGGGACTGGATCGACGACGACTCGACGAAGATCGAGACGATGTCCAGGCTCGAGCTGACCCTGCTCAACCAGATGGAGCAGAAGGCCCGTGAGCTGCGCAGCGAGTCCGAGCGCGAGGCGCTCATCTCCGGTGCGCTGATCCTGCTCGTCCTCGGTGTCTCGCTGGTCGGCGCCTTCGTCGTCGCCCGGTCCATGATCCGCTCGCTGCGCCGGCTCCAGGACACCGCGACCAGGGTCGCCCAGGACCGCCTGCCCGAGCTGGTCAAGCAGCTCTCCGAGTCCGACCCGCAGGACGTCGACACCTCCGTCGAGTCGGTCGGTGTGCACTCCCGGGACGAGATCGGCCAGGTGGCCGCGGCGTTCGACGACGTGCACCGCGAGGCCGTCCGACTGGCCGCCGAGCAGGCCCTCCTGCGAGGCAACGTCAACGCGATGTTCACCAACCTCTCGCGCCGTTCGCAGGGCCTCATCCAGCGTCAGCTCTCGCTCATCTCCGAGCTGGAGTCCCGCGAGGCCGACCCGGACCAGCTGTCCTCGCTGTTCAAGCTCGACCACCTCGCGACCCGCATGCGCCGTAACGGCGAGAACCTCCTCGTCCTCGCCGGTGAGGAGCCGGGCCGCCGGTGGACCCGCCCGGTCCCGCTGGTCGACGTGCTCCGCGCCGCCGCCTCCGAGGTGGAGCAGTACGAGCGCATCGAGCTGGCCTCCGTGCCGACCACCGAAGTGGCCGGCCGTGTGGTCAACGACCTCGTGCACCTGCTCGCCGAGCTGCTGGAGAACGCCACCTCGTTCTCCTCCCCGCAGACCAAGGTCAAGGTCACCGGTCACGCGCTGCCCGACGGGCGGGTGCTGATCGAGATCCACGACACCGGTATCGGCCTCTCCCCCGAGGACCTGGCCGCGATCAACGAGCGGCTCGCGTCGCCGCCCACCGTGGACGTGTCGGTCTCCCGCCGCATGGGTCTGTTCGTGGTCGGCCGCCTGTCGCAGCGACACGGCATCCGCATCCAGCTCCGCCCCTCCGACTCCGGCGGCACGACGGCCCTCGTCATGCTGCCCGTGGACGTCGCCCAGGGCGGCAAGAAGCTCCCCGGCAAGCCGGGACAGGGCGGTCCGGGCAGCGGTGGCCCGGCGGCGGCGCAGGCCGCGGCCGGTGTCGCGGCGGCCCGCCGCGGCAACGGCCAGGGCGGTCCCTCCCTCGGCGCGGGTGCTCCCGCGGCCGGCGGCGGTCTCCTCGGCTCCGCTCCGCAGCGCGGACAGGTGGGTGCCGGCCAGGGGCCGCGCGCCGCACTGCCCACCAGCAACCAGGGCCCTCGCCCGGGTGGCCAGGGCGGGGCACGCGGGCCGCAGGGTCCCGCCGCGCCGCAGCACGGCCAGGGCGGCCCGGCGCAGGGCAGGCCGGCTCCGGCCGGTGCCGGTGCCTTCGGCCAGAGCGCGCCGGGCGCCCCGCAGGGCCTCCAGGCCGCCGGGACCGGCGCACCGCAGAACTTCAACGACGGCGGCACCGGCTCACGCCGGGGCGGCTTCGGTGACGCCGCACCCGGCGGTTTCGGCGACACCGGAACCGGTACGCAGCAGGCCGCCCCCGCGGCCACGCCCCCGCAGCAGCCGAAGGAGTCCCGTCGGCGCAGGCCGCAGCTGCCCGGCCGCGGTGGCGGTGCCCGGGCCGAGCTGCCCGGCGGCAACGCCCAGCAGCGGCCGAGCTGGAGCGACGAGAACGCCCAGCCGCCGGTGCCGCGCGCCTCGCTGGACACCCCGCGCGGACACGAGGAGCCGGACCCGCTGTCCTCGACCTCGCGGCTGCCGCGGATCGACGACCGTCAGGGCCCGGGCGCGACCTCGGAGATCCCCCGGATCGACGACCGCCAGGGCATCGGCTCCACCTCCGAGTTCCCCCGCCCGGACTACGACGCCCCGCGCCCCGGCGTGGCGGCGCCGCAGAACACCGGGTCGTTCGCCCGCCCCGACCTGTACGGCGGCGCGGCCTCACCCTCCGCCACGGGCCAGTTCCCGGTGCAGGGCTACGGCGCGCAGGACCCGTCGACGACCGGCCAGTTCGAGCGGCCGCAGGTCAACGGCGGCGGTCCGGCCGACTTCGGCGCCCCGCGTCCGCCCGCCCAGCGCCAGCAGGCGCCGCAGCAGCGTCCGGTGCGCCCGCAGGAGCCCGAGGCCCTGCCGCCGGCGGGTCCGGGCGACGGCCGCACGCCGCTGTACGACACGTTGGAGACCAACTGGTTCCACGGTCAGGCGCAGGGCGGTCAGGCACAGGGCGGTCAGGCGCAGCCGCAGGGCGGACAGGCCCAGGGCGGTCAGCACCAGGGCGGTCAGCACCAGGGCGGCCGACACAACGGCTCGCAGGGTTCCGCGCAGGGCTTCCAGCCGCAGTCGCAGGCACCCGCACCTTCCCGGCAGGCAAGTCCGCCTGCCGCCTCCTCGTGGCGCAGCTCTCCGAACGACGACCTCGTCCGGCAGGCAGAGCGCGTCCGTCAACCGTCGGCAGGCGGGGTCACCACCTCAGGCCTGCCGCGCCGGGTACCGCGTGCGAACCTCGTCGCGGGCACGGCTCAGCAGCAACAGCACCAACCCGGTCCGCAGGTATCGCGTGCGCCCGATGACGTACGCGGCCGGCTGACCAATCTCCGTCGGGGCATCCAGCAGGGTCGCCAGGCCGGTAGTGGCCAGACCGGCAGCTTCCCCAGCCCCACTCACCAGCAGGAGCACTAGTTGAGCCCGATGAGCCAGGCGGCACAGAACCTGAACTGGTTGATCACCAACTTCGTGGACAACACCCCAGGGGTGTCCCACACCGTCGTCGTGTCCGCCGACGGACTCCTTCTGGCGATGTCCGAAGGCTTCCCGCGCGATCGCGCCGACCAGCTCGCGGCGGTCGCGTCCGGGCTCACCTCGCTCACGGCCGGGGCATCCCGGATCTTCGAGGGCGGCACGGTGGCCCAGACCGTCGTCGAGATGGAGCGCGGCTTCCTCTTCCTGATGTCCGTCTCGGACGGATCGTCGCTGGCGGTCCTCTCCCACCCCGAGTGCGACATCGGCCTTGTCGGCTACGAGATGGCACTGCTCGTCGACCGCGCGGGCGCTGTGCTCACGCCCGACCTGCGTGCCGAACTACAGGGAAGTCTGCTGCACTGACGGCCCTGGTTCCAGCGAACTCACGCAATCACCGTCCGGCCGACACAATCCCCCCACCGGCCCTTCCCCGACGGCACGACTGACCGACTTGCTGTCCCGCCCGGAGGATTCATGACCCCGCCCACCGCCTCTCATGATCCGTACGCTGAGCCGTACGGAGACGAGGGCGACCAGCCGCTGGTACGTCCGTATGCGATGACCGGCGGCCGGACCCGGCCGCGTTACCAGCTCGCGATCGAGGCGCTGATCAGCACCACGGCCGACCCGGCGCAGCTGATGGGGCTGCTCCCCGAGCACCAGCGAATATGCCACCTCTGCCGAGAGGTGAAGTCGGTGGCCGAGGTCTCGGCCCTGCTGTCGATGCCTCTTGGTGTGGCCAGGATTCTTGTCGCGGACCTCGCCGAGGCGGGACTCGTCGCCATCCACCAGCCGGGCGGCGACGAGAACAACGGCGGTGCACCGGACGTGACACTGCTCGAAAGGGTGCTCAGTGGACTTCGCAAGCTCTGACGGAGGCGGCCGGGCGACCACCTCCGCGAAGATCGTGGTGGCAGGTGGCTTCGGCGTGGGCAAGACCACGTTCGTCGGCGCCGTCTCGGAGATCAACCCCCTGCGCACCGAGGCCGTCATGACGTCCGCGTCCGCGGGGATCGACGACCTCACCCACACCGGGGACAAGACCACCACCACGGTGGCCATGGACTTCGGCCGTATCACTCTGGACCAGGACCTGATCCTGTACCTGTTCGGCACCCCCGGACAGGACCGCTTCTGGTTCATGTGGGACGACCTGGTCCGCGGCGCCATCGGTGCCGTGGTCCTGGTGGACACCCGCAGGCTCGCCGACTGCTTCCCGGCGGTCGACTACTTCGAGAACTCGGGTCTGCCGTTCGTCATCGCCCTCAACGGCTTCGACGGGCACCAGCCGTACTCGCCCGAAGAGGTGCGCGAGGCGCTGCAGATCGGTCCGGACGCCCCGATCATCACGACGGACGCCCGGCACCGCGCCGACGCGAAGAGCGCGCTGATCACCCTGGTCGAGCACGCCCTGATGGCCCGCCTGCGGTAGCCGCCCGGGCCCATACCATTCAAGTCGGCAACGCCATACGGCAGTTGTCGTAGATTCGCTGGAGCCGGCTGTGTCCTTTGACACGGTCGGCCTCAGTGTTCATAACGTTTCGACAGAGATATCCGCTCGGGCCGCCACGCGTCGCGGTCGCTCGGTGTCGCTGTGCTCATGAACGCCCCGCCATTTGACGGGGCTCGTTCTTTATGACCGTTTTATCTAGGGCTTACATCACACGGAATGTTGGGTTCCGAGTGTTTGGAAGAGCGCTGCCTGACGTGCTGGAATGCCTGAACTGCCCAGTAGACAGGGCGCTGGAGACACCGCGGCACAACGTAGGTGCCGACGCCGAGAGGTTGTTGGTCGAGTGAGGCGAAGCAAGAACGGTCCCGAGCCGTCGGCACGGGGCAACTTCACCCCGCCGCCGCGCGGAGCGGCGCCCGCACAAGTGTCCGGCCCCGAGCCGACGGCGGCGCCCGCCCCGAGCGGCGGTCGTCTCTCCCCGCGCAACTGGCGCGTGCCGACCCGGCTGAACGCGATCCTGCTCATACCCGTGCTGGTCGGCCTGGTCATGGGCGGCTTCCAGGTGAAGAGCTCGATCGACACCTGGCAGGAGGCCGAGGACGCGCAGAACACCGCACGCCTCGTGCGGGCCTCCCTGACCTACGCCAACCAGCTCATCGAGGAACGCGACCTCACCGCCGCCCCGCTGCTGGGCGGCGCGGGCGAGAAGAACGCGGACGTGGTCAAGGCCCGCGCCGCCACGAACCGGGCCGCCGACGCCTTCGACGAGGCCGCCCGGAACATGCCCGACAAGCCGGGCCTGGAGCGCCGGCTCGGACTGTTCCGCAAGGTCGAGCCCACCCTGGTCACCCTGCGCAAGAACGCGTACACGAGCAAGCTCCCCGGCGTGAAGACCGAAGAGGGCTACGTCCAGATCCAGCACCCGCTGATGGAGTTCGCCAACGAGCTGGGTCTCGGCACCGGAAACATCACCAGCTACGGCCGGACCGTCTACGCGATCTCGCTCACCAAGGCCGCCCTGTCCCTGGAGCGGTCCATCGGCACGCACCTGCTGGTCAAGCCCGGTCCGGGCAACGGCAGCCTGACGAGCCAGCGCGTCGCCCTGTCCTCCTACGCCTACCTCGAGGGCATCGCCGTCGAGGAGTACATCGGCGGTGGCACCGCGGCCGACGCGGCCAAGCTCGACGCGGCCAAGAAGAAGCTCCAGGCCGACGGCGAGAACCAGGCCAAGGAGGCGGCCGCGGCCGCCCAGGCCGAGGGCAAGACCTACGTACCGCCGCCGTCCGAGCCCACCGCGATGGTCTCGGCCCTCGCGAAGCTGTCGTCCACGGACCCCGCGGAACGCCAGGCGCTCGCCACCAAGGGCATCACCGCCCAGAACTGGTGGGCGGTCAACACCGCCAAGTTCAACGCCTACCGCACGATCGAGTCGGACCTCGCCGACAAGGCCGTGACCGAGGCCTCCGGCATCGCCGACGACGCCAAGCGCGACGCGATCATCACCGGTGCCGCCGTGGTCGTCGCCCTGCTGGCCGCCTTCATCCTGGCCGGCATGGTGGCCCGCCAGATGAGCCGCTCGATGCGCCAGCTGCGCAACGCCGCCTTCGCGGTCGCCGAGCAGCGCCTGCCGATGCTGGTCGACCAGCTCTCGCGCACCGACCCCGGACGCGTCGACACCCGGGTCACGCCGATCCCGATCACCACGACGGACGAGATCGGCGAAGTCGCCCGCGCCTTCGACCAGGTCCACCGCGAGGCCGTCCGGCTCGCCGCCGAGCAGGCCCTCCTGCGGGGCAACATCAACGCGATCTTCACGAACCTGTCGCGCCGCAACCAGTCCCTGATCGAGGGCCAGCTGACCCTGATCACGGACCTGGAGAACAACGAGGCCGACCCGGACCAGCTGGAGAACCTCTTCCGCCTGGACCACCTCGCGACCCGTATGCGCCGCAACGGCGAGAACCTCCTGGTCCTCGCCGGCGAGGAGCCGGGCCGCCGCTGGGACCAGCCGGTCCCCCTCGTCGACGTGCTGCGCGCCGCCTCCTCCGAGGTGGAGCAGTACGAGCGCATCGAGCTGTCCGGCGTCCCGGAGGCCGAGATCCACGGCCGCGCCGTGACCGACCTCGTGCACCTGCTGGCCGAGCTGCTGGAGAACGCGACCACGTTCTCCTCCCCGCAGACCAAGGTCCGCGTCACCGCGACCCGGCTGCCCGACGGCCGCATCATGGTCGAGATCCACGACAAGGGCATCGGCCTCACCGCCGAGGACTTCGCCGACATCAACCACAAGCTGGCCAACCCGCCGACCGTGGACGTCGCGATCTCCCAGCGCATGGGCCTGTTCGTGGTCGGACGGCTGTCCGACCGGCACGGCATCCGCGTCCAGCTGCGCCCCTCGGGCGAGCAGGCCGGCACCACCTCGCTGGTCATGCTCCCCGACGCGATCACCCACGGTGGCGGCGGCGAGCAGCAGATGCAGCGCGACGAGTTCACCGTCTCGCAGATCATCCCCGAGCAGCAGTCGTTCCAGGGCGAGCCCTTCCAGGGCCAGCCGATGCGCACGGCGGCCGAGCTCGGCTTCGACGACAGCCGCTACGAGGTCCCGGACGACATCCGGGAGCTGGACCCCGTCGGCCGCTCGCTGATGCGCGAGGAGCGCCGTGCGGCCCTTGAGGCGCAGGCGCAGGGTCCGGAGGCCATCGAGGCCCCCCGGTACCAGGACGGCTTCGACGCCCAGCAGCACCCGTACGACAGCGGTCAGCAGCCCGGGTACGACAACGGGCAGGGCACGTACGAGGACCAGCAGACGACGTACGACCAGCAGACGGCGTACGAGGGACAGCAGCAGCCTGCGTACGACGAGACGTACTTCCCGTCGAACGGCGGCTATCCGGAACCCTCGTACCAGGAGCCCGTCCAGGAGGAGCGGCCCACCGGCCGCGGTGCCGCCTCGGAGACGTTCTCGGCCTTCGAAGAGCAGTCCTACCAGGACGACTGGCCACAGCAGGACGATTACCAGGGCGGGTACCGGTCCGAGTACGCTCCGGAAACGGAATCGTCGCAGGCCGCTGACGTCAGCGAGCGGGACCGCGTAGGCTTCGAGCGTCCGGGACCGGCACCCTCCGCCGTCCACGAGCTGACCGACGCCGGACTTCCCCGCCGCGGATCCACCGGGAGCGGGGACGACGGCCAGCAGCGCGTGAACCAGGATCCGCCCGCTGCCGCGCAGAGCAACGGCGACTGGCGCTCGTCGAACGACGACCGGTGGCAGCGCGCCGAGCAGCTCCGCAAGCCCAAGGCGGGCGGGGTCACGTCCTCGGGTCTGCCCCGGCGGGTGCCCAAGGCCAATCTGGTCGAGGGAACCGCCGAGTCGACCCCCCAGGGCGGCCCCCAGGTCTCCCGCGCTCCCGAGGACGTCCGGGGCAGGCTGAGCAATCTGCGCCGGGGCGTCGAGCGGGGACGCAATGCAGGTAGTGACACGAACGGCCAGGCCACTGGGAATCACCGCAGTGGGCCTGACAGCACCTACAACCAGGAGCGTTAGTGTGAGCCCGATGAGCCAGGCGGCACAGAACCTGAACTGGTTGATCACCAACTTCGTGGACAACACCCCCGGGGTGTCGCACACGGTGGTGGTCTCCGCCGACGGACTCCTTCTGGCGATGTCCGAAGGCTTTCCGCGTGACCGCGCCGACCAGCTGGCGGCCGTCGCGTCCGGACTTACCTCGTTGACCGCGGGTGCCTCCCGCATCTTCGAGGGTGGCAGCGTGAACCAGACGGTTGTGGAGATGGAGCGGGGATTCCTCTTCCTGATGTCCATTTCCGACGGTTCGTCGCTCGCGGTCCTCGCACATCCCGAAGCGGACATCGGCCTCATCGGGTACGAGATGGCGCTTCTCGTGGACCGTGCGGGCACGGTTCTGACCCCGGATCTCCGTGCGGAGCTCCAGGGGAGCCTTCTCAACTAACAGACAGACGGTGCGTTTTGGCGTCCTCAGGCCATAAGGTTTCGGGACGCGGCATCACGGTGATGGGTGCCCGGCACAGTCGGAGGAGGAGAAAGTGGCAACACCCCCAGGCAATTCGTCTTCGGGTAACTGGTCCTACGGCCCCAACCAGGGGCAGGGTCAGGGTGAGGGTTCGCAGAACCCGAACCGGTACAACTTCCCCTCCGCACCGAGCCACCGGCGTCAGCCGTACGCGCCCCAGGGCCCCCAGGGCCCCGGTCCCTCGCCGTACGACCAGCCGCCGGCGCCGCGCATCCAGCCCGTGCAGCCGCAGCGACGCGCACCCGAGCCGGCGCCCGCGGCGTCGAACCCGCTGGTACGTCCGTACGCCATGACGGGCGGCCGTACCAGGCCCCGCTACCAGCTCGCCATCGAGGCGCTGGTGCACACCACCGCTCAGCCGCACCAGATGCAGGGCCAGTTGCCCGAGCATCAGCGGATCTGCAATCTCTGCCGAGAGATCAAGTCGGTGGCCGAGGTCTCGGCGCTCCTGACGATCCCCCTCGGCGTGGCCAGGATTCTCGTCGCCGACTTGGCGGAGGCGGGCCTGGTCGCCATCCATCAGCCCGGCGGCGACGAGAACGCCGGCGGTCAGCCAGACGTGACTTTGCTCGAAAGGGTGCTCAGTGGACTTCGCAAGCTCTAGCGGAGGGCCTTCCCGCTCCACCACGTCCGCGAAGATCGTGGTGGCGGGCGGCTTCGGCGTGGGCAAGACCACGTTCGTCGGCGCCGTCTCGGAGATCAACCCGCTGCGCACCGAGGCCGTCATGACGTCCGCATCCGCGGGCATCGACGACCTCACCCACACCGGAGACAAGACGACGACGACCGTCGCCATGGACTTCGGCCGTATCACCCTGGACCAGGACCTGATCCTTTACCTGTTCGGCACCCCCGGACAGGACCGCTTCTGGTTCATGTGGGACGACCTGGTCCGCGGCGCCATCGGTGCCGTGGTTCTCGTGGACACCCGGAGGCTCGCCGACTGCTTCCCGGCTGTGGACTACTTCGAAAACAGCGGCCTGCCGTTCGTCATCGCCCTCAACGGCTTCGACGGCAACCAGCCGTACGGCCCCGACGAGGTCCGGGAGGCGCTGCAGATCGGCCCCGACACCCCGATCATCACGACGGACGCCCGGCACCGCGCCGACGCCAAGTCGACGCTCATCACGCTCGTGGAGCACGCGCTGATGGCCCGCCTGCGCTAGGCGCGGCCGCACCGCAGCCAGGGGGCGCCCTCTCCGCCGGAGAGGGCGCCCCCTGTCGTGTGCCGTGCCCCGGGGGCCCGGCGCATGCCGAGAGGGCCCGTTCCGTGGCGGAACGGGCCCTCTCAGGGTGCTCGGTGTGCTCGGTGAGCGGTCGGCGGCTAGCGCCAGCTGTGCGGGGCGCGGAAGCCGGGCTCGCGCTCCAGGCGGCGCCAGCCGGCCCGGCGGCGGCCGCGGTGGACCGGGACGTCGGCGGGCGCGGCTGCGGCGCGGGCCAGGAGGATCGCCGTGATGGCGGCGACCTCCTCGGGCTCGGCGTGGCCCTTCTCGACGCGGATGTCAGGGGTGCTCATAGGTCTCAGTCTCCGTGAGAGAGGTTTCCGCGGGGGCACCGCGGAGGGTCCGCGGGGTTACTGCGGGGGGTTGCCGTGCTTGCGGGAGGGCAGGTCCGCGTGCTTGCTGTGGAGCATCGCCAGCGAGCGGATGAGCACCTCGCGGGTCTCGGCCGGGTCGATGACGTCGTCGACCAGGCCCCGCTCGGCCGCGTAGTACGGGTGCATCAGCTCGGACTTGTACTCCTTGACCATGCGGGCCCGCATGGCCTCGGGGTCCTCGGCCTCGGCGATCTGGCGGCGGAAGATGACGTTGGCGGCACCCTCGGCGCCCATGACGGCGATCTCGTTCGTCGGCCAGGCGTAGGTGAGGTCGGCGCCGATGGACTGGGAATCCATGACGATGTACGCACCTCCGTAGGCCTTGCGCAGGATCAGCGAGATCCGCGGCACGGTGGCGTTGCAGTAGGCGTAAAGGAGCTTCGCGCCGTGGCGGATGATCCCACCGTGCTCCTGGTCGACGCCCGGGAGGAAGCCGGGGACGTCCAGAAGGGTGACGATCGGGATGTTGAACGCGTCGCACATCTGCACGAAGCGCGCGGCCTTCTCCGAGGCCTCGATGTCGAGGACGCCGGCGAGGCTCTGCGGCTGGTTGGCGACGATGCCGACGACCCGGCCGTCGAGCCGCGCCAGCGCGCAGATGATGTTGCGCGCCCAGCGCTCGTGGATCTCCAGGTAGTCGCCGTCGTCGACGAGTTCCTCGATGACCTTGGTCATGTCGTACGGCCGGTTGCCGTCCGCCGGGACCAGGTCCAGCAGGACCTCCGAGCGGCGCTCGGCGGGGTCCTCGGAGTGGGTCGTCGGCGGGTTCTCCCGGTTGTTCTGCGGGAGCATCGACAGCAGGTAGCGCACCTCGGCGAGGCACGTCTCCTCGTCGTCGTAGGCGAAGTGGCAGACGCCGGAGGTCTCGGCGTGCACGTCGGCGCCGCCGAGGCCGTTCTGCGTGATCTCCTCGCCGGTGACCGCCTTGACGACGTCCGGGCCGGTGATGAACATCTGCGAGGTCTCGCGGACCATGAACACGAAGTCCGTGAGGGCGGGGCTGTAGGCGGCGCCGCCCGCGCACGGGCCGAGCATCACCGAGATCTGCGGGATGACCCCGGAGGCCCGGGTGTTGCGCTGGAAGATGCCGCCGTACCCGGCGAGCGCCGAGACGCCCTCCTGGATACGGGCGCCGGCGCCGTCGTTCAGGGACACCAGCGGCGCCCCGGCCGCGATGGCCATGTCCATGATCTTGTGGATCTTGGTGGCGTGGGCCTCGCCCAGCGCGCCGCCGAAGATGCGGAAGTCATGGGCGTAGACGAAGACCGTACGGCCCTCCACCGTGCCCCAGCCGGTGATGACACCGTCCGTGTACGGCTTCTTGGCCTCCAGGCCGAACCCGGTCGCCCGGTGCCGGCGCAGCTGCTCGACCTCCTGGAAGGACCCGGGGTCCAGCAGCAGCTCGATGCGCTCGCGGGCGGTCAGCTTGCCCTTGGCGTGCTGGGCCTCGGTCGCCTTGTCGCTGGGACCCCGCAGCGCCTGCGCACGGATCGCGTGCAGTTCGGCCACGCGTCCGCGCGCGTCAGTGGGTTCGCTCCCGGCAGGTCCAGCGTCGTCCAAAACGGTCATGTAGTGACCTTACGAAGTCCACCAAGGAAACCGGGCCGTCGACTCCGTACAGTCTCCGGGCTGTTTTCCTGGTACCACCTGACAGAACCCGGACCGGACGCAGGCGATCCGACTGCTCAGAGGGCCTTCGGCTTGTAGAGGTCGCACAATCCCGTCAGCTGAGAGTCACCTCACATTCACGGGTGGCACATGCCCTCCCCGGAGTGACGCGCAGCGCCAGACGGCGGCCTGTCGCGAGGATCTCCACCCCGGGGTCCGCCCTGAGGACCCGGCCCACCGGCCGGTCCCAGGTGATCTCCAGGGCCTCGCCGGTGCGCGGCGGTTCGCTCACGCAGAGGGTGGCGGTGCGGCCCCGCCGGCGCACCAGCACGCTCGCGCCCGCCGTGGAGGTGAGCGGGCCCGCCGTACCGGCCGTCCAGAAGTTCGCGGCGGTCAGACCGAGGGAGCCGACGTGCACGGCCTGGCGGCGGGCGTCGTTGGCGAGTACCGACAGCCAGTTCCGGTCGGCGGCGCGCGCCGCGACCGCGTGCCGGGAGGCGCCGGGCATCAGCACGTACACGTACGCGGCGTCGACGGGGTCGGTGCCGTGGTCGAGCCAGAGCGTCTGCCAGCGCCGGGTGCGCCGCTCCGTCGTGCTCGTGGTGTTGATGTCGGACCAGGCGCCCGTGCGGTCCTCGCGCAGGGTGCGCAGCGCCGCCGTGCCCCGGGGGCCGGGGAAGACCCATCCGCCGTGGCCGTCGAGGTGCGCCCAGCGCCCGCCGGCCGTGAGCCTCGCGGTGCCGTCCTCCCCCAGGTTGCGGTTGTCCACCACCGTCTCGACCGGGACCCCGTCGGTGGCGGTGATGCCGGCGCCGAGGCAGATCAGCGCGTCCGGCAGGCAGAACCACGACTTGCGCGCCTCCAGCGTGGAGCCGAGGCCCCGCAGGTGCTGGCCCACGGCGGCACAGGAGCCGTCGGTCGTGCCGCCGACCCAGGCCGTGGCGGGCCGCGCCGCGCCCCACTCGCCGCCCTCCCGGTCGGCCAGGCGACGGGTGGAGGCGGTGGTGCCGGGCAGCCGGTACCAGTCCACCGTCGGCCAGTACCAGTCCGTGTACTGGCCGGAGGCCCCCGCCCACCAGAGCAGCATCCCGGCACCGGTGTGCCAGCCGCGCGGGTTCTCGCCGTTGCCGCACTCGTAGTACGCGATGCGCTCGGAGGCCATCGAGAGGTTCGCCGCGAAGCCGGGGCCGCGGTGCACGGCGCGGTCCATCGCGGCGAAGAGCCGGTGCCCGGTGGGTTCGGGCGCGGCCACGGCGGCGGAGTCGGCGATGGCGTGCAGCCGCGCCAGGTCGGCCACCCCGAACTGGGGGGCGGTGAGGACCGGGGTCACCGTGTCGCGCTCGATCCAGCCCTTGATCCGCGCGTGCCAGCGCTCCCGTTCGGCGGCGCCGGCGCCCTCGGCCAGCAGCGCGATCGCGGCGATCAGGCCCTGACCGTGGAAGTGGTCGCTGCGCAGGACGTGCCGGTCGTCGCTCTTCAGGTAGCCGCGGCTGACGGCCCTGCCGTTGACGCTGTCCATCACCAGGCCGTCGTGGATGAGCGGCGCGTAGGCGTGCTCGACACTGTCGAGGACGACCTGCCGGGCCGGGTCGGTCACCTCCCAGGAGGACCCGGCCAGCAGCGCGAAGAGCCGGCCGAGCCCGTCGAGCATGACCTGCCCGTACGTCCCCGAGTAGGCCACCCAGGTGTGCTGGACGAACGAGCCGTCGGCGTAGAGGCCGTCGCCCCGCGTCACGTACGGGAAGACCGGCGAGAGGGCGTCCCGGGCGAGCGCGATCCTGCCGGGGTCCCGGCCGAGGATGCCGCGCAGGGCGACCGAGCGGCACAGGTCGACGCGGTTGGCGCCGGTCGAGGTGCCGGAGTAGTCGAGGAGCATCGCGTCCGGGACGAAGTGGTCGACGGCCGCGCAGGCCGCCGCCCGCTGCGCCTCGGTCAGCCGGTCGTACAGGGCGGCGACGATGTCCATGAGGAGCCGGGGGCTGCCGATCTGCCACTCCCACCAGTTGCCGTACCGGGTGGTCGAGGGGTTGAAGACCGTCGTGAGGACGTGGTCGAGGCCGCGCAGGACGTCCGCGAGGAGCGCGGGGTCGCCGGTCGAGCCCGTGCCGTCCTGGACGTGGGCCTGGGTCATCGTCCACAGCCTGCCGAGGCTCTGGGTGATACCGGCGGGCGGGTCGAAGGGGAGGCCGGGCCACAGGGAGCCGGGTGCCGGCGCCATCGTCGTACGGAAGCCGCGGGCGAGTGCGCCGGTCTCGCGGAGCCGGGAGGCGTACGGCTCCGCCCGCGCGTCGTATCCGGTGCCGAGGGCGAGGGAGAGCCAGCGCAGGCGGAGGGCGTCGTACTCGTCGCCGGCCGCGGGGGCACCGGCGGCGGCCGCGGGGGGTGAGGCGGCGACGGTGGCCGTGAGCGCGGCCGCGAGCAGGAACGAGCGGCGAGTCGAAGTCATGCCCATGCCGTCTACCACCTCACCCCCCGCGGGGGAACCAGGCGTGGCGGTGCCCGGGTGCGTCACCGCACGCCCGGCTCCGGGTCAGCAGCCGCCGCAGTTGTAGTAGAGGACGTCCCAGTGGTTGCCCTCGTCCGCGTAGATGTTGCCGGAACCCGACTTGTACTGCGGGGCGCCGTCGCCGCGCAGGCCGATGTAGGTGAAGTTGTTCTTGACGTAGCCGGTGACGCAGGTGGTCTTGCTGAAGTCGAGCTTGTAGCCGTTCCAGTGCGAGTACGTGCCGCTCGCGTGGCCGGTCTCGGTGCCGCCCGTGATGTTCAGCGCGCAGCCGCTGGCCCGCTTGAGGGTCTGGGCGCCCTGCGCGGTGGCGAGGTTGAGCTGCTCGAAGGACGTGCAGGTGGAGTTGTAGCGGTCGGAGCAGTTGCCGGACGAGGACCAGGTGATGCCGACCTCGCGGAACATCGAGGTGGCCGTGGCGTGGCTGATCTTGGTGACGGCGAAGGCGTCGGTCGCGGTGCCCACGACGGCGACGCCGGGGGCGACCACGAGGGCGAGGGCGGTCAGGGCGGAGCGGATCTTCATGGGGATGTCCTTCCTGCTGGTGACCGTGCGTGCTGGGGGGCGGCTGTGCAGGTGGAGCAGGGAGATGGTGCCCGAGGTCTACGCGTGTCCACCAGAGGGCGGACCGTCACAGCTGGAGGAACCTTCGGCGGCGCCCAGGCAAAACGCACCGTAACGCCATGAACACGCTCCGGATGATGTTGAAAACCGAACGGAATAGGTCTACGGTCGTCCGTGTTGACCTCGTTGAAAGTTAAACAGACTCCGCGGTCGCGACCTCCGTGAGGCTCGCGACCCGTCCCCCAAGGAGCAGGACATGGGCATCTTCGGCCGCAAGAACACCGACGACACCAGCACCGCCACCGCCACGCTGACCGAGACGGCGCCGTCCGCCGACCTGGCCGCGCTGACCGGCGACTACACGATCGACCCGGCGCACTCGACGATCGGCTTCGTCGCCCGCCACGCCATGGTCACGAACGTCAAGGGCGGCTTCGAGGACTTCGAGGGCACGCTGCACCTCGACGGTTCCGACCCGTCGAAGTCCACCGTCTCGCTGGACGTCCGGATGGACAGCGTCGCCACGGGCAACGCCGACCGCGACGGCCACCTCAAGAGCGCCGACTTCTTCAAGACCGACGAGTTCCCGGCGATGACCTTCCGGTCCTCCTCCGTGGAGGCCCTGGGCGGCGACGACTACCGGGTCACCGGCGAGCTGTCGATCCTCGGCACCACCCGGCCGCTCACCATCGACCTGGAGTTCAACGGCGCCGCGAAGGACCCGTTCGGCAACGAGCGCGTCGGCTTCGAGGGCAAGTCGGAGATCCTGCGCTCCGAGTGGGGCCTCACCTGGAACGCGGCCCTGGAGACCGGCGGTGTCCTGGTCTCGGACAAGATCAAGCTGAACTTCGACATCTCCGCGATCAAGAACGCCGGCTGACCCCGGCGCTCACCCCGGACGCGCCCGCCCTCGTTACTCCCCCGTACACGGAGGGCGGGCGCTCGCGTCAGCGGCCACCGCTCGCACGACGGCCGCGACCACGACCGGGCCGGCCGGGACTCCTCAAGGGGAGCCACGGCCGGCCCGGTTCTGCGTGCGGTGCGTCAGTGTGCGGCGGATCAGAAGCCGCCGCCGAAGTCCCCTCCCCCGCCACCGCCGAAGTCGCCGCCCCCGCCGTCCCCGAAACCGCCGCCGAAATCACCGGGGTCGAAGTTCGAGCCGGAGACGTCGCCGCCGTCGTAGCCGCCGTAGCCGCCGGCACCGAAGTCGCCGTAGCCGGAGCCGTAGTCCGACGCGTAGGACGGGGTGGACATGGCGCTGCCCAGCAGCGTGCCGATCAGCAGGCCCGGGAGGATGCCGCCGCCGAAATAGCCGCCGGCCCAGGGGCCGTAGGCCGGTCCGGCGTCCCAGTACGGGCGGCGGCCGTACGCGGTGTCGACCTCGCGGACCGCCGGGTCGAAGCCCTCGGCGAGACGGGTGCGGTCCGCCGCGCAGACGGGCACCTCACGAGGCGCACCGCCCGGCGGGGTCCAGGGCTCGTCGGCGACCGAAGGGCCGTGGCGCGGATCGAAGAAGCAGGGGGCGCGGCGCTCGGGGAGCGGCCGTCCCTCACGGCGCGCGGCGAGCACGGCGAGGGAGTAGCGCCCGTCCTGGAGGGACTCGGTGACCGGGCGCACGTCCTCCGGCCGCCGGGCGGCGGCCATCGACTGTTTCGCCTGCTCGTAGGCGTCCAGCGCGCGTTCGTAGTCCGCGCGCATCGCGTCGTCCGCGCCCTTCTCCCCGGGATGGAAGTCGAGCCGGTCCAGCTCCTCGCCGAAGGCCGTGATGTCCTCGTCGACGACCACGCGCAGCCGGTCGAGGGCCGCCCGCTGCTCCTCCTCCTTGCGGCGCCGGTTGCGGCGGACGAGGGTGTACGCGCCAGCGCCGCCCGCCACGGCGACCGCGCCGACGGTGATCAGCGCGCCGGCCGGCACGTCGTCCCCGCCGCCGGAGCCCCAGCTCGCGGGGGCCGAACCGCGGATGGAGGCGAGGGCGCGGTCGGTGAAGTCGTTCAGCTGGGTCGCGGTGTCCTCGTCCTGGACGCTGGTGACGAGGTTCCGGACGGCCGTGCGGGACATCACGGCGGAGTCGGCGCGCGCATCGAACCGGTCACCCAGCCTGATCGCGTACAGGCCGGTGATCCCGGTGGCGGTGCGCAGGTTCGCGAAGAGGCTGCGGGTGGGGAAGTCCGCGGGCAGGACGGCCACGAAGACGGGCTTGTCCGCCTTCTCGATCTTCTCGGAGAGGGCATCGGCCTCCTGCGCGGACAACTGGGCGGAGGCGGCCGGGTCGACGTAGACCGGGTTCTCGCGCAGTGCCCGCGCGACCGTCGAGACGTCGGTGGCCGCGTGGGCCGGTGGCGCGCCGGTGGAGAGCACGGCCAGCGCGGCGAGGACGAGCGCGATCAGCAGACCGGGGAAGCCCCGGGTCAGTGCGGCCTTCATACCTTCGAAGCTACCCGAACGCGCCCGGAACCGGGCATCCTGGCCGGCCGGGGCCGGCTCCCGACGCGGCTCACCGGAAGGCCGGGGCCGACCGGCGGACCGGGGGTGCCCGGACGTGGCTCCGGAGGGGCCGCGTCGCGGCCCCTCCGGAGTTCCGGTCGGCGGGTCAGGCCGACTTGTACGCCGTCGTCAGCCTGGCCACCGCCTCCTTGTAGCGGCCGGTGAGCAGCAGGTGGTCGGCGTCGGCGAAGGGCTTGGCGGTCGCCGGCGTGAGCCTCGTGCCGATCCTCTGCTGGACGAGCAGCCGCGCCTTGGTCACGGCGGCGCGTCCGGCCTCGTCCGCGCCGAGCCGCTCGGCCTTGGCGGCCACCAGGGCCAGGGCCCGCAGGGCCGCGGAGCCGCCCCCGGGGACCTTCGTCAGCGTCGTCAGACCCCAGCCGTACGGGAACTGCGGGTCGTACGAGGCGTCCCCGACGTTGATCGGCAGCTGGGCCTCGGACTTCGGCCATGTGACGGGCAGCTGTCCGGTGAAGGCCCGCTTCCCGTAGAGCACGTCGGCCACGCCGTCGCCCTCGGTGCCCGGCAGCCAGGACGCCACCAGGGCGTCGATGTCACCGAGCCGGTCCCCGATCAGCTGGGGCCGGCCGGAGACGGTCAGCACCACGCACTTCATGGCGCCGCACACCTTGTCGACGGCGGCCTTGTCCGCGGCGGTCAGCTCCAGGTCGTTGCCGTTGCCGACGTCGCCGACACCCTCGGCGTACGGGGTCTCGCCGACGACGACCACACCCACGTCGTAGCCGTCGGTCGGGGCCGAGGCGTCCTTGGAGTAGTCGATCCTGGCGCCGGGGGCGGCCTTCCGCATGCCCTGGAGGACGGTGGTGCCGTCCGTGATCTTCCCGGACGCGCCCTGCCAGGTGATGGTCCAGCCTCCCGTCTGGTTGCCGAGGTCGTCGGCGTTGGAACCGGCGACGTACACCTTCTGGGACTTCTTCAGCGGGAGCACCCCGCCCGCGTTCTTCAGCAGCACCTGGGACTCGGCCGCCGCCTGACGGGCCACGGCCCGGTGGGCGGACGAACCGATCTTCGATGCCCCACTGGTGTCCGCGTACGGCTTCTCGAAGAGGCCCAGCCTGAACTTCTGCGCCAGGATGCGGGACACGGCGTCGTCCACCCGCCGCTCGCTGATCCGGCCGGCCTTCACCTCGTCGACCAGGGTCGTACGGAAGTTCTTGTACTCGTACGGGACCATGATCATGTCGAGTCCGGCGTTGACCGAGGTGCGGACGTCGGAGGCGTAGTCGCCGGGGATCTGGTCGATGGCCGCCCAGTCGCTGATGACGAAGCCGTCGAAGCCCATGCGGTCCTTGAGGACTCCGTTGATCATCTCCGCGTCGGCGTGCATCTTCACCGGGCCCGCGTCGTCGCCGATGATGTCGAGCGAGGAGTAGGACGGCATGACCGTTCCGACGCCCCGGTCCACGGCGGTCTTGAACGGCGCGAGGTGCACCGCCTCCAGCTCCTGGCGGGTGACCTTCGTGACGCCCTGGTCGATGGTGTAGGAGCCGGTGGCCGAGGAGCCGTAACCGGTGCCGCCGTCGCCGACGTAGTGCTTGGCCGTGGCCAGCACGCGGTCGTCGTCCTTCAGGTCCCTGCCGTCGCGGGCGCCCTGGAGACCCTGGATGACCGTCTCCATCGACTTGACGAGGGCCGGGTCCTCGCCGAAGGACTCGTAGGAGCGGCCCCAGCGCTCGTCGCGCGTGACGCACAGGCAGGGCGCGAAGTCCCACGGGACGCCGGTGGCCCGCACCTCGGCCGCGGTCACCTCGCCGGTCCGCTCGGCGAGCCGGGGGTCACGGGTGGCGCCGATGCCGATGTTGTGCGGCATGACCGTCGCGCCGAAGAGGTTGTTGTGGCCGTGCACCGCGTCGACCCCGTAGATCAGCGGGATCTGGAACCGCGTGGCCCGGGCCCGGAGCTGGAAGGCGTCGATCATCCTCGACCAGGCCTCGGGCACGTTCGGGGTCGGGGTGGAGCCGCCGCCGGAGAGCAGCGAGCCGAGGTCGTACGCGGCGATGTCGCCGGGCGTGCCGAGCGCGCCGCGCTCGGCCTGGGTCATCTGCCCGGCCTTCTCCTCCAGGGACAGCCGGGAGACGAGGTCGGCGACCCGCTTCTTCACGGGGAGCTTCGCGTCCAGGTACGGCAGTCCGTGGGCGTCGATCACCACCTGCGGGTTCTCGGCGGGGGCCCTGGCGCCGGTGACGGTCAGCTTGAGCGGGACGGTCTCGGCGGATTCGGCGGACCGGTCCTTGAGCGTGGGGACGCGTACCGTGCGCGAGGTGCCGGAGGCGGTGCCCGCGGGGAAGGTGAGTTCACCCGCGACCCGGGTGTAGTCGGTGCCGGCCTCGGCGGTGCCGCCGGCCGTCTCGTAGGCGACGGTGACCGGTTCGTCGATCGGGACGGAGCCGGTGGTGGCGACGGAGATCCGTACGTCGGCCGCGGCGCCTTCCTTGACCGTGTGCACGGCGGCGTCGGTGACCACGCTCGCCCGCAGGGACTGGGCGCCCTTGCCGTACAGCTCGACGCCGTCCATGGCGAAGTCGCCCTTGACGCCGGTCGGCAGGGTGAGCGCGTACCCCCACATGCCGGTGAGGCCGAGGACCTGGTCGATACCGCCGACGGGCTGGTAGTCCGTGCGATAGGTGAAGTCGGTGAAGGGGATCTCGATCTGCTTCCAGCCGGTGAAGTCGTCCGTGAAGGACGTCGTCCACAGCTCGGAGGCCTCGCCGTTGGCGCCGCCGTCCTTGATCTCGAAGCTGATCTTCTTGCCGTTGTTCCGGCCCTCCCACCAGAACCGGATGCCCTTGTGGGCCGACCAGTCGTGGGCGGGGCTGTCGAAGGCGAAGTCGTGGGTGAAGCCGCCGTATCCGCTGATGTCGTATCCGCCGGTGAGGACCTTGGCGCCCTGGGGGGCGTCGTCGCGGGCGGTCAGGGCGAGCCGCGGCGGGTCGTCGGCGTCGCCGCCCCAGGGGAAGAGGCCCTCGGCGGGCGGATTCGCGAACGGGACCTCGCCCTCGAAGGTGTCGACGGGCACGGGCGCCGGTTCGTCGGCGCCCGCGGCCGCCCCCGCCGCGGTGAGCGGGAGCAGTCCGGTGAGCAGAGCGGCACAGGCGAGCAGGGCGGTTCTTCGCGCGGACATCCGGTCGAGCCTTCCCATGGGCTTCCTCTCGGCTCTCACGTTCCTCGGAGACGATCAGGTTCCTCTTACGGCTTAGATCACGGCGTGAGTTAACTGGCGCCCCGCCGAGCCGTCAAGACTTCACGCCAGAACCGGTACACGGGCAAGTCCCGTCCGGATCAGGGCCGTTGTCGCTTCGGCTTGTGAACGCGCAACCCCTTGACGAGCCCTGGCAGCCGTCAAATACTCACGGGTCGCACGCCCCACTCCCCCACCCCCAGAAGGGCGGCGCACCATGCACACCGCACGCTCCACGAGGAGAACGACCCGGGCGGCCCGGCTGCTCGTCGCCGGGCTGCTCACCACCGCCGGCCTCACCGCCGTCGCCACCGCGCCGGCGCACGCCGCCGGTGAGCAGGTCACCGCCTACCTGACCACCACGGACGACACCGGCGGCCGCCATGTCACCCGCGGCCTGCAGGCGCAGACGCCCTTCGCCTTCCAGGCGGGCAGCGGCGGAAGCGGCGAGAACATCACCGTGGACGAGAACACCCGCTACCAGACGTTCACCGGCGGAGGCGCCTCCTTCACGGACACCGCGGCCTGGCTGATGAACAGCAGCGGGGCCCTCTCGCAGAGCACCCGGGACGCGACGATGCGCAAGCTGTTCTCCCCCACCGACGGCATCGGGCTGTCGTTCCTGCGCAATCCCATGGGCGCCTCCGACCTCGCCCGCTACGGCTACACCTACGACGACGTGCCGGCCGGGCAGACCGACGCGGACCTGTCCGAGTTCTCGATCGCACACGACCTGGCCGACGTGGTGCCGCTGACGAAGCAGGCCCGCCATCTGAATCCGGCGCTGACCGTGATGGCCTCGCCGTGGACCGCGCCCGCCTGGATGAAGGACAGCGGGCAGCTCAACGGCGGCTGGCTGAAGGCGGAGAACTACGGCGCGTACGCCTCGTACTTCGTGAAGTACCTCCAGGCCTACCGCGACCAGGGGATCCCGGTCGCGTACGTCACCGCGCAGAACGAGCCGACGTGCTGCGCCGGTTACCCCTCGATGAGCTGGAACGCCTCCGGGCTCGCCTACTTCACCAAGAGCGAGCTCCTGCCCAAGCTCCAGGCGGCGGGTCTGTCCACGAAGGTGCTGGCGCACGACTGGAACTGGGACGTCTACGACTCCTACGCGGCCCAGACGGTGGACGACGCGGCGGTCCGTTCGCACCCGAACTTCGGCGGGATCGCCTGGCACGGCTACGGCGGCGACGTGGCCAAGCAGACCGCCGTGCACAACCAGTACCCGTCACTGGACGCCTTCGGCACCGAGCACTCGGGCGGGACCTGGATCGCCAACCAGCAGCGCGAGGACATGCTCGACATCGTCAACTACACGCGGAACTGGGCGAAGTCGGTGACCAAGTGGTCGCTGGCCGTGGACCAGAACCGGGGTCCGCACAACGGCGGCTGCGGCACCTGCTCGGGGCTGATCACCGTCCACAACGGCGACGGGCAGAGCGGGCAGGTCGACTACACGGTCGAGTACTACACGATGGGCCACCTGACGAAGTTCGTCCGGCCGGGCGCGCAGCGGATCGCGTCCACGGCGAGCGCTTCGGTGCCGAACGTGGCCTGGCGCAACCCGGACGGCTCCAAGGCCCTGATCGCGTACAACGACGCGTCCTCGGCGAAGACGGTGACCCTCAACTGGGGTTCACAGCACGCCACTTACTCGCTGCCGGGCAAGACGTCGGCGACGTTCACCTGGTCCGGCACGCAGGCCGGGGGCGGCGACCGGACGGGCACCTTCGTGGGGCTCGCGGGCAAGTGCCTCGACGTGGCGGGCGGTTCCTCCGCGAACGGTACCGCCGTCCAGCTCCAGGACTGCAACGGCTCGGCCGCCCAGCGCTGGACGGTGAAGGCCGACGGCTCGGTCCAGGCGCTCGGCAAGTGCCTGGACGTCACCTCGGCGTCGACCGCCGACGGCGCCAAGGTGCAGCTCTACGACTGCAACGGCACGGGGGCCCAGCGCTGGTCGTACAACGCCTCCACCGGCGACGTGGTGAACACGGCGGCCGACAAGTGCCTTGACGTGACGGACAATTCGTCGGCCAATGGCACGAGGATCCAGATCTGGACCTGCACGGGCGCGACGAACCAGAAGTGGCGTCTGCAGTAGCGGACGCCGGGGTGGAGCCGGCCTCGGCGTCCCCGCGCCGGGCGGGCCGGGCATCCCGGCCCGCCCGGCGTCCGGGGTCAGGCCGCCGGTTCCACACCCGCGCGCAGCAGCCCGTACGTGTACGCGTCCTCCAGGGCCTGCCAGGAGGCGGCGATGACGTTCTCCGCGACGCCGACCGTGGACCATTCGCCCGTGCCGTCGGACGTGGAGATGAGGACGCGGGTGGTGGAGGACGTGCCGTGCTTGCCCTCCAGGATGCGGACCTTGTAGTCGACCAGCTCCAGCTGGGCGAGCTGGGGGTAGATCTTCTCCAGGGCGACCCGCAGGGCCCGGTCGAGGGCGTTGACGGGGCCGTTGCCCTCGGCCGTCGCGACGATGCGCTCGCCCTTGGCGAAGAGCTTCACGGTCGCCTCGTTGGCGTGGGTGCCGTCCGGGCGGTCCTCCACGATGGCGCGCCAGGACTCGACCTCGAAGTACGTGCGGGCGCGGCCCTCCACCTCTTCGCGCAGGAGGAGTTCGAAGGAGGCGTCGGCGGCTTCGTAGGTGTAGCCCTGGAGTTCGCGTTCCTTGACGCG